>CAUYUB010000263.1:0-2655 GCA_963575685.1 Gammaproteobacteria bacterium | reverse complement strand
TTACAGCTTCGAACCGATCTATTCTATCTCTTACCTGGACCAAAATGGTTGGGAGGTATCGGGCAAGTTCATGTACAACCTGAAGTCTAAAAACAAAGATACGGATTATCAGTCCGGCGACGAATTCCACTTCGACTACCTGGTCGGAAAACATTTCGGGCCATGGGGTGTCGGATTGGCTGGCTATTATCTGCAGCAGATAACGGATGACAAGGTGGGTGGTACCAAAGTGGGTTCCGATGGAGACCGTGGCCAAGTGTTCGCCATCGGACCTAGCGTCAAATATACCACGCCGGGAGGCACGCATTTTATTGGCCAATGGAGTCACGAAACCAGTGTGGAAAACCGTTTCAGTGGCAACAAATTCCTCTTCAAACTGATTATGCCTTTTTAAAAATATTCAAATAGCAACAGCCTGCGTTTGAAGTGAGGATTTGTATTTACCCTGCCCCATCGTAGTTACGAGACCTAAATATGCCTGATACTAAAATTCTGTTGGAAGAAAAAGATATCCCCACCCATTGGTACAACATCGTGGCGGATATGCCCAACAAGCCTGCGCCGCCCTTGGGACCAGACGGCAACCCAGTAAGTCCAGACAAGATGTTGGCCATCTTTCCGATGGCTTTGCTGGAACAGGAGATGTCAGGCGAGCGTTGGATACCCATCCCGGACGCGGTGCGTGAAGTCTATCGTCTGTGGCGACCCAGTCCGTTGTTTCGCGCCCATCGTCTGGAGGCTGCTTTGGGAACTCCAGCCAAAATTTACTACAAGAACGAAGGAGTTTCCCCGGCCGGTTCGCATAAACCCAACACCGCTGTCCCACAGGCCTATTACAACCAGCAGGCTGGTATCAAGCGCATTGCGACTGAAACCGGTGCCGGACAATGGGGCTCCAGCATCGCACTGGCCGGAAGTATGTTCGGGCTGGAAGTACGGGTTTATATGGTCAAGGTGAGCTATGAACAAAAGCCCTTCCGTCGCTCCATGATGCATACCTGGGGTGCGGAAGTGTTCGCCAGCCCAACCGACCTGACCCAGGCAGGTCGCGATGTTCTGGCCAAAGACCCGAATTCGCCTGGCAGTCTGGGTATCGCCATCTCCGAGGCGGTGGAAGACGCAGCCTCCCGTTCCGATACCAATTACGCCCTGGGCTCAGTACTTAATCACGTCTGTCATCACCAAACCGTCATTGGTTTGGAGGCAAAGAAGCAGTTCGATAAGGTGGGTGATTATCCAGACATGGTGTTCGCCGCCTGTGGTGGTGGCTCCAATTTCGCTGGTGTGGCTTTCCCCTTCCTGGCCGACAAGGCAGCTGGAGAAGCTCGTGCCCAGAACCTTCGTTTGGTGGCGGTAGAACCAACCTCCTGCCCAACGCTGACCAAAGGGGTGTACACCTACGATTTCGGCGATGCCTCCGGCTATACACCGCTGATGTTGATGTATACCTTGGGGCACGATTTCGTGCCGCCAGGCATTCATGCTGGTGGGTTGCGTTACCACGGCGATTCGCAATTGGTGTCGCAACTACTATACGAAGGTTTGATCGAAGCCGCGGTCGTACCGCAATTAGCTACCTTTGAGGCTGGCGTCGTTTTTTCCAGGGCTGAGGGCATAATCCCAGCACCAGAATCTTGCCACGCTATCCGTGCTTGCATTGACGAAGCTTTGCGTTGCAAAGCGACCGGAGAACCCAAGACCCTATTCTTTAATTTGTCCGGTCACGGCCATTTTGACATGGCCTCTTACGATAAATACTTTTCCGGCGCATTGGAGGATTACATCTATCCAGAGGAAGCGATTCAAGCCTCGCTGGCACATTTACCCAAGTTCGGTTGATGGGACCGGTCGAGCTATCCACCTACCAGCTAAGATTGAGATCAATTAGTTGCGCAGGAAATGCCAGAGGCGGATAGATTCTCATTGAGTTATGTGTCAAATATCGCCATCGCGGAGATACTTCTTGACACATAGCTCAATTTTCCCATAGTTATCCGTCCGAACCCTTCTTGCCCTCAGACAACGCGACGCGACAACCATCGTTAAAATCGAAGCGCACACCTGGGTAGCCGGTTTGCGTAGGCAGTTCAGGAGGGGGTACGAAACTACTCTTTTCAACCTCGGCAGCGGGTTGAATAGTTTCGACTGCGGGCGGTTCAGTAGATTGCGCCATATCGCTTTGATTGTTCATGGGGGTGGCGTTTTAGACCTGGATCTGATTGTAACTGATAAGTTACTCAGACAAGACAAGTTGCTTATTGTTTATTATCTTAATTTGTTTGAGCGTTGGGTCGGAAGAGTGAACGGCTAGTAGATTTATGCCAATAGTGAATACGTGATAACCAAGCTCGACGAGAAAGTTGATAAGTGCTGAGTGGTCCGACTTAATAACCTCAACGACCATAATTGGGTGATGACGGCTAAGAGCAGTACGTCCACCAATCAAGATTTCTAATTCCATCCCCTCAACATCCAGCTTTACAAAATCTAGGCGACTCAGCGCAAGTGCATCAAGGTTGAGCATACGCACAGTGGCGCAGACATTTTCCTCATAGGAAATTTGTTGTCCAATAAATTCAGTATCGGCACGCTTGCGTAATTCCAAACTACCGAAACTCGCGGGTGCAAAATAATTTGGCTGCGGCACGGACAATT
>CAUYUB010000262.1:0-2658 GCA_963575685.1 Gammaproteobacteria bacterium | reverse complement strand
AGGGTTTATCACCGATCACCTAAAGGCCCATCACGGGGTAGACGTGCGCGATTCGCGCCGGATTATGGCGCGCCTTCGCCGCACAGCGGAAACCGCCAAGATTGCCCTTTCGGATGCGCCCTTTGTCCGTATCGAAGAAGAGTACCTGACGGAAAAGGACGGTGCCCCAGTACATCTCTCGGTGGAATTGTCCCGAGAAGATTACGAAGCGTTGATCGCCCCCTTTATCGAGGAAACGCTGAACGCGGTCCATATCGCCCTCAAAGGGGCAGGACTGACCGCTTCAGCCATTGATGAGATATTGCTGGTGGGAGGGGCTACCCGTACCCCGCTGGTCTCCCAGCGTTTGAAAGAGATCATGGGGAAAGAGCCGCGGGGCGAGGTGGACCCGGACCTGTGCGTAGCAATGGGCGCTTCCATCCAGGGTGGCATGATCGCTGGAGAAGATGTCAGCGCGGTCCTGGTAGATGTCACGCCCTACACTTTTGGCACCAGTGCGGTGGGAATATTGAACGGAGGATACAGCCACAATTGTTTCATTCCCATTATTCACAAGAACAGCCCCATCCCAGTCACCAAGACCGAAGCTTTCCAGACCATGGTTGACCGCCAGGAAAAGGTCGAGGTACAGATCTTCCAAGGGGAAAATCCCGACGCTACGCGCAACACCAAGATTGGTGAGTTCATGGTAGAAGGATTGAGCCCGGTCCCGGCGGGGAACGTCGTGCTGGTGCGTCTCGCCCTGGATTCGGACGGTATCCTCCACGTCACTGCCGTGGAAAAAGCGACCGGTTTGGAGAAATCCATCACCATCCAGGGTGCCATATCTCATCTGGCGGGTACGGAGCTTGCGGTCGCACGGGAGCGTATTCACTCCCTATTGGGAGACTCGGACACTATCCCTGTTCCATCGTCACCCGCGGACCCTGCCAAGGAAACCGGTCATCACCATGCGATAGTCCAAGCCCGAGCCCTGGTGGAGAAGGCGGAACGTGCTATCGAAAGTGCCTCTGCGGAAGACCGCGATGAGATCATCAATCTCACTGAGATTATTCGTGATGCCCTTGCCGCCGGCGAATTCGACGATCTGAAGGAACCGGTTGAGCAGCTCTCCGATATTCTTTACTACCTGGAAAGCTAATGGAACGCTGTCCTGTCTGCCGCGCCGCCCTTGCCGGCAACATTACCTGCCGGCGTTGCGGTTGCGAACTTGCCGGCGTTGCGGCCACCGAGGACGCGGCGGAGGCATTACTGCATACTAGCGTGACGGCCCTTGCCGAAGGAGAATGGGATCGCGCCGCCCATTTTGCTGCCACTTCGGCAGGTCTGCACCATACTCCCCTGGCTGTCGCCCTCATTGGTTTCGCAGAGCAGTGGCGTTTTACAAGAGACAACGATAGCCTTACCTCACCGATAGAGGCTGAAGAAGAAATTGAGGAGGAGGCAGACGATGACGAGGAACAAGATTTTCTGCCTCCCGAGGAAGATATTGCTATTGAACCAAAGCCATCGGACTGAGAAATTGGTTGGGAATTACACCAGAGATTGAGTAGATACTCTCAATATGGATACCCTGACACACGCGTTAAGCGGCGCCTTGTTGGCGCGTGCGACCGAGGGACGTCATCCAAGCCCGGATCGGTTGCCGCGAGGCGTACGCATGTGGGCTGGATTTTTCGCGGCCGCGTTCCCCGATAGCGATGTCATCACCCGCTTCATCGACCCACTAACCTATCTCTCCGCCCACCGCGGCATTACGCATTCGGTCGTGCTGCTGCCGCTGTGGGCGCTGGGACTCGCGTTCACCTTCTCGTGGGTTTACCGCCGAAAATATTCCTGGCGCACCTTCGTCGGAGTATGCGCCCTCGGTATCGGCATCCATATCGCCAGAGACGTGATTACTGCCTTCGGTACCATGATCCTCGCGCCATTCTCCTACTGGCGCGTGCGGATTCCGACCACTTTCATCATCGATCCCTATTTCACGGCAATCATTCTCGGTGGCTTGATCGCCTCCGCGTGGTGGAAGAATACGCGCTTGCCCGCTGTGCTTGGCCTGACCGTGCTCATTTCCTATGTTGGATTCCAGGATATTCTGCGTCATCATGCCGTAGGTGTGGGTGAGGAATACGCCGCGCGACATGGTCTTGATGTGGGACCGGTGGAGGCCATTCCCCAGCCCTTTTCGCCGTTCCACTGGATGGTCGTCCTGACGCGCAGGGATGCCTATTACCTTACCTACGTCAGTCTTTCTCGGCGCGATATTCCCGCAATTCCGCCCGTTGACGCAAGCTGGGCGCGCCGGGTGATCGCGTCTTACTTTCAGGTCGAGGACGCGATCTGGAAACGTGTCCCGAGTTTCGGCTCGGGCGATGATATCAACCTGGTGGAACAGGCGTGGAATTCCGAAACGCTCGCGCCCTATCGCCGTTTCGCCATGTTTCCGGCGTTGTACCGCGTGGACCATGAAAAGGCCGGAGACTGTGTATGGTTCAATGATTTGCGCTTCGCCATGGCGGGTCGCGCGATTCCTTTCCGCTACGGCGTCTGCCGTGACGGGGCGGATACCGCTTGGCGCGTTTACCGGCTATCCACTGATGAGAACGGCCGCGAGATCTCCCATTCGATTCCGCGCTGATCAGGCGATGGACCAGCACT
>CAUYUB010000261.1:0-2672 GCA_963575685.1 Gammaproteobacteria bacterium | reverse complement strand
CGGGTTTGATTGCTGAAGTGGTGGCGACGTAGGTGGAATCAGGACCGACCGCTCTGCGAACTTGATATTTTCTAAAATAGTAACCCTTGGTTATGTCGCCCGTGTAGCTGATCGTTCCGTTAGCTCGAGCACCGATCACATAGGCGATATACGTTGCGGCTGCCTCAGCCCCAATGGTGTATTGGACTCTTGAATAACCCCCGCCTAGATCAGTAACCGATGCGTTAGAACACAATGCGCCACCGTTGCCAGCGACGTGATTAGTTAAATCAAAATACTGCCTAGACGAAGATCCCGAGCCCCATTGAAACGCGATCCAATCGCGGCCATCTCCTTTCACATCTGCTGAAACCACATAACTATCCGTTGCTGTTTTCGGCATCGTAATGTGTCGAAGCTCGTGCGTAGCCGTCGCGGCAGTCTCTAAAAAATGCCCGACTCCATCTAAGGTGATCTCGCTATAGCTCGGCCACCCCGTACCGTTGGAGATGTCCTCAGAATTTATAGCAAGGTTCTCCGTGTTATCCGACTTCGCCACCGTCGTGAGGTCGCTAAATTTCAGCCACCCCGTAGGCGTCTTTGACCTGTAAAACGCCTCGCAGGTTTGAGGGGCTACAGGCTGATAGGCGACGCCGTACTTTAGGGCGAGGGCTTTTTCAATCTCCTTGAAACGGAAGTCAGTCGGCTTCTTGTTCCAAACCACAATGGGGCCGAGCGAGCCAGAATAGTATGTGGTTGCAGTTCCCGGATCTGATCCTATAGATGCCTTTCCGATCGCGCACGCGCCCGCCGTTGCGATCGCTCCCATAGCGCTCTCGACACCATCGACTGATACGACTCCGCCACCCGCCGCAGTATAGTAACCGCTCAACATGTGCGGCTTGCTAATCGCGAATGTGGGAGTGGCGGGATTATAATTAGTTGTCGTGGAGGCCAGGCGAACTTTGGCCGCAGATCCGGCTAGGCCAAACGAATAACACGTGCCACTTTGACCGTGATACACAATCGGTCGATCGCCCGTCACGCTTGCCGGAGCCGCTACCGCCAGAACCGTGACATTCTTATTTGCCCCAAACGCCAGCGCCCCCGCGTTGGTCGATTGCAAATTATCATCCACCCCATCCGCAACAAACACCCGATGCCCGTTGAGGCCGGAGAACTGGGGGTAGGTGGTGGTTTTGAGATAAGCTGCCGAGGTTGAAGCTGCTCTGAACTGCGCTTGGTAAAAATATATTGAACTAGCGTTGTCGCCCAAATAGCTGCTTACATTATCACCCGTGGTTAAAAACACAGCTAGTTGCGGGCCTGAGCTGGCCTGAGAGGGTGTCCATGTGGCCCCGCAGTCATACGATCCATCACCCACAGCGACACAGCTTGCATTGCTCCATTGAGTCTGCACCGTTCCCACTGTGCCCGTTGCGAGATTAAACCAAACGTGTTTCCTTCCAGCGCCCCCGCCGTCCCAGACTTCGAATCCCGCCCATGTGCGTTCATTTTGCTTTAGTCGCGCCGTCATAACATAGGGAACGCCGCCAACTACCGAAATAGCCGCGTGGGTTCCATTGACGTAATGGGTATCGTTGGCATTATTTTCAACTAGCTTCTTAGTGCTCACGCTGAAAGAAACTTGATAAGTACTGCCCCATCCAGCCGAAGTATCGGAGTATAAGAACCGATTTTCTAGGGAGTCCCCCCGGCTCAAGTACGGCTTCTGAGCATCCGTCGAATTGCAAAATTCGATGCCGTTCCGATCCTGAGCGCAGCCGACAAGGTTAGGAATTGAGTTATCCACCACGATCGCGGCACGCGTTGCAGAGGTGGCTTGGTTTTGGTGGCCTGCGCCGTTGTTGTAGATGCGGCTTATTTCAGTCGGGGTTAGTGCGCGGGGGTAATGCCGCCAATCATCCATTAACCCATCAAACCCGCGAGAATATGTGTCAGCAGCACCCCATGATCCGATGATCGTATTATATGAACCGGCTACGGGCGTACCAGTATTCCCACTAGCAGCCGAAACGCCATTAACATAAATAGAACCAGCACCAGCCGCATCCCGTACAAAGCAAAGGTGAGTCCAGGTATTGAGAGAAACAGCAGCATTAATGCACGTTCCCCCACAAGAGCCGATCGTCACGCCGCTGGTAGCACTATTAAATCCAACCCCAACATTGTTGACCATTCTAGCCGTGAACCTTCCATTGAAGGTGATCACTCCCGAACCAGCTTCGCCGTAGTCGTGCGGATATATCCACATGCAAACGGAATCAGCTCCCGTTCCGATAGTGTCAGCGCCCAGATCAATGCTATCCGCGTTGCTAGGAGCGCCTTTAACAAAATCAAACGCTCTGCTAATTTTCCCCGATGCGGTTGAGAAGGCGCTTGTATTCTGGCGGCTCGCCGCTGAGGTGCAATTTCCAGAGCGGTCAGTGACCACTGTAGAGGCCGCATTGTTTTCAAATGAAAACGCGCAATAGGGCTCCGGCTCTACCGGCGCGTCCGGGTCGCCGTAGAAGGAAGGAGCGGAGGCGTTGATGAGCGTGTTTACGTCGGGCAAGAGCGCCGCTTCATCCTGGGTAGGAATCGCAGCGCAAAGCGGGAGGAGGCAGAGAAGGAAGAGAAGGCGTTTCATGCTTAGTCCTGTTTTACCGTGATGCAGACAGTAATATCACCCA
>CAUYUB010000260.1:0-2698 GCA_963575685.1 Gammaproteobacteria bacterium | reverse complement strand
GCTGGGGCGACGCTCAAGGTTTACGGCCTGTTCGGGTTCGCGCAAGCCTCAACGGCTGACATCCCCACTGGCATTCCTGAGATCATCAACATGGCTTGCCATTCCATCGCGGCTACCTACAGCGGTCACCTACGCAAAGAGATCATCACTCTGGAAGGCCGAAAAGACACCATCGCAAACCGCGAGTTCGAGAAGATCGCCATGAACTTGCTGGGCGAGAAATACGGAACGGTGCTCGGATGACCAAGAACCCTATCAAGAGACGCGCGGCCATCGCCAGGAGGCTTCGGAAAGCCATCGAGCAGGCGGGGTCCCCTGAAGAGAGGGTGAAGGTCGTGAACCGGATACGCGAGAAGGGCAAGAACATCCTCATCAAGGAAACCCAAGCCAACATCGGGAGGCGACCAAGATGGCACTTGAGCAACCGGGCGTTCCCCAACGACTCGACGAATTACGTGGACACCGCTTGGCAGATCGTGGAGTCAGGACCGGACTCAGCGAAGTGGTCAAACGCGAACCCGATTTACAAGTTCCTCGACAAAGGCACCGTTGGTCATGGGCCAGTGACGGCCAAGCGGCTCTTCATCCCGCTCAACGAGCAAACGGCCCTGGCCTATATCAACGGGGAATTAAAGTTCGGAGGCTCTGGCGGAACGACCCCTTACGCTGAAGAATCAGACCAGTGGGTCGGCGGCAGCCGGCGCAAGACATACCGCAGGAAACAGATGGGCAGGAAGAAGAACCAGAACTGGGTCCGGCGCAAGCTGATTTGGGGGGTTGATTTTGTGCTGAAAGAATGGGTGTCAGGGATCGCGGCCAGGAACATCACCGACAAGGCAAGGGTGAAGATCAAGGCAATGATTCAGGCTGAGATAGCGAACTTCAAACGGCGGTTCGCCGCCAAAATATCCAAGATCGAAGCGTCCTACTACAACACATGAGCGCACCCGCAGATGTCGTCAGGGATTTGTTGAGCCGGTTGGACAAGAGCATCGTCTCTGGCGGGTTGCTTGAAGGGTGGACGTTCGACCGGCAGCCGGTGGAAAGGGTGGAAGGCGACTCAGACAAGAACTCGCTGTTCATCTCGATGCCGCACGAAACGGAAGCAGCCAAGGGAAGCCAGATCGCCGACGTGTCGATCCAGTTCAATTTCAGCGTCTCGACGGTCAAGGTGCCGATCAGAACCGACGTGAGCTTGATCGACGAAGGCATCACCGGGCACCTTGACGCGGTCAGCGCGTTCAAAAACGCCGTGGAACTGAGTGCAGCCGACGTGCGCCTGACAGACGTGCTGATGGGCGGGAAGCTGATCGAGCCGATGTCCTGGGAGCAGTCCGCGGTGGATGTGAAGACGAGTTCGTTCAACACGGGCTTGACGCTCACGCTCAAGCTCACGGCAGTGCAGAGAGGCAAGAGATAAAAATGAAACCCACCCTGAAGAACCTTCTGATGAGAGTGGCGAGGCAAGGAGAGGTCGAGGCGTTCATGTGCGCCAGAAGAGAGCTTGACTCGGACCCGGAAGCCCAAGCAGAGTATGACAAGATCATGGAAGAAGAGCTCCAAGAGCGGCTCAGGCACCGGGAGCACGTGGTTGGGAAGGGCTCACCCCATGATTCGGCCGAAACGAAACGTGTGAACCAGATGCAGGTCAAATAACTGAATGAACCCGCTCGAACAACTCCAGGCAGACATCACAGCCAAGCTGAATAGCTCCCCATACTTCTCGGATGTCCCCGTCATCGCGCTCCGACCGCTCACCACTTCGGACGCCAGCGGGACAGGGGAGAAAGAGCAGGCGCAGTTCTGGCGGGTGAAGAAGGACGGCACGCACGAAGGCTGCGGCGTGCTGGTGCGGCCACCGAAGCTCCGCGTCGCCCACCCCAACATTCCCGGGCCGCAGTTCGACGTGAACATGGTGATCACGGTCGTCGAGCAACCGCTCATCTCTGAACTCGCCGACACCGGACTAAACCCTGGCAGGCTCGGTAAGAGCGCGGAAGCAATCTCGGTGGAAGTGCTCCGGTCACTTCATCAGTGGAGCCCTGACAGCGCAGTGATCATCCACGCCAAGGAAAGCGCGGTCGATCCTGACCCGCAGGACAAACGGCTTCGGGCCTACACCGTCAACGTCTGGACGATGTATAACGTACAAGACATCGATCGGGCACAAACCCCTACGGTCAGCGTGGACGTTCTCAACTCTTGCACGATCAGCGGGATCGTGTCAGGGCAGACGGCTTATTACACCGTGGACGGGAGCTTCCCATCCCCGCAGAACACGGCGGCGCTCGTTTACTCAGACCCGTTTACAGTCACTTCAGGGATGATCGTCAGAGCCGCTTGCTACAAAGACGGCATCGACGGCAGCAACGTGGCTCAACTCAACATCGAATAAAAAGGATCAACCATGGCAACGACACTCGACAAACTAATCCGCATCGTGGGCGGCGCGCGCATCACATGGCGCAATTCTGTTTTCTACACCCAGGACACGATCAACATCACCATTCACACCGAGAGATACGACGTGCCGACGCAGTGGGGTATGCCCATCCCTTTGCTTTCAAGGCGCTATGCTGAGATTACCTTTACCCCTGTTGGGGCTTTGACAGGCGCGTTGCTCGATTGCTTTTTCAAGTTCCCGAAATGGAACGGGGCTGCTACAGAAGCTTTCACGCAGACGGCGTGGGGCGCAGCC
>CAUYUB010000259.1:0-2711 GCA_963575685.1 Gammaproteobacteria bacterium | reverse complement strand
AATCCACCGCCCATGGTTGATTGTCGGAATGTTCAAAAAGATCGCCCCCACGTTCTTGCAAGCCTCCCGCACATCCCCCATCGGCCCCGCCGCCAGGTTGTTCCCCCAAACCCAAACCTCAGCGTCCGGAAACCCCACCTTGATCGTCTTAAACACCAACAGCGCAGAAGGCAAAAGCGCCACATTCCGCACCTTCACCAGTATGTGAACCTTAGTCTTCAAAACCTTTGCGTCCTTTGCGTCCTTTGCGTGAGGTCAGTAACTGGCGCCAGAGGCAACCATCGCCGAAGTATTATTCGCCCGCGCAATCTGCGAAGCCGACTGTGCGTTATAAATCGTATTGAAAGCGTCATAGCTTTGATCCCCGCTTATCAGCGTAGGCCCCGCTCCCTGGCCGAACCCGGCCGCGGATCCGAAGATTCCCGAGGCCGCCTGCGTTCCCAGGCCCTGGCCCGCCGCCAATCCCAGCGCCGGCTGCGTCACCGTTTGATTCTGGAGCCCGATCACTCCGGAGGCCACCCCCTGGCGTTGCGCCTTCAGTTGTTCTCCGCCCCCATAAAGATTCATCGCCTCATCGAGTTGCGCCGGAGCCGATACCCCCAGGCCCCGGTTCGCCCAATCGCTCCGCACCCCTTGAGTGATCCGGTAGCTATCCCGTGCATCCAGGTTGCTCCCCGCGTCCAGCCCCTGCTGCGCCTGCGTGCTGAGCGACTTCATCAGCCCCGTCTGTTCCGGGTTAATCCCCTGGATGGACGACGCCGCGCTCCGGCCCAAGGTTCCCACATCCCCCACCGTCGCCGCGCGATCCCCGGAAAGCGCCGCCCGCTGCGTATCCTGCAGCCCGGGCATGGCCTGCTGGTACATGTCCAGCATCCCCGCCTGGTTGCCGGATCCATACATCCCCTGCTGTGCGCTGGCCAGCCCTTGGTTGATGAACTGAGGCTTATTGGCCCGCTCCGTCCGGAGCAATTGCGGCACCCCTGCCGTGTAAGCATCCATCACCGAAGAATAGTCCGCCCCCACCTTCCCTACATCTGTCGATCCCGGATTCAAACATCCCATAATTTTGTTCTCCTTTGCGTCCTTAGCGCGGTTTCAGGTTTCATCCCTCATCCCTTTCCCTAAACGTCCCTCACAAAAAACCCACTCTCCCCCAAAAATCCATATCCCAACCGCGGCAGCAATGGCCGGAACGGGCTATTATTCGCGCACGGCACCAGCAGCGTCTTCTGTCCCGTTAGCCCTGCCGCCAGGTTCTCCCCCAGGTTCAGCAGATCCAGGCTTTCCCGCGCCCGCACCCGTTTCGAGTCCACCCAAACGTGCAAACAAGCCAAAGAAGAGATCCCGCCATACCCAACAATCTCCGACCCCCTCTTAATAATATGCGTAGCCCCCACCACGGTATGGTTGTCAGCCGCCGCCGCGCGCTGCAAAGCTTCAAACTCCGAAGCGCGAATCGGGCTAAGCCAAACCCGCCCGCTGACCTCTGACCTCTGACCTCTGACCTCTGGCATTAATCCGCCTCCTCATCCACCCAACATTTGAACGTATAATCCCCGGGCATCAGCACCTGGCCTTGCCAGCAAAGGTCTTGCTGGATCCGCACCCGTTTCGGCTTGGTGGGATCCTCCGGATTAAAATCCACCACATTACCCACATAACACTTGTGGTTGATATTGCCCGGCGCCCGCCAAACCACCACCGCCATCCGCCCCGCGCAACTCCGCGGTGCCTCAGTTTCTACAGCATTCGCGCTCATATAATACACTCTACGCCTTCAGCCCTCCGGCTTCAAATTCCACTTTGCGTCCTTTGCGTCCTTTGCGTGAGTCAGACCGGCCGCCCGTCCTTATCGTGGTGCTCAATCCACCCCACTGTCCGGAGCGTCTCGCTCACATGCCGCATCCCGGCCCATCCCCCGGTGATCGAGGCCACCGCCAGCACCATCTCCTGGCCTATGTGCCTATAGTGGTCAGCCCACTCCGCCTGCCATTTCACTTTGCTCCCCTCCCACTTCACCACATCCGCGTAGCCGTTCGTCACATTGCGCGCAATCTGGCGCAGCGCCACCAGGTTCTTGAGATAGAAAGGATGCGAATAAAGCTCGATCGCCATGGCAAACGTGGCCAGGAGCGCCTCCGGCTCACACCCCTCATCGACGAGATCATCAATCCGATGCACATACTCCCGCCAAACCTCGAGGAAATCCATTGCCTCAGCGTTCCCGGAGGTTGCCGCCGAAAGAAACGCCAGATCCTGCTCCTTCAAAGTCATAATCTTAATCGTAATCCTAATCTTAATCTCTTCGCCCTATCCCCTTTGCGTCCTTTGCGTTCTTGGCGTGAGCTTATTGGACAACTTCGGTAACGCTGATCGTCACCATATGCGCCCCGCCGAACACCCGAATCCCTTGAAATCCATTGATGTCATGGGCCGCGCCAAATCTGGACCCCTCCCGCACCGTAAAGGTGATTGCTCCCGTGGTCCTCGCCACCATAGTATGCTCCAGCGTGACAGGAATCATTCCCTCATAGGTAGCATAGCCCCGGGCCGCCGCCAAAGCATTGGTTCCGCCATTGAATAGCGCCACCGTCACGGGGTCCGCTCCAGTGTACACTGGCACAATCACCCGTATTACCAGCAGATTGTTAGTGGCCTTCGGGGTATATCCCAGGGATATCACTTCTCCCCCTTCCGAAATTTGCGGGATC
>CAUYUB010000258.1:0-2727 GCA_963575685.1 Gammaproteobacteria bacterium | reverse complement strand
CGTTGGTTGTCCTCTCGTAGTTTTTGATATACGCCCTCCGTTTGGCTGCGTTGGTCAGCGACGCCCTTGACCTCATTCTTCAAGCGAGTGTTTTCCAGTTCCAGGGTAGCAACCTTTTGCTCCGCCTGTTCCAATCGGCTGCGGGCAGGGGGGATATTTTCCAGAAATTGGCTAAGGACCCAACCCTCTATTCCCTGGACCTTGACCCGAGTGTTTTCGCTGTTGGCCTCCAATACCTCAACCGCAGTACCACTCGGCAGCATTTTAAGGATCTTGTGTTGCAGTGTAGTCCCGGTACGCATGGGAACCGTCAGGTTGTCCGTAACGTAACGGACGGGCCCCGCCGTGGCGGTAGCGAAAGGTAGAACCAAAAGTAGACAGGCAATCGAACGGTACACAGGTCCTCCGAATAGGATAGGGCGATGAATAGTATCTATTTCAAACCGTAAAAATATTAGGATTTTCTGTGCGGTTTGAGGTTTGAAGAATGAGGAAGGAGGGCGCGAGATTTAGTAGCTACCTTTTTCCGGGGAAGCTCTTCCCGGTTTTTATTGATCTCGCTGGATTTTTCATTTTTTATCCTACCGCCAACCCTAACCATCAGTGGTTCAGCAGGTACGAGGGCGTGCCTACCTTTGCCGATGAGGTCGGCACGACCCATCCGGCGCAATGCCTCGCGCAGCAGCGGCCAGTTGAGGGGATCATGCCAGCGCAAGAAGGCTTTGTGCAGGCGTCGCTGACGTCCTCCCTTCGGCACAGAGACCGTCTCGACGGTCGCGTCTATTCGACGGAGGGGATCCCGGCCGGTATGGTACATGGCCGTGGCAAGGGCCATGGGGGAGGGGAGAAAGGTCTGCACTTGGTCGAGCCGATAGTCATTGTGCTTGAGCCACAGGGCAAGGGCGAGCATATCCTCATCTGTCGTTCCCGGATGGGCGGCCATGAAGTAGGGGATAAGGTACTGCTCTTTTCCCACTTCCCGAGAATAGCGATCGAACCAGGCCTTGAAACGATCGTAGGCGGCGAGGCCGGGCTTCATCATCTTGGCCAGTGGTTCGGGTGCAATGTGTTCGGGGGCAATCTTGAGATAGCCCCCCACGTGGTGGGCGACCAGCTCGCGCAGATAATCGGGGGAGAGTACCGCCAGGTCATAGCGCAGCCCTGAGGCGACGAGCACCCGCCGGATACCCGGCAGCGTCCGAGCTTGGCGGTAGAGTCGAACGAGCGGGTCGTGGTCAGTATCCAGACGCGGGCAGATGTCGGGATAGAGACAAGACAGGCGGCGGCAAGCGGATTCGACACGCGGGTCCCGGCAACGCATCCGATACATATTGGCGGTTGGCCCGCCCAGGTCAGACACTATCCCGGTAAAACCCTCCACGGTATCCCGTACCTGCTCGATCTCACGGAGCACGGACGCCTCGGAACGCGACTGGACAATGCGTCCCTCGTGTACGGTGATGGAACAAAAAGTACATCCGCCGAAACAACCCCGCAAGATGGTCACGGAACAGCGGATCATCTCGTAGGCTGGGATGCGGGCGTTGTCGTAGGCGGGGTGGGGACGACGGGTGTAGGGCAGTTCGTAGATCCGGTCCAATTCTTGGGTGGTCAGCGGAAAAGGCGGCGGATTGACCCATAGGTCGCGGTCGCCGTGCCTCTGAACCAGGGGGCGTGCGTTGCCGGGATTGGTCTCATGGTGCAAGACCCGTGAGGCGTGGGCATAGCGCACCGGGTCGCGGCTGACCTCCTCAAAGGATGGCAGGCGAATCACCGTATGGCTCCTGTCGTCGCCGCAGGAATTATCAGGAGCGTGATACCGACGCTCGCGATGGAACGCTGTGGATCCATGGTAGTAGCGAACTCGTCCAGCCTGCGGGTAGCCCACGACGCAAAAATGCGCTACCCCGCAGATCATGAATTACTGTCAATGGCTTCTCCCCGCGCCAAACGGGCGGCCAACTCCACCAGTGCGCGCTCGGCATTGCCATAGAGGAGCAAATCGGCCTTGGCATCTACCAGGAGCGAGCGACGCACCTGGTCCGACCAGTAATCATAATGGGCCACCCGACGTAAGCTGGCCTCAATCCCGCCGATGACCAGCGGAATCTCCGGAAACGCCTCCCGCAGACGCTGGCAATAGACGATCACCGCACGATCCGGACGCCGCCCGGATTCCCCGCCAGGGGTATAGGCATCATCGCTACGCAGCCGCCGATCGGCGGTATAGCGATTGACCATGGAATCCATATTCCCCGCAGTGACCCCGAAAAATAGCCCAGGCCGCCCTAAAACTCGAAAAGGATCAGTCTCATGCCAATCCGGCTGGGCAATGATCCCGACCCGGTAGCCCTGGGCCTCCAATAGCCTTCCGACCAACGCCATCCCAAAGCTCGGGTGGTCTACGTAGGCATCCCCGGTGACCAGAATGATGTCGCAGCTATCCCAGCCGAGAGCGTCCATCTCAGTGCGGGACATGGGCAAAAAGGGGGCAGTACCAAAACGTTCGGCCCAAAATTTGGGATACGAAAAAAGGTTGGTCGCTGTGTTGGGCGTATGACCAACCTTACCGGAAGACTTCACCATTTTGACCGTCACCATAACGTCACCGTAACGCCACCATTTTGACGAACGATGATTGGTTTGAAAAATTGGTTCGACATTCCGCACCATTCTATTGTAACTGCATGATTATTTGGTTATTTTTTTATGTTTTTTTTTTTTTTT
>CAUYUB010000257.1:0-2743 GCA_963575685.1 Gammaproteobacteria bacterium | reverse complement strand
GCTGTCGGCAATGATGTGGGTGGAGGTCCACAATGCCGCGCAACCACAAATGTCATGGACAAAACGGGAGAGGATACGTATCCCCTGGCGGGTATGGGTGACCTCCGGGTGGAACTGGAGGCCGTAAAAGGCGCGTTCTTCGTCGGCCATGCCGGCCAGCGGCGCGTGGTCGGTTTCGGCGATGGCCTTGAAACCTGGTGGTAGGGTGCGGACGCGGTCTCAATGGCTCATCCATACATCAAGCAATCCGTACCCCTCCGGGCTGGCGTGGTCCTCGATCTCGGTCAGTAACCGGGAATGGCCACGGGCACGGACCTGGGCATAGCCGTATTCGCGCTTGGTGGAAGATTCAACCACGCCGCCGAGCTGCGCCGCCATGGCCTGGAGGCCATAGCAGATGCCAAGTACCGGAACCCTAACTCGAATACCGCCCCAGGAGCGCGGGGAGTATCCTCCGCCGTGACCGATTCTGGTCCGCCGGACAAGATAATACCCTTCGGTGCGAAGGCATGGACTTCGGCATCGGCAATATCATAAGGAAGGATTTCGCAATAGACCCCGGCTTCGCGTACTCGACGGGCAATGAGCTGGGTGTACTGCGAGCCGAAATCTAGAATTAGGATGCGGTCGGTATGGAGATTAGTGGTCATATCTCGGAAGTAGAATGCGTTGATTTTTCCGCCAGAAACATCCAGGTCTCAACCACTGCGTCGGGATTCAAGGAAACGCTATCAATCCCTTGATCAATGAGCCATCTAGCGAAATCCGGGTGATCCGATGGACCTTGCCCGCAAATACCCACGTATTTATTTTGCGTGCGGCAAGCCTGAATTGCTTGGGACAATAACACCTTCACTGCCGGATCACGTTCATCAAACAATGAGGCAATCAAGCCCGAATCACGATCCAATCCCAAGGTAAGCTGTGTGAGATCGTTAGAGCCAATCGAAAAACCGTCGAAGTATTGCAAGAAATCATTGGCGAGTAATGCATTGGAAGGAACCTCGCACATCATGATCAACCGCAAGCCATTTTCGCCCCGTTTCAGGCCATTCGCAGCGAGGAGTTCGACCACTTGCGCGGCTTCCTTCACGGTTCGCACGAAAGGGATCATCACTTCGACATTGGTCAGGCCGCGATCCTCGCGTACCTGACGCAGGGCAGCGCATTCAAGGTCGAAACAATCGCGGAAGTTGGGCGCGATATAGCGCGCAGCACCACGGAAGCCAATCATCGGATTTTCTTCTCGAGGTTCATAATTCTGACCACCGATAAGATTAGCGTATTCGTTCGACTTGAAATCCGACATCCGCACAATGACCGGCTTGGGATAAAAAGCGGCGGCAATGGTAGCAATGCCTTCGCTGAGTTTTTCGATATAAAAAGTGATCGGATCTGAATAGCCCACCATCATTTCATCAATGGTAGCTCGGAGTGGCGAATCCAGACGGTCGTAGTTCAGCAGGGCCTTGGGGTGGATACCGATATTGCGGTTGATGATGAACTCTAAACGTGCCAACCCAACTCCAGCGTTGGGTAAAAATTGAAAGTCGAAGGCACGCTCGGGATTGGCGACGTTCATCATGATCTTGAGATTGGCAGGGAGCGACGGCATGGCATCCAGTGTCAGCTCCCGTACCTCAAAGGGTAGTTTCCCGCTATAGACCTGACCGGTATCGCCTTCGGCGCAGGAAACGGTCACCTCGACCCCATCGGTGATGCTCGTGGTTGCGTCGAAACAGCCCACCACGGCGGGAATGCCCAGCTCACGGGCCAGGATCGCGGCATGACAGGTGCGCCCGCCCCGATTGGTAACGATGGCCGCAGCACGTTTCATGATGGGCTCCCAGTCCGGGTCGGTCATATCCGTGACCAACACGTCACCGGGCCGGACCTTATCCATCTCGCGTACGGAGTGGAGCACCCGGGCGATGCCGGCACCGATCTTCTGGCCGATAGCTCGTCCCTGGGCCAATACCTGACTACGGGCATGCAGGTGGTAGCGGGTGAGCCGCTGGGTACGGCTCTTCACCGTCTCCGGGCGGGCCTGGAGGATATAAATTCCACCATCAAGACCATCCTTGCCCCACTCGATATCCATGGGGCGACCATAATGGTTTTCGATGACGACCGCCTGCTGCGCGAGGGATTCTACTTCCGCATCGGTCAACGAAAAGCGGCGGCGTTCCGCTTCGGGCACATCCACCACCACGGTGGCAGGACCATCGGCGTCGCCATAAATCATTTTGGACCGTTTGGAGCCCAGCGTACGGCGCAGAATGGCACGACGGTTGCCAACCAGGATCGGCTTGTGGACATAGAATTCGTCGGGGTTGACCGCCCCCTGTACCACCATCTCGCCTAAACCGTAGGCGGCGGTGATGAAAACTACCTCGCGAAAACCAGATTCGGTATCCAGCGTGAACAGCACGCCGCTGGCCCCAAGGTCGCTCCGCACCATCCGTTGGATACCCGCCGAAAGGGCCACGGCGTCGTGGGCAAAACCGTGGTGGACGCGGTAGGCAATGGCACGATCGTTGTAGAGGGAGGCAAAGACATGGCGGATGGCGTGTTTGACCGCCTCGATACCTCGCACGTTTAGAAAGGTTTCCTGCTGGCCGGCAAAGGAGGCCTCAGGGAGGTCCTCGGCGGTGGCGGAGGAGCGTACCGCCACCTCAATGGGGTGGCCCGCCTCGGTTTCCAACCGTTGATAAGCCGTGATGATGGCCTCTTCCAAGGCTGA
>CAUYUB010000256.1:0-2752 GCA_963575685.1 Gammaproteobacteria bacterium | reverse complement strand
ACGGATAATTACATTACGCCGCTACGCGGCATTGACCGATCTGGTCGTTCTTTAACCGGAAGTTGCCTAGACGGACCACCGTTTTCTTCACTGGATTTTGGACGGCGTAGCAAGCAACATGAGATCATCAAGATTGCCGTCAACGACTGATTGATAGTGCAACCGTTACCCTTATCGTGCGAACAACACCTTTGGCGCAACGTCCGTCCCTCATCGGGTGAGGCATTTCCGTGACCTCGAGCCTACTATCCGACGACCAAATCGCTTCCTGGGTGGAGGCGGTATTCTTGCCCCTGTTTCGGGTAGCGAGTCTGCTCATGACTGCACCGGTCATGGGGACAAAGACGATCCCGGCACGGGTCCGTATCGGATTTGCGGTGGTAATTACCGCCGTGATCGTTCCTACCCTTCCACCACCGCAGCCTATCAACCCTTTGAGTCTCGACGCGATCCTCAGCGTACTCAACCAAGTGCTGATCGGGAGTGCCATGGGTTTTACCCTGCGCTTGGTGTTTGCGGCAGTGGAATTGGGCGGACAAATGGTGGGACAACTGATGGGGTTGGGTTTTGCCTCCCTACTAGACCCTCAGAACGGGGTGCCGGTGCCCATCGTAAGCCAGTTCTATAGCTTGCTGGTGACCCTTGTCTATCTGTCCCTGAATGGACACCTTCTGTCTTTAGAGGCGTTGGCGGAGAGTTTCCGTAGCCTGCCGATCGGTGTCATTGGGCCGGCACCGGAGACATGGTGGGATGTTACCGTGTGGGCTGGGGTGATCCTGCGCGGGGGGCTACTCATTGCCTTGCCTGCGGTGGGTGTGCTGATGTTGATCAACCTCTCCTTTGCGGTAGTTACTCGTGCTGCTCCTGCCCTTAACATCTTTTCCGTGGGATTTCCCATTACCCTGGGAGTGGGTATTCTCATCATAATATACACTCTCCCCATCCTTGCGGGTCAGATGGACGGCCTGCTGCAGGCCTCTCTCGAAGTGGTGCATGGTCTACCTATTCCGACGAGGAAATAGATCATGGCAGAGGAAAGCGATCAAGAACGAACGGAAGAGGCGACCCCGCGACGCCAGGAGGAGGCCCGAAAACGCGGCCAGGTACCACGTTCGCGGGAACTCAACACCCTGGTGGTGACATTGACCGGCGCAGTTGGTCTGCTTATCTACAACCGGCAGATCATTGCATCCCTCGCGGATTTGATGCGCCGAGGGTTCTCTTTGACTCGAGAACAGGTCCACGACCCGCTTTGGTTGGGACGTATGTTCAGTGAACTTTCGTTGACTGCCCTCCGCGATATGGCGCCGCTGATTACCCTGCTCGTGATTGCAGCCCTGGTGGCACCGATGGCCCTGGGGGGGTGGTCTTTCAGTACCGAGGCGCTCGGTTTTAAATTTGAACGTTTGAACCCCATTGAGGGAATCAAACGCCTGATCAGTTGGCAGGGCCTGGCGGAATTAGGGAAAGCCCTCGCCAAGTTTCTCTTGATGAGTGGGGTGGGAATATGGTTGCTGCGTCGCCACGCCGCGGAGCTATTGAGTTTGGGGCAGGGAGATCTGTTGGTGGGGATCGCCCGGCTTGGGGAAATCCTTGCCTGGGGATTTCTGTTCCTGGCGGCGGCATTGATCATCGTTGCTGCTGCGGATGCCCCCTTTCAGCTTTGGGAGCACAGCCACGGACTTAAAATGACTCGTCAGGAAGTTCGTGATGAAATGAAGGAAAGTGATGGTCGGCCAGAGGTGAAGGGACGTATCCGTCAGATGCAGCGGGAGATGTCGAAACGACGGATGATGGCGGAGGTCCCCAAGGCGGATGTCGTCATTACCAATCCTACCCACTACGCCGTCGCCCTGCGCTATGACTCGGCCAAGATGCGCGCCCCGCAGGTGGTTGCCATGGGGGTGGATTTTGTGGCGACCCGCATCCGCGAAATCGCCAAAGAGGCAGGTGTGACGCAGATCGCAGCTCCGGCCCTAGCCCGCTCCCTTTACCATCACGCTGAATTGAACAAAGAGGTCCCGGCAGGCCTTTTTCAGGCGGTGGCGCAGGTACTTGCCTTCGTTTACCAACTCCGCGAGAGCGGTGCTAAACCCAAGCCCCGGGTGTTTGATAATCTCCCCATTCCCGAGGAATTACGGCATTGAGGTCGACCAGGGAGGCATCCCAGCATCCCTGGTGTTTTTACCACCACCACAGGATATACTAGCGTCGAAATCTCGGCATTTTCAAACGACCCTGAGACCTAAGTCACCCTCGGGAGTGAAAATTTGCGACAATCCTTACCTGCACTGTCCGCATTCACCCTGCGTCCGTTATGGTTTGACACTATCGCGGTTTTAATCGACGCTCTCCGCTTCTGCTTCGCTCTGGCGGGCAGGTGGGCGGCGAGTCGGACCTTTAGAAGTAAGTAGCTGCCGGCGAATCAACGAATATGAGATCTCTTGATTCACTTCTGCCACGAAGAAAGTTGCTGCCGGGAAAACCAACCTCTCCGGTTGTGGAAAATAGTGAACCGTCCTCGGAAAAATTGTTGGAGATCGAGACCAGCCGTGCGGTCTCCGCTGCAAAGCTCATGGACGGTGGTGCCAGATTACAAGTAACGGAGGCACAGATCGATGCCGCAAAAATTGAGATGGAAAACGATTTTCGGGGAAGAAGAAAACAGGATGCTAGTCATCGATTTTCTGGGCAATTCGATATCGAAAATATCGCGTGCGCCATTAGAGATAAAAATAAGGGTCAGCTAATG
>CAUYUB010000255.1:0-26647 GCA_963575685.1 Gammaproteobacteria bacterium | reverse complement strand
ATTACGCCGCTACGCGGCGGTTGGTTCCTGGTAGTTTTTTAACCGGGACTTGCCTATCTCGATCTAGAGATTATTCTTTGACCCGAACAACCGGTCGTAAAGTGGCGCTAAGTGCGGCAAAAACAGCCGTAAGGGCGCTGGGAGAACTTCCTGAGGGTCTTGGCTATTCAGGAAATTTTTCACATAAAGCCCGAGTTCCGTATCCCCATCCAAGGACAGACGACGCTGGAAAAATAAGGTATCGGGATCCTCACGACCCGTCGCGAGCAGCAGTAGATCATAAACTGACCCGCCCACGATAAGGTCGACGGGCCCCCTGCTGGCAGCGGCTAACTGACCACCAGAAAGCGTTAGGCGGAAAGCAAGACGTGCGTCACGGATCTCTATGGCAATTACCCGATCCGCCAGAAAATCCATCTCTCCTTCCTTAATTTGGCGCGCAAAAAGTCGGTTGAGGGCAAAGGCCAAGGCGGTAGAATGAACGGCAACGGGAACGAGCCCCAAAGGGGCGGCGAGCAGGGCCGGAAACAAAGGGGAGGCGTGGGGGGCAGAGTTGGATTCAACCATGGAATAGAGACCTGGATAGTTGATTCACACAAACTCAGACGAGCAGGACAGGTGGGGTTTCTGGCAAGTGACCGGTAAGTAGGTAGTCCAACAGCTCAGACACCGGACGAATCTCGTGACCAAAAGGTAGCCCCTCGGAGCCACGGAAGAATAATCCTTGCCGTAAATCCCCCTTCTGGGCAGCGGCAAGCTGGGTCTCGATACAAAATTGTCCAGCCTCCGGTTGTCCGTCCTTGAGTCCACAATAGGTAAGGCATTCCAAATTGCGGACACAGTCCCCTTGACCAGGAACGGCCTTAAACCGCAACTTCGATTCGTTGCGCAGGTAGCGTTTGAGCCACGGAGTAAGTACGGCTCGACATGGCAGACCGGCAGTGCTCATGAAGGTAATGATGTCCTGGGGAGTGGCGGACACTAGGACCTTCTTGAAGGTATCGTGGGCGTCGCCTTCCGCAGTGACGGCAAAGGGAGTCCCGATCTGCACCCCACGAGCCCCCATGGCAAACATCTCCTTTATTTTTTCAAAGGAATTGATGCCGCCTGCTGGAATCAAAGGAATTCGGTCCACCGCCAATCCGAGTTGGGTGAAGACATCGCGAATGGCATCCAATACCCGTGCAAAGTCGAACTTAGGGTCATCTACGTCTTCAATGCGGGTTGCCCCCAGATGGCCGCCCGCGTAGCGCGGGTGTTCGATCACGATGGCATCGGGCAACCGCCCGCCGCGCATCCAACGTTTGAGTACCGCACGTACCCCACGCTCTTCGGACAGAATAGGGATAAGGGCCACGTCCTCGTGCTCTTTGGTCAATTCCGGCAGGTCAAAAGGTAATCCCGCGCCCATGATGATGGCATTAGCGCCGCTCTTGCAGGCTTGACGCACCAGATCGGTATAGTGTTTGACCGCCTTCATCACATTGACGGCAATGAAGCCAGCCGGACCGGCAATCTCACGAGCAGCGATTAGTTCCCGGTCTAGGGCAACCAAGTTGCTGGCAGACTGTATCTCATGATCCTTGGAATTGCCGGTCTGTTCCATGATGTCCGGGTGTAGGCGGCGTAGCTCAACGCTGGCAATGGTACCTATCGCCCCTTCCTTAGCGACAGTACCGGCCAACCGATGGGCTGAGACCCCCACCCCCATTCCCCCTTGAATGATAGGGAGTAGTTTGTGGCCACGGATCTCAAGCGCGGGAAATACGGATTCGATCATGGAATTATCTTGGGTTACCAGACTTGGGAACCTCGGATTGTAACAGAACGACGCAGAGTGATGAGGCTAATCTCTTCCGAGCCAGCAATTCTCATTTTGCCGGAGACTGCCTAAAGTGGCTGCGTACCCCACGCAGGAATCCCCCAGTTTTCGAGCCCTTCCAGGGCCTCCGCGACCTCCATCCAGTCACTTTCTACTACGGTAATCTCTTGAGCAATCCGCCCCTGGCGTTGCAGGACCGTACGCAGTCGTTCTTTTGCTGCCGGGCCGGATGCGGTGTCGTAGAGGGAAGCGTCGGCGAGTTCAGCATCCAGGCGTGTTTGTTCTTCTTGGAGTTGGGCAAGACGTTCTTCCAATCCTTTGATACGTTTTTCTAGGGGTTTGCGCTGGATGGAGCGACGTTGACGGGCTTCGGCCTCCAGGCGACGCTGTTCGCGGCGTTCATTCGCAGGACGAGCCCCCTCTACGGCTTGATCGGCCGTACGACGGTCTTGCGCGAGCCAAGCGCGATAGTCATCCAGGTCACCATCAAAGGAGGACACTCGCCCGTTGGTCACCAATAAAAAACGATCGGCAAGACTGCGCAAAAGGTGACGATCGTGGGAGACCAGCACCAATGCCCCGGTGAATTCTTGGAGAGCCAGGGTCAGCGCGTCGCGCATCCGTAGATCGAGGTGATTGGTCGGCTCGTCCAGGAGTAACAGGTTCGGACGCTGCCAGGCAAGCAATGCAAGCGCCAGACGTGCCTTTTCTCCTCCTGAAAACGGTCCCACCAGACGTAAGGCATCGTCCCCGGAGAATCCAAATCCTCCCAGAAAATTACGCAGACCTGATTCGGTAGCAACGGGATCGAGACGCTGAAGGTGGAGTAGGGGAGAAGCCTGCGGATCGAGTTGCTCCAATTGGTGCTGGGCAAAGTAACCCACCACCAATCCTTCGCCCTCGGTACGCTGCCCCGCGAGGGGGGCAAGTATTCCGGCGAGGAGTCGGATAAGAGTGGACTTGCCCACGCCATTGCGTCCCAATAAACCAATTCGTGTTCCCGGCTCCAGGGAAAGCCCCAATTCTTGCAATATTACGGTCGGACCATAACCCGCTGCCGCCTTTTCCAAGACCAATAATGGGTGAGGAGTTTTGCGCGCAGGGGCAAAGCGAAAACGAAACGGTGAGTCCACTTGAGCGGCCGCCACCAGTTCCATCCGTTCCAGGGCCTTAAGCCGACTTTGCGCCTGCCTTGCCTTGGTGGCTTTGGCCCGGAAGCGGTCGACAAAAGAGCGGATGTGGGCAATTTCCTGCTGCTGATGGACGTAGGCAGCTTGGCGGCTGGCCAGATGTGCCGCGCGGGTGCGCTCGAAGGCGGCATAGTTGCCGCGGTAGAGGTCGATACGCCGCTCCTCAATGTGTGCCACAGCATCGACTACGTTGTCCAAAAAGTCGCGATCGTGGGAGATGAGCAGCAGTGTTCCTGGATAGGTCTTGAGCCACTGTTCCAACCACAGCACAGTATCGAGGTCCAGATGGTTGGTGGGCTCGTCTAGCAATAGGAGATCGGAGCGGCACATCAGGGCACGTGCGAGGTTGAGACGCACCCGCCATCCGCCGGAAAATTCCGCCACGGGCCGATCGTGTTCGGCCGGCGCAAAACCTAAACCGTGGAGCAACGCCCCGGCCCGTGCCCGGGCGGCATAGCCGCCGACGGCATCGATGCGTCCATGTAACTCGCCGATGCGTACCCCGTCGTCGGTTGCCTCCGCTTCTGCCAGTGCGGCCTCCAATCGGCGTAATTCGGCATCGCCATCCAGCACATACTCAATGGCGGGAGCGGTGAGGGCCGGGGTTTCTTGGGCCACATGACCGATGGTGAGATGAAGGGGCAGTTCCAGGTCACCGGCATCAGGCTGAATCTGACCCAACAGCATGGAGAATAAACTGGATTTGCCGCTGCCGTTGGCGCCGGTAAGACCTACCTTCCAGCCGGCATAGACGGTAAGAGAGACATCCTCAAACAGAGGTCGTCCGCCTCGCTGGAGGGAAAAGTTGCGTAGAGTGATCATCCAATGCTTGGTAGTATTTTGTATTTGGCCTAAGTAGAATTCTTAAACTGCCGATGATTGCCAGCTTAAAGTGAAGCATAATAAACTAAATTTTCCCAAAAAACTACTCGCAACCGTCAAACTTTGGAATGAGAATAAATGATTTTCAATTATAGAATATTCCTATTTGTATTGGCTTTTGGGCTGCCGCTCAACGTGCCTGCGCTGGATAATTCTAGCGGTGTTAAGGTCACCCCGCTACTCAAAACAACCAGTACCTGGAATGGGCAGCTGATTGTTTATCCTGCAGGGCAAGCGGAGATCACCGGTCTACTTGTCGAAATTATGCCGGGGAGCGAAACCGGATGGCATGAACATTCCGTGCCGTCGTTCGGCATGGTTTTGGAAGGTACACTGGAAGTCCGCCTCAAGAGTGGCGAGGTAAAACGCCTCCAATCTGGTGATGCGTTGGCTGAGGTGATTGATACGCTGCATAACGGTCGCAATGTCGGCCAGCAACCGGTAAAGATTGTGGTGTTCTATGCCGGAGCGGTTGGAAGTCCACTAACCACAAAACAGTCAGACCAATAAGTCTAACTTAAAATGGGGGCGATATCTGCAAATGAATAATTTTCCGGCAGGAAAATGGCGATGGAGGCTACCTGAGCAGAAAGAACGCCGGCTTTCGGCTCGGCATCCGTTTTTAGCATGGATATTATTAATGACCATGTTCATCGCTTCCCCCGTAGGTGCCGTAGATGTGGATCGTGCGGTGGGCCAATTGGCTCAGGTAGTGGAACGGTGCGTCTATCGTCAGGATACCCAGCATCTTGTGTTTCACGGTTGCATAGATTGGCATTCTGCGGTCCACGGTCATTGGGCGTTGTTATGGGCGGCTGCTCGACTAGGAGATAACGGGTTGTCACAACAAATTCTCGCCCGGTTGGGGGAGGAAAGGGTGGGACAGGAGCTGGCATGGCTGCGTCAGCAGGATGCCAACGGTAGCGATTTCGAGATGCCCTACGGCCGGGCCTGGTTTCTGCAATTGGCTCGGGATGCGGAACGGTACCATCGAATTACGGTACTCCGACCCATGGCAGACCAGATTTTTACAACCCTTATGGAGTACGCTCGCCACGATGGTGGAAGCCTAACCGATACCCGCTACGATAATGCCTCTTGGTATCTCTATCAGGCATTCCAGTGGGCTAAATTTACCCGGCGCACCGAAGCCCAGATGGAATTGACCCTCATTGTCAAACGACGCCTCGGTATGGCAGCGCCATGGCCGAGTCTGAAAAACGTTAGAGGCTTCTTTGACCCCAAGACTATGGCCTTATTGCTGCTTTCCGTGGTTGGCACGGAAGCTGGCCCGTGGCAAGAACTGATGGCACTGGTACACGAAGATGGCTTGCAACCAGTAGCCTGGCCGGTGGTTACTGCCCATCAAGGGGGATTGAACTTCTCTCGGGCCTGGGGTCTGATGGCGGCCGCCAGAATTACCGGGGAACGGGATCTACTCCGCGCCTGGGAGGATCATGTCACCCTCATGATGACTCTATTGCCGCGGTGGAGCCAGGATTACCCTCACTTCGCCCACTGGGTGGGCCAGTTTGGTCTCCTTGCCTTCCGACTCCCCGAAGAGTGACCCTATTAATTAGCGTATCTTAACTCAATTAACCAAAGAAAAAGCAGGAGAGTTTGATGAAAGCATCCACGCCGTTCCGCTCTGTAGTTGTTTTGCTGTTCTTGGTTTTGTCGTTTTCGGCCCATGCCACCAAATTGGATTTTGCCGAGGCCGCGGTCATGGTAAAAGATTATTACAACAATGAAGGGGAGTGGGCAGGGATATATACCATGTCCAACATTGAGAGGATGGCTTTAAATGAGAGCAAGGATGACTATGGTTATGTGGCTCATGTGTGCTATCACTACCGCCCCATTCCGAACAACCGCATCGGTCGCAATGATTCTGGTGTCGATCAGCGCACCTTTTCCTTCGGTATGGTACACGGCGGTTACCGGGTGCTCTCCATGGGAGGTCATATGTCCACCAACGTGGGATGCCGTTAATGGCATAACGGATTTGTGTTCATAGAAATGTCGCATGGTCTCCTTGTACTAACCTAACCAATATCCACCGTGGAGGTTAGTACAAGGTGCCAAGATATATGGTCTCATCCTCAATCTTGGACACGCTTTTTCCCAGAGGTAATTCGACGCTCCAGATAGTTAATAATGGCTCCCGCCACATCCTTACCGGTAGCGGTCTCGATCCCCTCTAAGCCCGGAGAGGCGTTGACCTCCATCACCATGGGTCCGTAGCGCGAGCGTAGGAGATCTACTCCGGCCACGGCGAGCCCGATGGTCCGGGTTGCTTTCACCGCCATGGCTCGCTCCTGAGGGGTAATCCGTACCGGGCTTGCGGTACCGCCGCGATGCAGATTGGAGCGAAATTCTCCCTGTTGCGCTTGGCGTTTCATACTCGCGATGACCTGTCCACCAACGACGAGGCAACGAATGTCGGCACCCTCCGCTTCCCCAACGAACTCCTGAACCAGGATATTGGCCCGTAACCCGTAAAACGCCTCAATGACACTGGTTGCCGCCTGATGGGTTTCGGCCAATACGACACCAATCCCCTGGGTCCCTTCCAACAATTTGACCACCAGCGGCGCGCCTCCCACCAGCGAGATAAGGTCGGCCACATCTTCCTGCGCACTGGCAAATCCGGTCCTCGGCAGAGCGATCCCGGCTTGGGCCAAGAGTTGGAGGGTGTGCAGTTTGTCTCGGGCGCGGGTAATTGCGGTCGAGGAGTTGAGAGAATAGATACCCATCCTCTCGAATTGACGTACCACTGCCGTACCGTAAGCGGTAATGGAAATCCCGATGCGCGGTAAAACCGCATCAAAATCTTTCAGAGCTTTCCCTTCGTACTGAACCAGGGGATGGTCGGCGGAAATGTTCATATAACAGCGTAATGTATCTACTACCCGCACCTCGTGGCCCCGGGCCAGTGCTACTTCCACCAGACGGCGGGTTGAGTATATATCCGGTTTACGGGAAAGGAGGACAATCTTCATCTAACCTTTTGTTTCTTATTTTGAAGGAATTATGGGCAACCCATTGGGTACAGCTTGTCTCCCGCTATCCCACATCTCCACCATGGTAGCACATAGAAGTGAGGCGGACGGGCATATCGTAGCGGCTGGACAAGCGGGCTCCCTTCCGCCAAGGTATTAGGGAGAACCCATCACCTACCACCGAAGTCAACCTATGATGTCGTCCAATGCCAGAGCGAAGGGACTAAAAAACCCTCACTTGTGTGTATTTTGGGGGAGTGAGAGGCGGCTACTTTAGGCGGAACCTGTCAAAATAAGAATTGCTACGGATAGTCTGAACAGAATAGGGCTTCATCTATGCGCTTCTCCAACCTCCTCTTTCTCGTCGGCGTGTTGAGCATGATTTTCAGCGTCTTTATGCTGCCGCCGATGCTGGTCGGTGAGTGGTATAAAGATGGGGAGGTACTGTCCTTTGCGCGAACCTTTGCCATCCTGCTCGGCTGCGGTCTGCTCTGTTGGTTGCCGGTGGCAGGCCACAAACCGGATCTGAGTCGTCGCGAAGGATTGTTGATGCTGCCACTGATCTGGATACTATTCAGTCTGTTGGGAGCACTGCCATTGGTGCTTTCGGAGAACATCCAGATGACCCCGGTGGACGCCTTTTTTGAGTCCGTCTCGGGGTTGACCTGCACGGGGGCAAGCGTGCTTTCGCACCTCGACCATCTCCCCCATGCCATCAATTATTACCGCCATCAGCTCTGTTTCATAGGTGGCATGGGAACCGTGATACTGGCGGTAGCCCTGCTGCCCATCATCGGCATCGGGGGGATGCAGCTCTACCGTGCCGAAACACCGGGGCCGATGAAAGATGAAAAGCTCATCACCCGCATCATCGAAACCAGTAAGAATCTTTGGTATCTCTACGCTGGGCTCAATATCGTCTGTGCCCTCGCCTTCTGGTCGGTAGGGATGGAGTTCTTTGATGCTGTCTGTCACGCCTTTTCTACCCTATCCTTGGGCGGGTTCTCCACCCACAACGCCAGCCTTGGCTACTACCACAGCGGCGCTATCGAAGTGGTTGCAGGATTTTTCACCCTAGTGGCAGGGGTTAATTTTTCCCTGCATTTTCTGGTTTGGCACAACCGCAGCATTCGGTTCTATGTCAATAATTTCGAATTTATCTTCTATGCTTGGGTGATGGGAATCTCTATCATCCTTACCTTTACCATCCTTTGGCAGCTCGGCACCTTCCCCCTCTGGGAGGCGCTCTACCATGCTTTCTTTCAGGCCCCTTCCCTCGTTGCCGGCAACGGTCTGGTGACCAGCGAATATCCTCTCCAGTGGCCGCTGTTCGTGCCGTTGCTGCTCTTGTTCGGAAGCTTCTTTGGAAGTTGCGCTGGCTCTTCTGGAGGAGGCATCAAGGCCATTCGCTTTCTGCTCCTATATAAGCTCATCATGCGTGAAGCCCGACTCCTCATCCATCCCAGCGCGCGCGTTGCCATCAAGTTCGGTAACCGCTTGTTGGATGATCGCGTGGCCAATGGTGTGTGGGGTTTCGTTTTTCTGTACATCTTTACCTATGGTGCCTTCTCTTTAGCGCTGGTGGCGACGGGACTTGACCTGGTAACATCGTTTGGATCGGTGGGAGGATGTATAAACAACATGGGCGTTGGTCTCGGGGCCATCGCGACCAATTTCAGCGGCATCAACGATACCGCCAAGTGGCTGCTCGCAGCCAGCATGTTGTTGGGACGGCTGGAGATATTTCCTGTTCTGCTGCTCTTCCTCCCAGATTCCTGGCGCCGCTGACTAGCATTTTTTCAGACTGTTATTTCTCCATGATTTTGGCGGCTTGACCGGCCCAATCGGCCGAATTTTACTACGAGGTGATCATGGGTCTTTCCGGGATTGGTTTCAGCGAATTACTGTTGTTGTTTGTGATTGTGGTGCTATTGTTCGGTACCAAAAAACTGTCCACCGTGGGTTCAGACTTGGGTGCTGCTATTCGTGGCTTCCGTCAGGCGATGAGCGAGGGTAGCCAATCATCGGGGAATCCAACGGCTCCAACCGAGCCACCCGCGAGCCTACCCAATCCAGCCCCTTCCACCCAGGGAACCGGTGCCAATCCCAAGGTCGAACATCCCTCGGGTACCTGATCTCGCTTTTCTTAATTTTGCCGGACATCGGCGCTTGACCGTGGAGTTTTTGTGGATCTGACGACCTACCTGAATGCGATTATCTTGGGCATGGTGGAGGGGATCACCGAATTTTTGCCCATTTCCAGTACCGGCCACTTGATTATTTCCGGTAACCTACTGAATTTTACTGGGCCGCGTGCCGATACCTTCGAGGTGTTTATCCAACTCGGAGCGATTCTGGCAGTGCTGTGGCACTATCATGAACGATTGGCGGTAGTACCTGCGGCACTAAAAGGCGATCCACACGCCATGAACTTTCTGGCGAACCTGGCCGTTGCCTTCCTTCCGGCGGCAATATTGGGTTTTCTGTTCCATAAAGCGATCAAGGCCTACCTGTTCGGTCCCGTTACCGTGGCGGTGGCGCTGGTTCTGGGAGGAATCGCCATCCTCTGGGTCGAACGTCGAACTCACGATATCCGTGTGGAAACGGTAGATGACATGACTTGGCGTGATGCCTTAAAGGTAGGATTTGCTCAATGTCTAGCGCTTTTTCCCGGTACCTCCCGAGCCGGAGCCACCATTATCGGCGGCCTGTTGTTCGGGCTGTCGCGACGCGCCGCCACCGAGTTTTCCTTTTTCCTCGCCATTCCTACGATGTTTGCCGCCACCCTCTATGATCTCTATAAAAGCCGCGGCTATCTTTCGTCAATGGATATTCCTCTATTCGCGGTGGGCTTCGTGGTTGCGTTTTTCAGTGCCCTGGTAGTGGTACGCGCGCTCCTGGTCTACATCGGTAAGCATGATTTTACTGCCTTCGCTTGGTATCGCATTGTCTTCGGGGGACTCGTATTACTTTATTCTTGGTATCTCCCAGGGGCCTTTGTTGATTGAACCTCACGCCCGCCCACCGCTCGATGCGTAGCCCCCAGCGACCGCTCCGATGACCAGGATCCTGTACCTACGCCTCGATTATCCCTCTCCCGGAGAAGCCGCTTGGTGCACCAGCGACGGCGAGAATGGCAGCGGAGCGTTGGCCGGAGTGGTCACGGCGGCTACCGGACGGCGCGTAGTGGTCTTTGTCGCCGGCACGGAGGTACTGTTGCTGGGGGCTACTGTCCCTACCCGTAAACGCGAACGTTTGCTCCAGGCAGTACCCTACGCCTTGGAAGAACATCTGGCAGCGGATGTCGAGACCTTGCATTTCGCCCTTGGGCGCCCCTCTCCTGGGGAAGGGAATACATCCTTAGGCGACATTCCGGTGGCAGTCGTGGCGCGGACGCGTATGGACGCTTGGCTGGCGGCCCTGGGAGAGGAGGGGATCGCTCCTCACGCATTGGTCCCTGATTTTCTGGCGCTACCAATACTCCCCGGAAGCTGGACCTTGTTGCGTGAACCAGGCGCGGCTTTGCTGCGTACCGGCCCCCAATCGGGACTCGCCCTGGATCCCGAGTGGCTTCCCATGGCGCTGGAGCAGACCAGCGCACCACCACTATGCCTACGTGTAGCGAATGGTAGCCTGCCGCCGTCCCCATCCTCTCCATCGTTCTTATCTGCCTTACCACCTCTGACCGTGCCGGTAGAAGAGCTACCCTGCCCGAACGGGTCGTCGGCATTGTTGATGGAGGGTTATCGCCCCGGCGAGACCATTGACCTACTCCAGGGGCCCTACAGCCGCCGTGAACAATTTGGCCGCCTGTGGCGACCATGGCGTGCCGCTGCCGTCCTCTTGCTGGCCTTCGGTACGTTGCAATTTGTCGATTTGGCCCTGGAGTACCAACGGTTGGCTGCCGAAGAGGTGGCTCTGCGCACCCGGATGACGGATATTTACCTGCACGCCTTCCCGGATGCTCGCAAGGTTGTTAATCCTCGTGTCCAGATGGAGCAACGTTTGAATGCCTTGCGCACCCAGCCCGACGGAGTAAGTAGCGGTCTGCTCGGTCTACTGGCACGAGCGGCACCGGTGTTGGGGGCAACCGAAGGTCTGGAACTACGTACTCTGCGCTACAAAGACGGCAGTATTGAATTGGATCTCTCGCTCAAAGATCTTCAACTTCTCGATCGGCTCAAACAACGCCTTGCGGATACCAGCTTAGAGGTGGAAATTCGTTCCGCACGCGCCCAGGGGGAGACCGTCGAGGCGCATCTCCAGATCCGAGGTTTGAACAAGTAACCCTGCAACACAACCGACATGGCAACATTGAATGAACGATAGTCAGACGAACGGCCTCCGCCGTACGCTTCCGGTATTCTTCGGCATATGGGTTTTGGTTCTGGTGATGGGCTGTTCGCCAACGCCGGAACCCCTTTTCGAACAGACGTTCTATATCTTCGGGACCATGGTCAATCTTACCCTGTGGGGTGTACCCGAGGAGCGGGCACGAGCGGCAGCTGCGGCAATAGAGGCTGACCTCCAGACCATGCACCGCGATTGGCACGCCTGGCGGCCGAGTGAACTCACCCGCCTCAATCAAGCCATCGCCCACGGCGAATCATTCCAGGCCAGCCCCCACCTACTCACCCTCATCCGTACTTCCCAAGAGGCCGAACGAAAGAGCGAAGGCATGTTCAATCCCGCCATCGGTCGCCTCATCGGTCTATGGGGTTTTCACCAGGACATCCCACCCACCGGCCCCCCTCCCGCGCGCGCGGAGGTAGCGGCACTGGTCGCCAAACATCCCTCTACGCTCGACCTGACGATTACAGGCGATACCATCCACTCCAGCAATCCATTGGTAGAACTAGATTTTGGCGGCATTGCCAAGGGCTATGCCGGCGACCTAATCCTGTCCAAATTGCGTTCCATGGGTATCGAGAATGCCATCTTTAATGCCGGTGGTGGGTTACAGGTCAGCGGGAGCCACGGCGACCGACCCTGGCGGATTGGTATCCGCCATCCCCAAGGGGGGGGAGTCCTAGCATCGGTAGAATTGGGACCAGCCCCCGAAGGAATGCACACCTCAGGCAATTATGAACGGTTCCGGGAATACTCCGGAAAACGTTACCAGCATATCCTCGATCCCCGTACCGGGATGCCGGTAGAAGGAATTGTCTCTGCGACAGTGATTCACCCGAATGGGATCTGGAGCGACGCTTCGACCAAAGGGATGGTGGTGGGGGGAGCAAACTGCTGGGCACATATTGCCGGCAAAATGGGCCTGACTACCGTATTACTGGTAGACGAACAGGGAACCGTCTACATGACCCCGGAGATGCAGCGGCGAGTCCATTTCGAGCGCGAACCTTCTCGGATAGTGGTGAAGGAGCCCGAGGTTCCCGGAAGGGACAATGGGGTAGCAGAGAATTGCAGGTAAAGTAACCTGCTGCGTGAGTCAGATACTCCGGCGCAGAAAACGGCAATAGATAAAGGGCTGTTGCTGGTTGCTGGGAGTGATATGGAGATTATGGTAAACCTCTACCAGCTGGAATTCCCGACCGAGTATTGCCTGGAAACTCTGCTCATCATGGTGTTTCACTTCCAGATTCGAACAGCGAGGTGGTGCACCGTGAGTAAAAGAGGCCAGCACTACTTGACCATCTGGTGCTAAAGTCTCACGCAAAACCGTTGTATAGGCTTCTTGGTCACGAGGATCCGTTAAAAAGTGGAACACCGCCCGATCGTGCCAAATCGTAAAACGGTGAGGTGGTCGGAACAGGGTTACCTCCGACAAATACCAATCGACCAGATCTGCGCGTTCGCCGAGTCGTTCCTGGGCACCCGCCAATGCCGTTGCACTGATGTCCAATACTGCCGGACGCGGATAACCTCGCTCCAACAGAGCATCCACCAATCGGGAAGCCCCTCCCCCTATGTCAATGATTCGCTGTGCGCCGGGAAGGCCAGCATTGCCGATGAGAAGCAATGAAGCCGTCGGATCCGCCTGATACCAGCTCAACTCATTAGCCGGTCGGTTTTGGTAGACTTTTTCCCAATGAGTGAGAAGGTCTTTCATGGCGTATCTCTCTTCGAACGCTTTGTACCAAATGCGAGCAAGGGATTTTCCATACTTTTCGCCTTCTGCGCGCGATTCCGACGCGCCCGCTGGAGAGCCGCTAAGCGCAACAACATCGCTACCGCGGGATGACGCAGGTCAAGGTGGAGAAAGCGGGATAAAATCTCGCGGAGGGCATATTGATACGACGCCTCATCCACATCCTGTGCAGGAGATTCCGGCGTACCTTCCACTTCGACTTCGGCAATTCCCCAGGTACGCAGGATTTCCATCTGTCGCGCGGTCAATTCAGTGCCGGATCGGAGCAGCATTCGGCCGTCCGGCGCTCGGACCTCGGCAGACAACACCATGCCGATACAGAGGGCATCAATGGCGACCGTAGCCACAGGACCGCCTTTAGCTACGCCCCGGCGGGGTACTGGGCCGCGGGGCTACGATCCGGTAGACCACGCTACGTTCAGCACGCACCATCTCGAAGGTATCCGAAACGCCCGCGATGGACTCCGAGGCCCCGAGTATCAGCCACCCTCCCGGATTCAACGCCCCAGCAAGCCGGGTGAGCAGGGCGCGTTTGAGGTCCGAGGAAAAGTAGATAAGTACGTTTCTACAGAAGATGACATCAAAGCGTCCCATCCCCGTCAACGGTTGGGTCAGATTGATCTCACGGAAGGTCACCCGCGAACGGATCTCGGGACGAACCTCCCATGCTTGCCCCGTTTTTACCTGTACGGGGGTCATAAAGCGTTTCCGTCGCTCCTCCGATAATCCTCGCGCAACACTGGTCGTATCGTAAATGGCGCGCCGCGCCTCATTCAGGACCCGAGTTGAGATATCGGTGGCAAGAATCGATACCCCTCCGGACAGGGTACCCGGATGCGTAGCTAGGAATTCATCCACCACCATACTGATGGAGTAGGGTTCCTGTCCTGAGGAGCAGGCAGCGGACCACACCGTTACCCGCCGTACCCCGGTGCGTACCAGCTCGGGCAGGATGAGATTTTTCAGGATTTCGTAGGGGTGGATATCTCGAAACCACAGGGTTTCGTTGGTGGTCATCGCCTCAATGACCCGATTGCGAAGCTCCCCGTGCCGTTCCCGACGTAAGCGGACCAGCAGTTCGCCGACATCGGATAGGCCATGCTCATCCAATAACCGATGCAGGCGACTGGTCACCAGATAGTGTTTGTTGTCCCCGAGCAGGATCCCCGTCGCTTCCTCCAGGAAGCTCCGAAAATCACGGTATTCCTCTTCACTGATGGGATGTTGCACATTACCCCTTGACGCGGTCCAGCACCGCCCGGGCCAGATCGTCGGGTGAGAACTTCGCGATAAATTGATCCGCTCCGACCTTCTTGACCATAGACTGGTTGAAGACGCCACTCAAGGAGGTATGGAGCAGGACATAGATGTCTTTAAGAGCGGGATCGCGACGGATTTCAGTAGTCAAGGTATAGCCGTCCATCTCCGGCATCTCGATGTCGGAGATGATCATCGCCAGACGTTCCTTGGCCCCGCGTGGTCCCGTTGCCATATCATGCAACAGGTTCAAGGCCTCGCGTCCATTGTTGGCCATCAGGGGGGAGATCCCCACCTGTTCCAGGGTCCGCTGGATCTGTTTGCGAGCTACCGAGGAGTCATCCACCACCAATACCTCGTTGCCGTGCTCTTCGCTCTTAGGCGTTGCTGCACACTCTGCCGATAGCGATTTGGAGAGTTCCTCGTTGGGACGGGTGACCTCGGCCAGGACCTTTTCTACATCAATAATCTCCACCAACTCTTTGTCCACCTGGGTCACGGCGGTAAGGTAAGAGATCCGCCCTGACCCCCGCGGTGGTGGATGGATCTCCTCCCAATTCATGTTGACAATCCGGTCCACCCCACTCACCAGAAAACCCTGAGTCACCCGGTTGTATTCGGTGATGATCACATAACAGGTATTGAGGTTTTCCAAGGGCGGTTTGCCCACTGCCACTCCCAGGTCCATGACTGGGATGGTACGCCCCCGGATGTTGGCGATGCCACGCACGACGGAATTCGCCCCAGGTAGGCGCGTAAGTGTCGGGCACTGGATCACCTCCCGTACCTTAAAAACATTAATCCCGAAACGCTGCTTTCCTCCCAAACGGAATAGCAACAACTCCAACCGGTTATACCCTACCAGTTGGGTTCGTTGATCGACTCCATCCAGCACGCCAGCCATCGCTTATCCCCTCATTTTTAATTCTGCGGGTGTATCGCCCTTCCCCGGTAAAGCTTGAGGAAGTGTAGTAACGACCGGTCATTGTCTGCTTTATCGACCAGTCTCGCCTAAGACTATCCAGGCGGGGAGGTGTACGAGACTAATCTTCCGCCTCTTCGCCCGCGGGACGTTCGCCGGGTGGTCGGCGACCGGACTTGCCAAAACTACTCGGCCATTCCCCGAAGGGAAAGGGTTTGTCCTCAGAGGCAAACGTGAGGTAGCGCAGTACCGCACTGGTATAGTCGGTGAGGACCTTACCGAGCCACACCAGTTGACGGTTGCGTCGGCCGGTGATCAGCAGGTGGATGAACTGCACCAGCATCACCGCCGGGAGGAGGGTATCTGCTATCGCAGTGAATAATACGATAAACACCAACATGTACGCGGCACGGCGTATCACGTAGGGGTCACTGACACGGTTCTTGAGATTCTCGGTCAACATAGCGGGTCGGCGGTTTCGGGAGCCTAGTCATTATCCGCGAGGTTGCGCGAATGCGCACGCATCTTATGCCGTCCCTGGAGAATTAATCGCACTCTTGCCCTCGGCAAGGTCAATCCACTGGCGGATCTGGGTCTGTAATTTCAGGTCTTCTTCCGGGACCAAGGCAAGTGCCTTCTGGTACCACTGCTCGGCTTGTTCCTGTAGGCCAGGGAGATTCCGGCGGCAAGCATTGCCCATCTGAAGGGCGGTGAGGGCCGCCCCCCGGTAGTTGCCGATACGTTGGTTCAACTCCAGTGCTACTTGGAAGGGATGGAGACAGTCCACTTTGCCTTGTTCCCGTAACAGATAGCCGAGATGAGCAATGGACAGTGCCAAGCTTCGAATACGGGTTCGGGCTTGGTCGTCGAGCGACTCGAGGGGACGGTCCAGTAGCCCGGCAGCACGCCGACGATCCCAATCGATGTGCAACTGTTGCAGCCGCTCCGCCAGCGGCCAGTCCTCGGTCTTGTGGGCGAGCTCGACCCGATAGTCAGTAACGATTCCCCAGTATTCTTCTCGATCGGGGTTATCAACCAGGGGGTTATCCGTTTTCGTGTCCACAAAATCCCTGGTGAGCTTTCCTACCACCGAGGCCTCTTCGTTCTCTTGTTGGGTATGGCGATACAGGGCCAGGAGACCGCGGGCAACATTGATGACGACATCCCACCAGCCTTGCCAGAGCGCGAATTGCCAAGCATAGCGGAGGTTCGCCTCTTCCTCCGGGAGGGCATCCAGCATTTCGTGATGGTCGGCCTCATATTCTTCGTAATAATAGTTACCAATATCGCCCATCGTCACTAAATAGGCCCGCATAACGGCGATTTTAAATTCAGCATCAGTATTCAAAAAAAGCCGACGGAAGAACACGGAACGAATTGGATTGATACTGTAGTAGCCATCGCCGCGATCAACCAGTAAATCCGCACTAACTGCTTGATGTAAAAGTGGTAGCCAGTCCTCATGCGTCAGACCACGGAAAGAGACCGGCAACGACTCGGGATTTTCGGCATCGCCCATCCAGACGAGAACATCGACATCCACGAAGCCCTGGAACAGATGGAGTAAGCTCAATCGGCGCTGTTGCAGATCAGTAAAGTCAGCCGCCACGAATTGGTAGGCAAGGATGGCGCTTAACGGATAATCATAGCCCTCGGCAATGATGGTCTTGGCTTCATCTGTTTCCTTTTCCTCTGACTTATTAACAGTTTGGATGTGCTCGATAAAATCCTTAAGCTCTTTCGGCGTCTCTATTTTTTTCTGTAGAATCAATGTGACAAGCAACGTAAGCGAGGAGGGATTCCCCTCAATAAAGTCAATCAAGGGACGCCAAACGGTAGGGTCGGTGAAGTGCCGTCCAACTTTTTCTGCGATGGTCCGGATCATGGCCAAACACTCCAATACGGGCAGTGGTGGCAGCGGGATGCGCATTGTCGGCAGCCAACTCAACCCATCTGGTTCTTCCTGGTGGGAGAGGAGGAGGAAACGGGATTTGGTCTGTTTGGCAACGCGTAGAAAAAAGGCAATCTCTTTCTGGTTGGTCCAGGGGACTGCGTTCGGATCAATCGACTCGATATGGTCCCATATCCACAATACCGGGACCCGGAGCAGGAGGCGCATGGCAAAACGCCGCTTTTGGCGTTCATCCTCAGACCAGGGCCAGGAGAGGTCGTGTTCTTCCATGAAGGGTTCGAAGGCGCGGCGAAGGTCATCCCAAATTCGCTCAAGCGAACCGTCGTGGGTAAAATCGGTCCATATCACCAGATGATTGGTGATGTGCCCGGTCTGTACCATCCAGCGTATCCATTCGGCGGCAACCTGGGTCTTGCCGCTGCCGACGGGACCGTACAGTAGGATCACCTGGTGATGTTCGAAGGCATGGTCCAGGGTCGCCAAAATATCATCGCGACCGAAAAAACCGGTAGCGGGACGAGCCGGTATCAGTTCATCCACCCAGGACGGTGGGGGAGCAGTATTCCGGCGTAGAATCGGGGCATTGCGACGACTGGAGGGGAAGAGGTGCAGGGAGGCCGTCTCGTACACTAATGGTACGGACCAATCGCTGGGAAGATCCAGGGGGGCAAGACCGACATCGCGTCGTGGATGCCGGTATAGACGCCGCCGACCACGGTTGACCGCCTCTCCCAGATCGCAGCCTGATCCCAGTGCCGCATAGAGATCGGCTGCGAACTGCGCAGAAGAGGCCGTAGGGACCATATGATCCAGGGTCACGACCCCATTAATACCTGCCGCTACCGCATCTCTGGCCAAGGAGGCAAAGGCACGGGTCGGTTGGTAAGGATGGTAGGAGAAACGGACATTTTGATCGTCGGGAGAGGGGTCATCTATGTAGAGCGCAGAACAGGCATTGACTACCAACCAGGGGGTGTCGGTTTCGGCCAAGAGCTTTCCCAGCAGAGAACCGCTGATGGGGCGGGGGATAAATCTGCGCCCAGGGGGTGCGAACAGCAGATAACCGTGGTAGCCCGGGTCTAGGTTACTCAGAACGCGTACGAGCAGGGACGCGATTCGACTCTTCAACCATCCGATGAAACCTCGATAAGAGAGCTTCGTAGGATCCATCAAGATCCCCTGGCCATCATAGTGGACCACGTGGAAGGGATTGCCCTCCGTCTGGGCTTGACGCAAACGTTTCGTCAAGGCAGCAAAGGTGGGCGGATACAGCACTTCCAGGTCAAAACGATTCTTGGCGGCTGCCGATAGCCCCTGGAACAGATGCCGTGCCACTGAACGGAAAGGGGCTTCGCCACCCGGCTCGTCGGGATAGGCGATGACGAACAGGATTCGTAGCTTGCCTTTCTCTCCCGGAGCGAACGCAAGGGGTAAGATGGGCGGGTTCGGGAGGCGGACGAAGGTTCGCACGAGTGAGACCAGCGGTTCGCGACCAGCCGGGTCGTATAGCAGCTCCCAGGGAGGGTCGAGAGACGGCTCGTGGTGAGAATCACCGCTCTGCTCATCGACAGTTGATACCTCAATGCGGAGGCTGTTCAACTGACGTTTGGCGCGGTCCCACAACATGCGAGTATCGTCATTGGCCAGAAACAGGGCATTGAACAGCGTCTGTCCCACCTCTTTCAGGTGTTTTTGGGCCAATCGAGCGCGGGGAGTAGCCCCCTCACTGGGGTATTGGGGGTATTCTTCGAGATACCAGTGCACCTCTGACCCGTGTCCAGTCTCCAGACGATAGTGGAAGTCTGGGATAGTTGCGGTAAAGTGCCCGTTGCTGTCTAGGGTAAGCTCACAACGGTAGTGGTCGTCGCCCAGGGAGATCTGGGTAATTTTCAGGGTAGGGTAGTCCACGGAGATCCGTAGTGTAAGGTATTGGAGTTAGTCTATCATTATGACCTAACTCTTTTAAGGTTGCTCTAACCAACGTATTGATTTTATTATTTCCCTCTCGCCCGGTCGATGGTCCGGGCGACCGTCCGACCCCTTCTCCGGTGGTTTCGTGCCGGATCTTTCTAGTAGTGAGGAGCAAAAATGCAAAAGGTGCCTTTGACTGCCCGGGGTGCGGAGAAGTTGCGTGTGGAGTTACAGCACCTCAAAAGTGTCGCTCGACCCAACGTCATCAAGGCCATCGCCGAGGCGCGTGCCCATGGCGACCTGAAGGAAAATGCCGAGTACCACGCCGCCCGTGAGCAGCAAAGTTTTATCGAAGGGCGGATCAATGACCTGGACTCAAAACTGGCAACTGCCCAGATCATTGATGTGACTACCGTCAATGCCCAAGGCAAGGTAGTCTTCGGCACGACCGTTACCTTAGTCAATATAGAGACGGACGAGGAGGTCAGCTATCAAATTGTTGGGGAAGAGGAATCCGACCTCAAACAGAACTTGGTCTCGATTACCTCCCCCATCGCTCGTGCCCTCATCGGAAAGACCAAGGGCGATACCGTCTTGGTCCGTGCCCCTGGCGGCAACATCGAGTACGAAATTACCGACGTTCGTTACGTGTAGCGCCTAGTGTTAAGAAGGGAACGATGTACTTCTCCATCCCATCGTTTCCGCCCCCCTCCCGTCAGGAAGGTCCATGCAAGACCCCATATCATCTCCCGCCCCAACCCCCGAAACGCCGCGTCGTCCTCGGGGTATTTATCTAATCCCTAATCTCTTCACCACCGCCGCCCTATTTTTTGGCTTCTTCGCCATTGTCAGCGCCATGCGTGGTCGTTTCGAAGCAGCGGCAGTAGGTATCTTCGTGGCCATGATCTGTGACAGCCTGGATGGACGAGTAGCGCGCCTAACCCATACCCAGACCGCTTTCGGGGCAGAATACGACAGCCTTTCCGATATGGTCTCTTTCGGTTTGGCACCGGCCCTGGTGGTTTATGAGTGGTCACTGCAAGGCATGGGTAAACTCGGCTGGCTCGCCGCCTTTATCTATGCGGCAGCAACCGCCTTACGCCTGGCACGGTTCAATACCCAACTCGGGGTGGCGGACAAACGCTATTTTCAGGGACTGCCCAGCCCTTCGGCGGCGGCTATTGTCGCCGGATTGGTATGGGTAGGAGTGGATTACGGAATTGCGGGTGCGGCACTCCAAGTACCCGCAGCGATCCTGACCGTGATTGCCGGTCTGTTGATGGTGAGCAATATTCGTTACAACAGTTTCAAAGAGCCGAATTTACGCGGGAGAGTCCCTTTCATGGCGCTGTTGTTGGTGGTCTTGGCCTTCGTCACCATCGCTATCCATCCGCCGCAGATGCTTTTCGCCGGGTTTATGCTGTATGCGATCTCGGGCCCGGTGTTGACGCTACTCTATCTACGCCGCCGCCGTACTTCCCGCCGCCAGAACCAGCCATCCAACGATTCCGATGGTTCGTCCCTTTAGGTTCGGTCCTTTTCTCTGCAAAGCCAACTTATGAACGACCACCTCATTATTTTTGATACCACTTTACGTGACGGCGAGCAGAGCCCTGGGGCGTCGATGACGCGGGAAGAAAAAGTGCGCATTGCCAAGGCCCTGGAACGGCTGCGGGTAGATATCATTGAGGCAGGGTTTCCCGCTGCCAGCGCCGGCGATTTCGATGCCGTCAAAGCGGTCGCCCACACCGTCGCCGACAGTATCGTGTGCGGCCTCGCGCGGGCGCTGGAACACGATATCGACCGCGCCGGTGAGGCTCTGCGTGGCGCGGTGGCCCCACGTATCCACACCTTCATCGCCACCTCGCCCATCCACATGGAGCGCAAGCTCCGTATGACCCCGGATCAAGTGGTGGAACAAGCCGTCAAGGCGGTTCGCCACGCTCGACGTTATACCGATGATGTGGAATTTTCGCCGGAAGATGCGGGCCGCTCCGAATTTGATTTTCTCTGTCGCATCCTGGAGGCGGTGATTGCTGCGGGCGCACGCACCCTAAATATCCCCGATACGGTGGGATATAACCTCCCGAGCCAATTCGGCGACCTCATCCGTCGCTTGCGGGAGCGGGTACCCAACGCCGACCAGGCGATATTCTCCGTCCATTGTCATAACGACCTTGGGCTGGCCGTGGCCAACAGTCTGGCAGCGGTTCAGAATGGCGCCCGCCAGGTGGAATGCACCATCAACGGATTGGGCGAGCGTGCCGGCAACGCGGCCCTTGAAGAGGTGGTGATGGCGGTACGTACCCGGCGCGACCTCTTTACCTGCGATACCCGCCTGGATACCACCCAGATCGTCCCCTGCTCACGACTGGTCTCCAACATTACCGGTTTTCCGGTGCAGCCCAATAAGGCCATCGTCGGAGCCAACGCCTTCGCGCATGAATCCGGTATCCATCAGGACGGAGTACTTAAAAGCCGCGAGACCTACGAAATCATGTGCGCCGAGGATGTGGGTTGGAAGGCAAACCGGATGGTGCTCGGTAAGCATTCCGGTCGCAACGCCTTCCGTACCCGCATGGAGGAACTGGGGATTATTTTCGGCTCCGAGGAGGAATTGAGCCGGGTTTTCGGATTGTTTAAAGACCTTGCCGACAAAAAGCATGAGATCTTCGACGAAGACCTTCAATCGCTGGTCACGATTGAAGGACTGGAAAGGAAAAACGAGTGGGTACAACTCATCACGCTCCGGGTTTGTTCCGAAACCGGCGAGACTCCTGACGCGACCGTAACGCTCGCGGTAGACGGCGCCGAACGTTCAGGACGAGCCACCGGTAGCGGTCCGGTGGATGCCACCTTCAAGGCTATCGATAGCATCCTCGAAACCAATGCCGATCTATTGCTCTACTCGGTAAACGCCATTACCAGTGGTACCGATGCACAGGGAGAAGTAACCGTGCGCCTAGAAAAAGGAGGGCGTATCGTCAACGGCCAGGGCGCGGATACCGATATCATCATTGCTTCCGCCAAGGCCTACCTTAACGCCATCAATAAGCTATTGGCACCCGTTCAACGCGCCCATCCCCAGGTGGATAACGTATAAAGATAAACTATCCAGAAGAAAAACAAAAAAACAAAGAATGAAATAATTTTCTTTTAAGCTTAAAAGAAAGGTTATTTCATTCTTTGTTTTTTGTTTTTCTTGCGTGATTTGATTCTTTAATTTCTTGGATTGCGGTCAGCTCTTGTGAGTATTGGTAATTCGCCACCTCCCCCTGTTTCCGCTGCTGCCCGGCGGCGGAGCTATTTGGCAGAAATGGGGATCGAAAGCTGGGAGCGACGTGCGTATAGGGCAACGCCTGTCGAGGTAGAAGGGGTTACGCTTCCCGTAACACTTCCCATGGTTCCTCCCACCGCACCAATCCCTCCCCCGGCGTCAATCACCTCGATTGCACCAACGGGAATTGCCGCTATGGATTGGGAGGCGTTGGAACAGGCGGTAGTGGAATGTACCGCCTGTTCGCTGCACCGCACCCGAACCCAAGGCGTTTTTGGCGTCGGCAATCGTGCGGCGGAATGGTTGATTGTCGGCGAGGCCCCCGGTGAAGATGAAGACCGTCAAGGAGAACCTTTTGTCGGCCGCGCCGGACAGCTTTTAAATCTGATGCTGACGGGGATTGGTCTACGGCGCGAAGAGGTCTATATCGCCAACATCCTCAAGTCACGCCCGCCTGGCAATCGTACCCCGCTTCCTGCCGAAACTGCGGCCTGTCGGCCTTATCTGGAGCGCCAGATTGAATTGGTTGGACCACGGATCATTCTGGCCGCCGGCACGGTTGCTGCTCAGAATCTACTGGCGACCACCACTTCGATTGGGCTACTACGTGGCCGGGTCTACCGCTATGGTGCTCGCCGCATTCCACTAGTAGCAACCTACCACCCTTCCTACCTGCTACGTAGCCCTCACGAAAAACGCAAGGCTTGGGATGACCTACGCCTCGCTTGGCGGGTCTTCCACCGCGTTCCTCCCGATGGCCAAGACCTTTGAAACTTTTGAAGAGGCCATGGCGTGGCGAGAGCCGATACCGATTCCATCGCGTCGGGCCGGTTTGATCCCTTCGCAATTGCGACCCATGCGCACCGCCGACCTCGAAGCGATCATGGTGATCGAAAGGCAGGCCTATGAATTCCCCTGGACCATCGGCATGTTCGAGGACTGCCTACAGGTAGGTTACTGTTGCTGGATATGCGAGGACCGGCAATCTCTATACGGCTATGGTGTTATGTCGGTAGGGGCGGGGGAATGCCATATCCTCAACCTATGCATTTCTCCCGAACTCCAGGGGCGAGGTCTGGGACGATACCTGATGACCCACCTTTTGCATCTAGGACGGCGCCACCATGCGGATACTGCTTTCCTAGAGGTACGTTCCTCGAACCAAGCCGCACTTGGTCTCTATCTGAGCATGGGCTTCAATGAGATTGGCTTGCGTCGTGCCTATTATCCCTCCCGGCGGGGACGAGAAGATGCGTTGATGTTGGCAAGGAGCTTGTAGCCTTGAAGAATTCACCGGGCCCGCTGGTGGATGATGGGTCTTGCACGCTGGGTTTGTTCGGTGACATGCCGTGCCAGGTCTTCGATGCTTCGCCGGTTTACGGTACTGCACGTGGCAGCGGTGGTGTAGAGGAGACTGACCTTGTGGTCCAGAGGCGTCGCACCCCAGGCCACGATATGGTCCGCCCAAGAGATATCGGTTGCAGCCTTCTGACGGGTACGTGCCACAGTACCGTCCACCAAGCGTAGGTCGAGTCGATTTCCTACCTCGTCGCGGAGACGACCCCGCGCCGCAGGGGAACCGCCGACGATACATAAGCGACGCCAACCCGCCGCCAAACAAGCGGCAACCATTCCCTCCACCGCCAAGTGCGTGGCGGAACCGTGGCAGACCTCGCAGTGCTCCGGTGCCGTGGCTGGGACCGCGCGTTTACCTTCCATGGCCGCACGTTCTTGCCCTCGGGTTTGGCAATCACTACGTGCGCAGGCACGCAGCAAACGCTCCTGAAGAAAACTCTCCAGAAAGGGTACCTTCTCCCGTAGGATGCGGCTCTTACCCGACGTGCTCAAACCGCCTTCGACCAACAGGTGGTCGATCTCTTCCACTGAGACCCCATAACCCAACTCCCGCAGTAGATCAGCTTTAGCGATATCGTGGCTCATGGCAGCTCTCCTATCAATTCTCAGCGTCGCTCCTAAACAAAAACCAGCGAACATCAGGCGCGCCCTTCTCGGGCGCGGTCTGAGGTTTCTCCTAATCTTTTGGTTGGACTGCATCCCTGTGCAGATCGTTCAACGGGTGAGGCGTTTGTAGACAATTCGATGCGGCTGATCGGCGTCGGTCCCCAGGCGGCGGTGGCGGTCGGTTTCGTAGTCGGTAAAGTTGCCCTCGAACCAAGTCAGTCGGCTGTCTCCCTCAAAAGCGAGGGTATGGGTGGCGACGCGATCCAGGAACCAGCGATCGTGGGAGATGACCAGAACGCAGCCGGGAAAGTCCAAGATGGCCTCTTCCAAGGCGCGGAGGGTTTCGACGTCAAGGTCGTTGGTCGGCTCATCCAGGAGTAGGACATTGCCGCCGCTCTTGATGAGTTTGGCGAGGTGGAGACGGTTGCGCTCTCCACCGGAAAGATCGCGAACAAGCTTCTGCTGATCGGGACCTTTGAAATTGAAACGGCCGAGGTAGGCACGCGAGGGGACTTCATACTTGCCTACCGTAATGACATCCAATCCCCCGGAAATCTCCTGCCATACCGTTTTGGACCCATCCAAAGAATCGCGGTTCTGATCCACGTAGGAGAGTTGGACGGTTTCGCCCAAGCGTAGGGTACCGGCATCTGGTTGCTCTTGGCCCATCAGCATTCGAAACAGCGTGGTCTTACCTGCACCGTTGGGACCAATGATGCCGACAATGGCCCCAGGAGGGACACGGAAAGTCGCTCCTTCGATCAGGGTTTGCTCTCCAAAACTCTTGGTTAATCCGGTCGCCTCGATCACCAATTCACCCAAGCGTGGCCCCGGTGGGATGTAGATCTCCTTGGTTTCGTTGCGTCGCTGGTATTCCTGGGACGACAATTCATCGAAGCGTGCCAGACGTGCCTTGCTCTTGGCTTGACGTGCTTTGGGATTGGCGCGCACCCAACTCAATTCCGCCTTAATCGCCTTCTGGCGGGCACTCTCCTGTTTTTCTTCCATCTCCAAACGCTTTTCCTTCTGCTCCAACCAGGAGGAGTAGTTGCCCTGCCAGGGAATACCACGGCCCCGATCCAATTCCAGGATCCAACCCGCCACATTGTCCAAAAAGTAGCGATCGTGGGTGACCGCAATGACCGTGCTGGGGTACTCCTGGAGGAAGCGTTCGAGCCAAGCCACACTCTCGGCATCTAGGTGATTGGTCGGCTCATCCAGCAACAGCAGGTCCGGGGCAGAGAGCAGCAACCGACACAATGCGACCCGCCGCCGTTCACCACCGGAAAGTCGGGTCACATCGGCCTCCCAGGGGGGGAGACGGAGGGCGTCGGCAGCGATTTCGAGCTTGCGCTCCAGTTCCCAGGCACCTGCTGCGTCAATGGCGTCCTGAAGCTGGCCCTGCTCCGCGAGAAGTTGGTCGAAATCGGCTTCGGGATCGTCAAAGGCCGCACTAATCGCATTAAACCGATCCAACAGTTTTTTAATGTCGGCGACACCGGTTTCGACATTTCCGCGCACATCTAGGGTCGGGTCGAGTTGCGGTTCTTGGGACAGATAACCGATGCGGATGCCGGGCTGGGGACGGGCCTCGCCCAGGATATCCGTATCCAGTCCAGCCATGATGCGCAGCAAAGTAGATTTGCCGGCACCGTTGAGACCGAGTACGCCAATCTTGGCGCCGGGGAAGAAGGACAAAGAGATGTCCTTGAGTATTTCACGGTGGGTGGGAACTACTTTTCCTACCCGGTTCATGGTGTAGATGTATTGGGCCATCGTGAGTCTTCCGCCACCTCCGGGGGATCCGGTGCGTGACGTGGTGGGATAGGAGGGAGAATTGCGGAGAAACAGCAGACAACATCAAAACATTAAAAGATCTTTCTTCTAAGTGTGAAAGAAAGTTTTTTTAATGTTTTAATGTTGTCTGTTATTTTTATTTAATCGTAGATTCCTAGAAAGATTCCAGGTCATCGAGTTCCCGGCGTAAACGTCGCCACTCCTGGTATTCTTCCACGGAACGCCACCGCCCGAGTCTGCGCTGGGAGGCTGATTGTCGCACGGAACCGATAGCTTCCGGTTCGACTTGTTTCTCTGTCCAGCCTTCACCGAGTTCTTCGGAATTCGGTTCTTCCATATCATCATTACTCGCGGGAGAGGTCAGCGGTGAGTGTTGTTGCGTACCTGGGTAGAACACTCAGAACCGATCAGGGACGTGGAGGCCTATATACGGCCGATCAGCTCAGTTGACAAGGGTTTCGACGAGTAATCATTTTTTGTTTCCGGGTTTATGGCTTCTCTCTTTTATCAGTTTTATCAGGTAAACCTGGCCACCGACGTAAGGCAGATCTTGGTTAAAAAACTACCAGGAGCCAACTGCCGCGTAGCGGCGTAATGAATTTAGCCG
>CAUYUB010000254.1:0-2759 GCA_963575685.1 Gammaproteobacteria bacterium | reverse complement strand
AAGCAACAGATGCTAATGCTACCATTTTATCAGGGAAGAAAGCAAATAAAACCTACTAAAGAAGCGTTATCTGTATTCTTTCCACAAGAGGTTCTATATCCCTTCCTTTTGAAACTTCCCCTGGAGATATTGATTTGGACACCTTGAGTCTTCCTGCTGCTTTTCTGGTAGGGCTGATGAGCAGCGTACACTGCTTAGGTATGTGCGGCGCTATCGCTGGGACGCTGGTTTTCAGCCTGGAGCGAGAGATACGCACTGACCACCGTCGCCTGCTGCCCTATCTATTAGCCTATAATCTGGGTCGTATTGCGAGTTATTCAATAGTCGGCGCGGCGTTCGGCGCTTTTGGTGCAAGTTTGGCGAAACTTATACCCAATGGACACCACCTGTTGCAGGTGATGGCGGCGGTTTTGATGGTAGGAACGGGGATCTATCTCGGCGGTTGGTTTCCGGCTTTCGCCCATATTGAGGCGCTCGGTATTCCTCTGTGGCGTCGTATCGAGCCCTACGGGAGACATCTACTGCCGGTACGTTCGCTCACCCAAGCATTGCTTTTTGGTGTGATCTGGGGTTGGCTTCCCTGCGGGTTGGTTTATACCGGTCTGGTTTGGGCAGTCGCCGCCGATGGTGCGGTACGCGGCGCCTTACTCATGGCTTGCTTTGGCCTGGGGACCCTGCCCGCCGTGGCAAGCGTGGGACTGGTCGCCGGCTGGTTGTTGGAGTGCGCCAGACGGCCCAGCATGAAACGAATCGTCGCTGCCATTGTCATCCTTTTAGCACTTTTAATCCTATGGATACCGGAGACCGCCTCCCACCGCTCCCACATCCATCCGCATCCCATGAGCGGAACATGAATGCCTTTGACCAGACCCTTCTCGGTGGACTGGTTCAATCTGATTCCATGATGGATATAACAGAGATATAACATAATGTTTTCAGTTAGTTATAGTAAAAATCAAAATAGACCAGTGCCTAGCCGTATCGTGGGCAGAGATAAAACAACATAATCAACCCCACGGTGTAAAACCATGGTAGGGCGAATGCGAGCCATGGAGGCAAGCTGTCGCCTCGCAAGCGACCAATATGAGCCAATTCATTCTGTTGTAGGAGTCATCGTCATGACTGAAGAAGATCGTGGCCGACAGGGATCCCCCAATGCTATCGAGCATGCCCAAATCGCGCTCAATGGGGAAATGACCATTTTTACTGCTCAGAAACTTGCGGCAGAGTTACTGGCACCTCTGATTGCCGGGGTCTATTTGGAAATCGACCTCTCCGGCGTCAATGAAATCGATAGTGCCGGGTTGCAATTGATGTTGGCTGCCAAACGCATGGCTGATGTTCGCGACCTACCCCTGCGCTTCGTTGGTCACAGCCCGGCGGTACTCAATGTCCTAGACCTTTGCGACTTGGTCGGCTTCTTCGGCGACCCAGTGGTCATCCAAAGAGGGACGTCGACATGAGTCTAGACGATACATTGAAAGAGGCTCTGCACACCTTTCTTGTCGAAAGCCGCGAACTGCTGGAACAGATGGAGTCGGCCCTATTGTTCATCGAGCAGATGCCCGATGACCCCGATACCATCAACGCCATCTTCCGTGCCGCCCATACCATTAAAGGTTCGGCGGGGCTATTCGGGCTCGATCATGTGGTGGGCTTCACCCATGTAGCGGAAAGCGTGCTTGACTACGTACGTAGTGGAAAACTGCGGATGACGCCCGACCTCGTCGCGTTGATGCTCCGGGTCCGCGATCACATTGGACAACTAATCGATCATGTCGCCGCGAATAGTGATCCCTCGGCCAATCTCTTTTCCGCGGGAGAGATACTGGTCAAACAACTCTTTGCTTATATCGCCCCGCTGTCCTCATCACTCCCGGCAGCGTCGGTAAAAGGGAAAAGTGCTTCCGTGGTGGGAAAATCCGATTCCGTCGGTGTTCCGGTCGAGCAGGTCGCCTCACTGAAAAGAGAAAACACCGCAGAGGGTAATACCACAACCGATCACTGGCACCTTTCCCTGCGTTTCAACCAGGGGGTTCTCAAGAATGGCATGGATCCGCTGAACTTCATCCGTTACCTGAAAACCTTCGGGACGATTAGCCACATTCTCACCCTGACCGAAGCCGTACCGCCGCTCTCGGAGCTTGACCCCGAAGCCTATTATCTTGGTTTTGAAATCGGTTTTCAGACCACGGCTGACAAAAGAACGATCGAAGAAGTCTTCGAATTCGTTCGCGAAGATTCCCGTATTCGTATCCTGCCGCCCCACAGCAAGGTGTCTGAATATCTTAACCTGATTCGAGACTTTCCGGAAGAAGATATTCGCTTGGGTGAACTCCTGGTTCGTTGCGGTACCCTGACCCAGGCGGAATTGGCGAACGCCCTGAAGACCCAGACCAGCCTTGAGGGCGGCAGAAAACCACCTCCCGTTATTGGTGAGATCCTGGTAGCCCAAAATGTGGTACGCCCCGCAGTGGTGGAAGCGGCCCTGGATAAACAAAAGCAGATGAAGGAACATAAAGTCAATGAGAGCGGCCTGATTCGGGTCGATGCCAAGAAGCTGGATCAACATATTAATCTCATTGGCGAATTGATTATTGCCGGTGCCGGGATCACCCTTGCCGCTCAGCGTAGTGGCGCCCAAGAGCTGCTCGAAGCCGCCTCCATCATGGCGCGGCTGGTGGAAGAGATCCGTGATTCCGCCCTGAGCCTGCGCATGGTTCAGATTGGCGCTACCTTCACCAAATTTCAACGTGTGG
>CAUYUB010000253.1:0-2810 GCA_963575685.1 Gammaproteobacteria bacterium | reverse complement strand
GTCTTTTTCGAAAACGCGGAGGGTGCGCTGAGGTACGAAGCGCACCAGTCTGCGCAACCTGACGCTGGTGGCCTAAAAACGTAACGTAACCTTATTAGCTTATTAGGTGAATGTCTAAACTAGAGCTTATTAGAGTGAAGGTGGGATCTTCCCGGAGACGCTGATGATATTTCAAACAACTAGACGCGTGGCACAGCAGTTCGGGTGCACCAGCCTCAAGACTAGGGTAACGGTTCTTACGCTTATGCTGTTTATCGCAGCGGTCTGGCTGTTGGCCTTTCGGGCAATACAGGAACTGCGTCGGGATTTTCAAGAAGAAATCATAACCCAGCAAGCAACGATAGCACATTATATCTCTGTCACTATCGAAGATGAGATCGCAAGTCGAATCCGATCCCTCATCACCATCGCTACTCGAATCAAGCCAGAATGGCTGCGCGACCAGAAAGCCATGTCCGGTTTTCTAGAGCAGCGATTGATTATTCTCGGCCTTTTTAAGCTCGGAATTTATACCATCGCAAAAGATGGACGGGGCGTAGCAGATTATCCCGTACTCGAAGGGCGGGCCGGGGACAATTATGATCAACTTGACTATTTTAAGGATGTAATGGCAACGGGGTTGTCCGTGATCAGCAAGCCTTATTTTTTCTCGTCCTCAAAACAGCCCGCAGTAGTTATCGCCGTGCCGATCAAGGACGAAACCAGCACGGTAGTCGGAGTATTGGCGGGGGCGAATGGCATCATCGGTAACGATATCTTCCGTGACATTTACAAAAATACTGAGAGATTCGGAATGGATATCCACGTCATTTCGTTGCGGGATAATCTGTTCGTCACCTCAACGGATCCCAGTCGTGTTCTGCAATCGATGCTGCCAGCGGGGCGTAACCTTCAGTATGATCGTTATTTGCATGGATACGAGGGTTCGGGAATTGCTGTTAATGCGCAGGGCCTGACGGTACTTAGTTCATCTGTAGCTATTCACGGTACTCCCTGGTTTGTGGTGGCGGAAATATCGACAGAGAAGGCCTTTTCTCGAATAGAAAACACCAAGCAGCACCTTTATTGGGAAGCGGGGGGGCTATCGTTACTATTCGCTGGTTTAATTTGGCTATTCCTTCATCGTGAGATGGTTCCATTGAGCCGACATGCCGCCGCTCTCCGCCAAATGACGGCTGGCGAGGTACCGTTGCAGACGGTTGCCGTCGAGGGAAGCGCAGAAATCAGACAATTGATGGAAAGCTTCAACCAATTGTACGTACAGATTCGGAGCCAGGAAGCGATCCTTCAAGAAAGCGAAACCCGTTTTCGCCATTTGGCCGATAGTGTTTCCGTACTCATCTGGCTCGCCGACACTAGCAAGTTCTACTTCTATTTCAATAAAGTGTGGATGGATTTCACTGGGCGGACTTTTGCGCAGGAGGTTGGTAACGGTTGGACCGAAGCGGTTCATCCCGATGACCTGCAACCCTGTATTGATACTTATGTCAAGTGTTTCGATGCCCGCCAATCGTTCGCCATGGAGTACCGTTTATTGCGCCATGACGGTGAATATCGTTGGATCTACGACCAGGGCGCACCGCGTTATGACGCCAACGGTATCTTTATCGGTTATGTCGGCGGTTGCATCGATATCACGGATCGTAAACTTGCGGAAGAGCGACTGGTCGAGGCGCGCAAAGCTGCCGAGGCCGCTAGCCATGCTAAATCGGCCTTCCTGGCAATGATGAGTCACGAGCTTCGGACCCCAATGACTGGTGTCATCGGGATGGCTGATTTTCTGTCCGGAACGCCACTAAACGAAGACCAAAGACTTTACATTGATACCATGCGTTCGTCGGCGCGAACCTTGCTGACGGTGCTAAATGATATCTTAGACTATTCAAAAATCGACGCGGGCCGTCTGCTTATAGATCACGTTGCCTTTGATGCGGTTACGTTAGCGGCCGAGGCAGTTCGTTTGTTTTGGCCCAAGGCGGAAGAAAACGCGGATTCACTTGGCCTAGATACCGATGGACTCACAACCCTATTTGTTAAAGGCGATCCAATTCGGATTAAGCAGGTGCTGGGAAATCTAATCAGCAATGCGATAAAGTTTACCAAGAATGGAAAAGTTATGGTTCGCTTACGTTATCGAGAGGCCGACAATTACTTACATCTGCTATTCGAGGTTGAGGATACCGGTATCGGCATTTCACCATCCGATCTCGGTTGCCTGTTCTTGCCTTTCTCACAGGCCAACGTCGGGGCTACCCGAAAATTTGGCGGTACCGGTCTCGGCCTTGCTATCAGCAAACATCTCGTTGAGCTGATGGGGGGAGAAATCAGTGTCACCAGTCAGCCTGGGTGGGGATCGCTGTTCCGCTTTTCCTGCCTTGTCGAACACGCTGGACCGGAAGACTTCGCCACCGACCCACAACAGGTTCTCGACGTACGCCCGATGACAATTCTCTTGGCCGAAGACAACCCAATCAACCGCATGATTGTGAAGATTGGCCTCGAACAACGCCACCATCGGGTAACGATGGTCGAGAACGGCGCGCAGGCCTACGAGGCGGCGGCAAAACAACAGTTTGATCTAATTCTGATGGATATGCAGATGCCGGTGATGGACGGCGCCGAGGCCACCCGCCTCATCCGAACCTTACCACTGCCATTTTCCAAGGTGCCAATCGTTGCTCTAACCGCCGATACTCTTACCGAACACCGGGTAGCCTATATGGAAGCCGGACTGACCGACTTCGTGGCCAAGCCCATTAGACATTATCGGAAACCTGTTTTTTGTTAGAAACATCAGTTTATGGTATAAT
>CAUYUB010000252.1:0-2844 GCA_963575685.1 Gammaproteobacteria bacterium | reverse complement strand
TCTTTTCCGGCTCGGAGAAGGCGAGCGCCCCGCCGCAGCAGGATACCTTCTTGTCGTAATTCTCGACCGGACTGCCCCCCAGGATCTCGGTGAGCTTGTCGAGATAGAGCGGATTCTCGAACGATTCCCCGTCGATGCCGAATGGGCGATTGGTCTGGCAGCCCACATAACCGGCGATCTTGATGCCCTTGAGGGGCTTCTTGACCGGGGCCTTGAGGGCGTTGTAGCCGAAATCCTCGATCAGGACCTCGACCATATGCCGCACCGGGGTCTGATTCTTGAGATTGAGCCCAGCCTCTTTCAGCGCAATATTGGCCTCGGCGAAGAGTTGCGGGTCGTGGGCGAGACGCTCTTTGGCCTCCCTGGTCGAAAGCCAGCAGGCGGCGCAGGTGGCTACTACATCCTGACCTGGATTGTGTTGCTCGGACAGGGCCAGATTGCGCGCAGACAGGGTCGCCGCGGCAATTCACCACCACCGGCATAACCAATGAAGCGAGGCAATTTAATCGGGGATCTCGTTGAGCTGGATCTTCAACATCGCAGATCGCATTGATCGAAGTCGTGCAATTGGATGCCGAGGCCCCTTTGCGAGGAGCATCGATAAAAGGAATAATTCTTTTTGCCATACTTAGACTCCCATCGCCGCGCGATTCTTGGCGATTTTTGCCAGTTCAATTTCCTCGCCTTTAAGCATGGCGGAATCCCGCCTTGTCCTTGACTCCATGACCACCGAGAATTTCCATTGGGTCCATGCGCTTGGTCTTGAGCATGCCGAGTCCGATGTCCTGCATCTTCATCGCGGTATTGACGCCTTCGCCGAGGCCATTGATGAATTATAGCGCCAACCCGAGTTTCAATTCATTGACCCGACCGGTCTTGGTCAGGTTATTCCAGAACTTCTGGGCGAAGCGCGGGGTGATTTTGTCTTGCGGCGCCAGGCCCAGGCGAATCGCGTAGGTGGCGAGCCCGTGCATAAGGTGGGTAATCGGCACCTCACGCGGGCAACGCACCAGGCAGTTGTAACAAGAGGTACACATCCACATCGAGCTGAGGATAAAACCCCGCGCTTGCCGGCGCGATCATCATGAAAATTTCCTGGGGTGGATGCTCCCAATACGACCCATCGGGCAGGAACCCGAGCAGACCCCGCATTGCATGCACATCTTGACCCATTCGCCCTCTTCGACATTGGTCACTCCCTGAGAAAATTACTGCGATATTTTGTTTCAGGTCGCAGGTTCCTGAGCCCTTGAAGTTGGCCATCTTTTCGATCAGGCGGCGTAGTCGTTGATGAGCTTGGGTATGCGGTGAATATCGGTGATCGCGACCTCATAAGTGGTGACGCGTTCGATATCCAGATTCATCCCCTTGAGGGTGTCGCCGATCTTGCTCATGCGATAGTGAGCCATCTCGGAGCCCTTGACGAAGTGGCATTGATAATTGTCGCCCTTCTGGCAGCCCATCAGCATCACGCCGTCATAACCGTTATTGAGGGCATCGTTGAGCCAGATGGTATTGACCGAACCCAGGCACCGCACCGGAATAATACGAACGAAGGCGCTGTATTCGAGGCGATTCTGACCCGCCATATCCAGGGCCGGATAGGCATCGTTCTCGCAGGCAAGCACCAGGATCCGCGGTTTGTTTTCGTCCTCGGGCGGGATCTCCAGCGATTTGACCTGCTGACCGACCGTCTCCACCGAATAGTTCTCGAAGGAGATGACCCGCACCGGGCAGGCGCCCATGCAGGTGCCGCAACGCCGACAACGGGCCTCGTTGAATTGCGGATAGCGCTGCTCGTCCTCATCAATGGCCCCGAACGGGCATTCCACCGTGCAACGCTTGCACTGGGTACAACCTTCGCGGCGGAAGGTCGGGAAGGACAGGTCGCCCGAACGTGGATGGGCGGCACGTCCCAGTCCCGCATTTTCCAGCGCCGAGATCGCCTTGAGTGCAGCACCGGTGGCGTCTTCCATCGCCTGGGCGATGTCCATCGGCCGACGGACCGGGCCAGCGGTGTAGATGCCGGTGCGGCGGGTCTCGTAGGGGAAGCAGATAAAGTGAGAATCGGCAAAGCCGTGCCGGAGCTGGGGTAGATCTGGGCCCTGACGATAGGTCAGGTTGAGGATCGATACCTTCTGCTCGGTCGGCGTGCCCTGACCTTCCACCTGGGGCGCGGTCATGGCATCGATGTTCACCCCGGCATTGGCGACCTGACCGGTAGCGAGCACCACCAGGTCCACCGGCATATCCACCTGCTCATTGAGGATCTCATCGTTGAACCGAACCACCGGCCCGGACGGACCCTGGGTCACGCCACTCACCACGCCCTTGGTGAAGGTGACGCCCTTCTTCTGACCGCTGCGGGAGAAATCCTCACCGGCGGCACCGGGGGTGCGCAGGTCGGTGAAGAGGACCACGGTATCCACTTCGGGATTGCGGTCCTTGAAGTACATCGCCTGCTTGATCGAAGTGGTGCAGCAGAACCCCGAGCAGTAGGGCAGATGGCCGGCCTTGTCGGAACGCTGGCCCGCGCATTGGACGAAGGCAACGGTCCGCACCTCACGCCCATCGGAAGGACGCTTGATCGGACCACCCGCGGCGGCAACCGCCAGCGCCTCCAGTCCAGCCTGGTCCACCACGTCCTTGATCGCCCCACCGCCCAGTTCGGGCAGGTTGGCGAGGTCGTAGCGGGTAAAGCCCGAGGCCTGGATGATCGAGCCGAAGTTCTCGGTGACGGTCTTGCCGTCCGCGACGATCTCCGCCTCGAACCGCCCCGGCGCGCCGCTGGTGCGGTGGACGGTGGCGTTCAGATAAACGGTGATCTTGGCATCGGCCTGAATC
>CAUYUB010000251.1:0-2845 GCA_963575685.1 Gammaproteobacteria bacterium | reverse complement strand
TTCCAACAGTTTTTTGGCCGCGGCTTCGCAGGTATCGAACCAACCGAACAGACTGGGGACATCGGCATGTTCAAAATTGTAGGTGGACATCTCCACCTCATTTTGATGAAAGACATTGCCGTAGGTAATACGTCCGAACGGTCCTTCGGTCCAGACCAGATCGTAGACGCTTTCCACGCGCTGCAAATACATGGCAATGCGTTCCAATCCGTAGGTAATCTCACCGGTTACCGGAAAGCAATCCAACCCACCTACCTGTTGGAAATAGGTAAACTGGGTCACTTCCATACCGTTCAGCCATACCTCCCAGCCTAGCCCCAGGCACCCAGGTAGGAGATTCCCAATTGTCCTCAACAAAACGGATATCGTGAACCAGGGGGTCAATCCCCAGCATCCGCAGACTGCCCAAATACAATTCTTGGATATGAGGGGCGACGGTTTGAGCACTACCTGGAATTGAGAGTAGTGCTGGAGCCGGTTCGGATTATCGCCATAGCGCCCATCGGTGGGACGGCGGGAGGGTTGTACATAGGCAGCGCCCCAGGGCTCCGGTCCGATGGCGCGCAGAAAGGTCGCAGGATGAAAGTTCCTGCTCCAACTTCCATGTCATAGGGTTGCAATACGACACATCCTTGAGATGCCCAATATCCTTGTAATGCGAGAATCAGACCCTGGAAGGTAGATACGGATTGGGAACCGGGAGAATTGATTTGATCAGTCACGGTGGTATTTCCTTAGAGGCAGTCTAGAAAAATTTCATTGGAGTCCGCCGCGAATGCTTACCCTGGCAGGCTCCCGCGCATTGCCTTACGGTTCACGTTTCGATAGTACACCAATCAATAAGATTGAATGAGAATTTCTATCCATTTTGATTAATAAGAAGCGACGAATTATAGTGATGAATAAAATATCAACTTACCTCAATATAATTGGCAAGTTTTTTAGATTCTAGCTTCGAAAAAGACAATAAAAATTGAATTTTTTATCCTATTGATGGGGGCATTACCCTGCCGACGTTTTTTAGCATACTGGTTGACATTTCCCCATTCTATTGCTGCACTCTACGAAACGCAAATCCATCAGAACAGCGCTGACAACCAAATCTGCCGTCGAACGCGCTACTTTGCTATCTAAACCGAAAAATAATAACTCAAATTGCCATCTATGTCCTTAACGCTGCATTCCACTGTGGCATTCTGGTGGAAACCTCGTAACCATGGATAGGTGGTAACTTGGGTTGCTATAAATTACTTGGAAAATCTTATATCATTATCAGTTACGCAGTTGAACTTTAACTATTTGATTCAACTAAAAAGTAACTAAAGGGTCATCTTTTGCAATCGATTAAAATGTTGAATCTATTTTTTTCAACTGCGTAACTCCTAAATCCTCCCTAAGAGGTAACTTGGCTTATTATTAGTTGTTATGTATATTGAATTACTTGTCGGAAGGTAAATCACCCCACAGCTAAAGCCGGGGGCTTTAATGGAATAAAGCCTGGTTTACCAGCTTGGGTCGGGAAATCGGACTACGTTGCAACGAAGTATAAAGACTCACCCTGGGGCGCTTCCTCAACTCAGGGCTGCTGAAAGTGGCAGGTGCAGACAAGCTCGGGGTAGTACGAAACGGTCTGCCGCAAGGTTCGCAAGAACTGAATCTGCGTTGCAACATTGGCGAGGGGAGCCGGGTCGCAAGACTCGTGTCACCAGGCCCGTAAGGGCTGACAGCCGGGAAAGACCGGCACTTTCTTAACTTCAAAAAATCAAAAAACAGGAGGACGGCGCTTCCTTACCATGGTTAAAGCCAAGGGTTTCCGCGCCGTATTTGGATGACATTTCAATCCCGCGCTCCGCGCTCTGCATTTTATGGAGTTTCTCATGTCATCAGTAAAAAAGGTTGTACTCGCCTACTCGGGTGGGCTGGATACCTCCATTATCCTCAAGTGGCTGCAAGAGGAATACGGTTGTGAGGTCGTAACCTTCACTGCCGATATCGGCCAAGGGGAAGAACTGGAACCCGCTCGGGCGAAGGCCGAAGGTATGGGGGTGAAGGAGATCTATATTGAAGACTTGCGTGAGGAATTCGTCCGCGATTTCGTTTTTCCGATGTTCCGTGCCAATACCCTCTACGAGGGAGAATACCTACTCGGTACCTCGATTGCTCGGCCCCTGATTGCCAAGCGCTTGGTCGAGATCGCCGTCGCCACCGGGGCTGATGCCATTTCGCACGGCGCTACCGGCAAGGGCAATGACCAGGTACGTTTCGAGCTGGGGGCCTATGCCTTACGACCCGACATCCGCATCATTGCGCCATGGCGGGAATGGACGCTGACCTCTCGGGAAGACATGCTGGCCTATGCTGAACGCCATCATATCCCGATTGAGCGCAAACGCGGCGGCCAGTCGCCCTATTCCATGGATGCGAATCTTTTGCATATCTCCTATGAGGGGGGTCCGTTGGAAGACCCCTGGATTGAAGCCGAAGAATCGCTTTGGCGTTGGACCGTATCACCGGAACAGGCGCCGGATGCACCACGCTATGTGGAAATTGCCTTTCGTGGCGGAGATGCTGTTGTCATTGATGGTGAGGAATTAAGCCCCGCTGGTGTGCTGGCCACCCTGAATAAATTAGGCTCCGCTCATGGCGTAGGACGGCTGGACCTCGTGGAAAACCGTTATGTGGGTATGAAATCGCGTGGTTGCTATGAAACCCCCGGCGGGACGCTTCTGCTCAAGGCTCACCGGGCATTGGAATCTCTGACGTTGGATCGCGAAGTTGCTCACCTCAAGGACGAATTAATGCCGCGTTATGCGAGTCTGGTCTACAACGGCTATTGGTGGTCTCC
>CAUYUB010000250.1:0-2851 GCA_963575685.1 Gammaproteobacteria bacterium | reverse complement strand
CTTCGGGCAAGGTATGGCGACGGCTATTATCGTAGCCCTAAGGCCAGCGATCGGCGGGATCGGTGAGAAGGGCACCTGCCGGAAAAATCCGGTGCAACCGGGACAAAAAACGACGAGTAGAACGACTCACCGGAGTTTCTCCAATACCACCACTAAAAGGCCCCCGGCGCCGGGGACGACGGGGGCCTGTCTCGATGAGGAACGACGAACTGGCGGAAGATTACAGACGGTACCTGTGGACGAGATAAACCTGCCTATAGCATAGACAACGCCATTTTCCAGAACATACTCCCCCCATGGAGTCGAGGGGTTGGTTCAGAAAAGTCATTTGTCATTTTTTCGATTATCAAGGAAGAAAAATTGACTTCAATACCTTTCAAGTTCAGGGACGGGCAGTGCTAGCCCAATTCCCTGTTTCCCTTTCCAGGGACTTTGGATCTCTTCCAGCGCACCACCGGTGGAGGAGAGGATCGCTCCTGCTCCACCATGCTGGGTCCATTGTAGCCCTGATAGCGATCTTCGTAGCGCGAATTGCTTGCGTAGCGTGGACTGGCTTCGCGTGGATTGGCTTCGTAGCGTGGTTTTTCGTAACGTGGATTTGTCTCGTAACGTGGCTTCACCTCGGAAGGTGGCTTGTTGGCGAGGCGTTCGGGATTGCCGGAACGTGAGAATCCGCAGGACGGGCAGGCCATCAGCAGATGTTTACGAGTATTGCAGGTCGGACAGGTTTCAAAATTGCTGCTGACGGGAGCGGCAGCTGGACCGCGGGAACGCGGGAACTCTTCATCATCAAGGAGTTCTCGGTCAATGGGGAGGCGTACTGTCATCCGTTTGAATCCGCACTGGGGGCACGCAACCAGTTGGTGCTTCCGCTCACCGCATTGGGGGCAAGTCTCGTAGGCCATGGTTTCTCTCAGGGGCAGGGCAAGGGCAATCCTGCTCCTCCGGTGGTCAATTCGGGGGTAGGATCCCCCGCCTATGTGGTAACCGTCTAGTCCCCATCCCTTTTTTGGCCTTTTGGACCGAAAGGAGAAATCATCTGAATTGTTTTTCTGATTCAAAAACAATGGAGTTTGGATCAACCCGAAGGTAGGGGGAACAAATGGCGACCCGGTGTGAGTCCTTAGGTACTGTCGGGCACTGGGGGTAAAAACCACGCCCTCTAAGGGATAGTAACGAGAGTTAAGTGTATCAGATAGGGTTCGTCATATCTTCCTTCCTGAAGGGGGGTGTACGAATATTGGAGGGAAGTTATAGCCCAACAACCCGATAATCGGCAGCGTGGCGAAGCGACAAGCCGAACCGGTAGACTTCATCCCTTCCCTATCCATGACCGATCACAACCAAGTCAAAACCTCATGTCCATGATTCGTCCCTTTGCCGCCTTGCGTCCTGCGCTGGGCCGCGCCGCCGATGTAGCGGCACCTCCCTACGATGTCGTGTCTCAAGAAGAAGCCCGTGCCCGAGCGGAAGGTCGGCCTTGGAGTTTTCTCCATATTTCGCGCGCGGAGATTGATCTGCCGCCGGGAACGGACCCCTACTCCCCGCAAGTTTACGCCCGAGCCAGGGGCAATCTACAAGCCATGGAGCGCGCAGGAGTGTTAGTACGTGAAACGGTACCCTGCTACTACGTCTATCGGTTGGTGATGGGAGAACATACCCAGACTGGACTGGCAGCAACCGTGGCGGTGGAAGCCTACGAGACCGGGCGCGTCCGCCGTCACGAACTGACCCGACCCGACAAAGAAGACGATCGGGTACGCCAGATCGATGCCCTGAATGCCCAGACCGGCCCCGTACTGCTGGCCTATCGCCACCATCCGGAGGTAGAAACGTTACTCGCGACGGTAACACGGGGAACCCCGGAGATGGACGTGACTGCTGCCGATGGCGTGCGTCACCTGGTATGGATCGTTGCCGACCCAGCCAAGCTGGCGCAGTTGACGGTATTTTTCGAGGGGATGGAGCGGCTCTACATCGCCGACGGTCATCACCGCTCGGCCGCTGCCGCCCGGGTAGCTGCTCTGCGTAAACAAGATCCGGCGACACCGGCGGGGGATGCCGATCATAACTATTTTCTGGTCGTGGCCTTTCCCGACCAAGAGATGCGCATCCTGGATTACAACCGCCTGATCAAAGACCTCCACGGCCTGTCACGGGAAGACTTACTGGCACAGGTGGCACGCTCCTTTCGGATCGAGCCCGCAGAGGCACCGGTACGTCCGACCCAATCGGGGGAGTACGGGATGTATCTGCCGGGACAGTGGTATCGGCTCAGCATTGATCCGACCCAAGTACCCGCCGATCCGGTCGCGCGTTTGGATGTGAGTCTGCTCCAAGACAAACTCCTGGCGCCGCTACTGGGGATAGGCGATCCGCGGCGGGATAAACGCATTGATTTCGTGGGGGGGATCCGCGGTTTGGCTGGATTACAGGAACGGGTAGATAGTGGCGAGATGGCCGTCGCCTTTGCGCTGTATCCGACCACCCTCGGGGATCTGATGGCGGTAGCTGATGCGGGTGCCATCATGCCGCCCAAATCCACTTGGTTCGAGCCCAAACTGGCTGACGGGTTGCTTTCTCACGTCCTAGACAACTGATCCATTTCTCCAATACCGCTGGCCCCTCGATGCTGGGCCAGCACTTCAGGCAGATCTACTCGTACGATGGGATCTGCCTGAAGTGCTGGTGGTCATCGAACCATCAAGAGCCCTGTGCGCTCAGGGTTCCCAATAACACCAATTACTTACCTACTCATATCCTCAATAAACTGTCTCAATCCGCAAATGTCTTTTGCTTGTAACCCTATGAATTGAAGTCCGATAGCGTTTTTATTATTCCAACGAATTCT
>CAUYUB010000249.1:0-2880 GCA_963575685.1 Gammaproteobacteria bacterium | reverse complement strand
AGGAGGCCAGCAGTTTGGTCTGGGACCCCACCTGTGTCCACAACCTCGCCCTCTATCTGGTCGAAGACCGCAAGCGTCTTGCCCGTAAACAACAGCACCCCGAGAAGCCAATCGCGATCGTGGCCAAGGGTTGTGATGCCCGTGCGATTGTGGTGCTGCTCCAGGAAAATTATTTCAAGCGAGAAGATGTCTATATTATCGGCGTTTCTTGCGAAGGCACGGGGGTATTAGCGGATTGGAAATTTGCCAACCGTTCGGGCAGTATCCCGCCGCAAAAACTGGAGGGTGTGGCTTTTGACGGTGATGATTTTGTGTTCACCACCAGTGAGAGCGAACAGCGTTTGCCGGCCCGCGAGGTAATGGCGGATCGTTGTCTGGAATGCCGTAATCCCTTCCCTAAACTGAACAATGTAGTACTCGGCGAAGAAAAGGCGCGTAGCTTGGCTGCTCCCTTTGCTGCGCTTACCCACTTTGAACAGAAGGAGGGTACTCAGACCGCGCGCTGGGATTTTTGGCATCGCCAGTTTGAGCGCTGTATCCGCTGTTTCGCCTGTCGGTCGGTCTGTCCGATGTGCTACTGCGAGGAATGCATCGTGGACAGCATCACCTTCGCGGTGATGCCGGATACGACGGCTGAGGAAAAGGCCAACCGTATCCGTTGGATCGAACGTTCCGCGAGTCGCTCGGAGAACATCGGTTATCACATGACGCGCGCCTTGCATCTGGCGGGGCGTTGTATTGACTGCGGCGAATGTGAACGCGTCTGCCCGGTGCATATCCCGCTCCGCCTACTCAATACTAAGTTGGAGCGAGAGGCCCGCGAGAAATTCGGGTACGAACCCGGTGCCAGTATCGAGGTAGCGTCCTTCGTGTCGTCCTTCCGGGACGACGACCCCAACGACTTCATCAGGTAGCCGTATGGAACGAATTCTCGAAAAAGGACAGCTGGGCGACTGGATCGCTGCGCTCGATGGTTTGGACGGTTGGGAGGTCTTTGCGCCGGTGTTGCAAGACGGTGTCTGGGCTTACCAACCGATACGTCGCGCAACCGATAAAGTGCGCCTCGACCATCCCAATACTACTCAGCCTCCCAAGGGCTTTGCTTTCCCGCAGCGCGAGGTCTTTTTCACCTTTGAGCAGATCAAAGGCGAGGCCCCGCGTCTGACCCCGTTGGTACCAAAAAGTGAGCGGCGCGTAGTGTTCGGGGTCCGCCCTTGTGATGGCCGCGGGTTGCCGCGCATGGATCGGGTCTTCACGGAGCAGTTCGAGGATGCCTATTACCAGGCACGCCGCGAACGGTTGGCCTACGTGGGTCTAGCCTGCAACGAGCCACCGGGTCGTAACTGTTTCTGCAAATCCGTTGGAGGCTCGCCGATTTCCACCGAAGGGCTAGATGTCCTGATGACCGACATTGGTGATCGTTACCTAGTGGTCGCTGTCACCGCAACGGGTCAGGGATTGATCGATCAGGCTGGCGCACTATTGACCGAACCAACCGGAGAAAATCGCGCCGAAGCGGGGCGGCGGCGTATCGCTGCGTTGACCCATCCGCAGCGCGCGGTTCAGGAGAGTGCTTCGATACCCATACGCTTGAAGGCTAATTTTGCATCACCGCTTTGGGACGATTTAGCCCGTCCCTGTATTAGTTGCGGAATTTGCACGTTCCTTTGTCCGACCTGTCATTGTTTTGATATCAATGATGAAGTAACTACCAGCTCTCCACTAAAGGGTAGCCGTGTTCGCACCTGGGATACTTGCCAATTCCCAGACTTCACCATGCACTCCTCCGGCCATAATCCGCGCGGAGAAGTGGGGTCTCGTTTGCGTCAACGGGTTTGCCACAAGTTCCAATACTTCCACGAGAATTACGGCGTATTTCAATGCACGGGCTGCGGTCGTTGTGTCACCGAATGTCCGGTCGGGATCGACATTATCGCCGTTGTCAACCAGGTGGCATCCGCCGCTACGCTCCCGCAAGCGGGAGAGGGCTGAGGAAGGGGGAAATTAAAAATGGGAAATAATATTTACCTACCGCAATTGGCGCGGATTATCTTCACCAAGGAAGAGTGCCCGGCGAGCGCGCAATTAAAACTTTCCAAATTGAGTTTATTACTAAAAACGGATTTTTGAGCATGAATGTGGCCAATGCGCGATGCTTTCGTTTTGGCAAAGGAGAATCAATGATTTCGATTGCTTCTTCACCTTTAGACAAAAATTACAAACAATTTAGTATTATGCGTGCTGGTCGAGTCACTTCAGCTTTTCATGAGCTGGAAGTAGGTGATGTGCTTGGTATTCGTGGTCCGTATGGCAATAGCTTCCCGGTGAATGACTGGCGGGGTAAGAACCTGATATTCATCGGTGGTGGTTGCGGCCTTGCCCCGATTTGGCCGGTAATCCAGACCGCGGTGACAAAACGCGACGATTTTAAGAATATTTCCGTCTTCTACGGTGGTCGTAGTCCGCGCGACATCATGTATCAGGCGGAACTCGAAAAATTGCGTTCGACAGCGGAGGTTCATCTGTCGGTGGACCGTGCTGAAGAGGGCTGGCAGGAGTTTTGTGGTTTCGTACCCGCCAACTTGATGGATAAATCACCGTCGCCGGATAATGCTATCGCCATTACCTGCGGTCCGCCGATCATGATCAAGTTCGTGATCCAAAATCTGCGTTCCTTGGGGTTCAAGGACGAGCAGATCTACACGACCATCGAAAATAAGATGAAGTGTGCCCTAGGTAAATGCGGCCGCTGCAATGTCGGCAAGGATTATGTTTGTGTCAAGGGACCAGTCTATTCCTGGGCTGATCTCAAAGAATTGCCGCCGGAATATTGAGGATGGAGGACGGTTGGATGCCATGGGGATGATTTATGCGGATTTA
>CAUYUB010000248.1:0-2893 GCA_963575685.1 Gammaproteobacteria bacterium | reverse complement strand
TGGTAGTTTTTTAACCGGGATTTGCCTAAAGATTGGAACACCTAATGCTTCTTGCCCAAAGTGAAGCGGGCGGTCTCGCCTTTGATGTAACGGCTGAAGTCAAAGGGCTGGCCGTTGTAGCTCACGGTTACGCCCTTCACCTTGCCCAGACGGACCTTCAATGGGGCGCGTCCCTGGAACGATTGGGACTGTCCTGCTTTAATTAAGGTATTAAACAGTACCTTGCCTTTGCTGTCTTTGATTTTTACCCAGGTACTTGTGGTCACCTCCACTATCACCGTGGATTGACCCTCCATGGATGGCGCCGTGGTTGCTGTCGATGGTGAGGCCGCATCCGTCGCGGGTAGAGTAGTAGTCGATGCGACCGTTGTTCCGCCGGTAGCAGCGGTCTGGACCAGCGGCAGAGCAGGATCTGCCTTAGCAGGTGTCGATGGGCTAGACGATGATGGTGCAGGAAACGCAGTAGTCTCGTGCTGGCCCGCCGGCGGCAGAACGCTGGCTGGTGGAGTGGGCGCATCGTCCTCCGGAGGAGGACCCAGGGCGCGAATCTCCGCCAACTCCCGTGACGGCAGTTCGGGCGCTGATGCATCATGGGGAGCGGATGGCTCGTGGGGGGTAGATCCCTTGGAAAGAGGCTGAGTATTACGCTTGGCGATCTCTACTGCCGGGGATGACACGATGGGTGGCGACCCGGAAGGCAACGTCAATGGCACTACGGCCGCCTGCCCTAAGTTCGGGGCATCGCGGTTCTGCCACCACAGCCCCACCAACCCAATCAAGCCAAGTACCACGATATAGGTAAAAAAACGCCACAACCGATCGCCACGCGATTGGCGACGGGCAAACGGTAGCAGCGAAGGTGGCGGAGGAGCGATGCCTTGGCGCGCATAGGCGGCAAGGAAAGGCTCCGGGGCCAAATTGAGCAGGCTGGCATAGCTGCGCAGATAGCCGCGCACAAAGGTAGGAAACGGCAAACGAGAATAGTCGTTTTCCTCCAACGCCGTGATTACATTGACATTCAAACGCAACATGGCCGCAATGTCGGCCCGCGACCAACGACGCTCCTCCCTGGCTCGTTGCAATCGACTCCCAGGTTCGGCCCCCTCCCCTTCCGCGCCTCCTTTCGTAGGCGAGGGAGAAAGGATGGCGGGTGCGACGAGTTCCACCGCAGGTAGGGAAATATCAACAGAAATATCAGATGGCTGGCTATTCATCAGTTCTCCATCGGCGCACTGCCGAAAGGGCCGTGCGGGAAGGAAGGTTTAAAATCAGAGATAATAAGGGGATCTTCAGTGCTGGAGCCGGTAGGCGTCCAGACGGCGGATGGCCAGGACGAGGAAGGTAAAAATAAACAGTACATAGTAAGCCACATCGGCGCTGTCGAAGACTCCCCGCATCAGGTCATCGTAGTGACGCACAAGGGATAGATAGGCAAGTACGCCCCCCGCCTGTTCCGCCGAGGTCCAATCAATGACCCAGAGTAGCAGCAGGAGACCGAAACTACCCACTGCGGCCAACGTTGGTACCGCCGTCAACGTCGAGATGAATAACCCCGCCGCGGCAAAGCTCGCAACCAGCAACACCAATCCCAAGCCACCCGCCACCAACAGTCCCACATCCAAGGACCCACCAGCGAACAACGACAACGGCATGAGGAGCACCAAAGTCACCAGCAAACCGACAAAGCCGAGGATACCCAAATATTTTCCGAGCACAATCGAGATCATTGAGACCGGCGACGAGAACAACAAGATCAGGGTCTGAGAGCGTAGTTCCTCACTCATCAGACGCATGGTCAGCAACGGCATGACCAGCATCAGCACCACGGCAGCGTCGCCGAAGAGCTGCCCAGCCACAAACTCGGTAGCCCCAGGAGCACTCTCCAGAGTTGCCAACTCGGCTTGACGCTGGAGAAAATAATCCAAGTGGGCCAAAAACATCCAGGCCAGAATCGCCTCCACCACACCCAGCACCGACCACGCCAGCGGGGAGAAGAACAGGCTACGCAACTCATGCCCGGCGATGACCAATGCCTTCATGCGGCCGCCTCCAGGGAATGTTCCTCTCCCTCCGTGGGTAAGAGCGAGCGGGTACTGTGGGTAATGGCCACGAAGATCTCTTCCAAGGTGGATCGTTCTGGAGACAACTCGTACAAACCCCAACCACCGGCCACCGCCTGCTCAACCAAAGCCTCGGCGGGACTGTCGCCAAGGCGATGGCGCAGGCGCAGGCGGCCGTCTTCCAAGGTTTCGGCTTGGAGCACGCCCGACAGCTCACCCAGAATTTCCAGCGGTGGGGGACGACGCAAACCGACCACCAACGCGGAGGTCTGCAAGTGGCGGGTCAGACCTTCCATGGTGTCCAGGCCACCAAACGTCCCTGGTGGATGATCTGGACACGGTCACAGGTGGCCTGAACATCAGGCAGGATGTGAGTGGAAAGAATAACCGCATGTTCGGCGGAGAGTTCCCGCACCAGTGCGCGAATTTCACGCATCTGCAAGGGATCGAGGCCCACGGTGGGCTCATCCAGGATAACCAGTGCAGGAGAGTGGAGAATGGCCTGGGCGATGCCCACCCGTTGCTGGTAACCCTTCGACAGGTTACCGATGAGCCGCCCGCCGACCCCGGTCAGCCCACAACGCTCCTTGGCCTGCACCAATGCCGCTGTAATACGCCGCCCAGACACGCCACGCAGACGGGCGCAGTAGCGCAGATACTCGTCCACCGTCAATTCGCGATAAAGCGGCGGACGTTCGGGTAGATAGCCGAGGGCGGTCTTGGCCGCGTGCGGTTCGTCCAGCAGGTCATGGCCGTTGATGAAGACCCTTCCTGCCGAGGGAGCGAGACAACCCGCCAATACCTGCATGGTGGTGGACTTACCCGCTCCGTTG
>CAUYUB010000247.1:0-2910 GCA_963575685.1 Gammaproteobacteria bacterium | reverse complement strand
CATAACTACTTTGGCCAAAAATCATCATCCATTGTCTGCTCCAAAGAAAACGGGCAGGATTGCGGAAAGATTTTAGCGGGCAGGCCGGTTTCTTTTACAGCCAAACGCAGAGCGCCTGGGTAGGCCTTATGAAATGCATCTTTCAAGCAGTTTTTCAATCCCGGTGCTTCTTCTATCTGCATTTTGATGCGGGTACGTTGTTCAATGATGGTGCTTCTCCAACTCTTTCCGTCAAACTCCTTCCAACGCTCATTTAACAAATTAAGCTGATACTTCCATTTCAATAAATGCATTAATAGGGTGATGAATCGGTTGGTCAATTCATGTTGAGCGCTCTTTCCCATATCTTCAAGCTCTTCGATTAAATGGGCGATGTCCAGTTGTTCCAGTTTTCCCAGGCGTAGCAGCTCCGTGTTGCCGATCACCCATGCGTTGTAATCAGTATCGTACAGTTCAGCAAGATTGTTCATTATTTAAAGCGTCCAGTCTGGCCTGATAAAGTGACACGTATAACCGCTGGGGTGGTGCTTGAGATATTTCTGGTGATACGCTTCCGCTTCGTAAAATGTCCCGGCCCTGACTACCTCAGTAACAACACGACCTGGCCATTTTCCTGAATGGTTGATGCCGGTGATTACCTCTTCCGCGATCCGCTGCTGTGCTTCACTCATGTAGAAAATGACTGAGCGATATTGGGTGCCTCGGTCGTTACCCTGACGATTTTGGGTTGACGGATCGTGAATCTTGAAAAAGAATTTTAACAACTGTTCATACGTCAACTGCGTAGGATTGAAAGTTATCTCAATCGCTTCGACATGCTTGGTGTGTCCTGTCTTTACCTCTTCATAGGTTGGATTATCGATCTGTCCGCCCGTATAGCCAACGCGCGTGGCTTGTACCCCCGGCAAATTGCGGATCAGCTCTTCCATGCCCCAGAAGCAACCACCCGCAAGTATCGCGGTTTCGTTTGTCATTATGCCTCCTTTGTGAATAGCTTGACGTAGGCACCATACCCTTCTTCATCGAGCTTTTCTTTGGGGATGAAATGTAACGCGGCGGAATTAATACAGTAGCGCATCCTGGTTTCCGATGGGCCGTCGGGAAAGACATGACCGAGATGCGACCCGCCATGCCTGGAACGCACCTCGGTACGGATCATCCCATGATTGGTATCGGTATTTTCGACGAGATGCTCTGCTTCGAGTGGGCGCGTGAAGCTTGGCCAACCAGTGCCGGAGTCGTATTTATCCTGCGAAGAAAAAAGGGGCTCGCCCGAGACAATATCGACATAGATGCCCTCGTGTTTATTATTCCAAAAAGCATTATGGAAGGGCGGTTCGGTGCCACAGGCTTGGGTTACCTGTCGCTGTAATTCGTTGAGTTGTGTGATTTTATGTAGATTTTTATGGTAACGCGGCGGCGTTGTCATGATCTGCTCCGATTAACCTGACCCGGCACGGAAACGTTCCAGAAACTCCTGGAGTTTTGTCTCCGGCAATGGACGACTCACCAAGTAACCCTGAACAAAATCGCAGCCCTGGGCACGTAGAAAATCCATCTGCTGTTGATCTTCAACCCCCTCAGCCACTACCTTTAGGCCTAAACCATGACCAAGGGCGATAATGGCCGTAACGATATGGGCGCTTTCGCTGCTGGTGGTGATGTCCATCACGAAGGAACGGTCCACCTTTAGCGTATCAATGGGGAAGGCCTTCAGGTAACTCAGGGAAGAATAGCCTGTCCCAAAATCATCAACGGCGATATGCAGACCCACCGCCTTAAGTTCCGCCAGGAGTCGGGCCGTCGCAGGGGCATCGTGCATGATGACGCTTTCGGTGATCTCCAATTCCAGGCAATCCGGTGGCAGTCCCGTTACTTCCAGGGTACGGGTAACTGTATCCAACAATTCGCGGTGACGGAGCTGCCGAGCCGAAAGGTTGACGGCTATCCGCAAGGGACCATAGGATTGCCAAGTAGCCGCCATGCGGCATGCCGTTTCCAATACCCAGGCACCAATCGGGACGATGAGGCCGCTTTCCTCGGCAATAGGGATAAACTCTATCGGCGAGATCAATCCCATTTCGGCATTGTTCCAACGCACCAAGGCCTCGAATCCGGTGATATGTCCCTCTCCGTGGAGGTTTATCTGCGGCTGGTAATGGAGAATCAATTCTTCTCGTTCCAGCGCCCGACGTAGGCCGCTCTCCAGGTGCATCCGACGTACCCCGGCCTCATTCATGGCATGGGAATAGAATCGGTAGGTGTTGCGTCCGCCATTCTTGGCGCTATACATCGCGGTATCGGCGTTTTTCAGCAGGACATCGGCATCATTCCCATCAAAGGGATAGACTGCAATACCGATACTGGCACCAAAAACTACTTCGTGTCCCTCCAAGTGGAAGGGATCGGAGATTCGGTCGAGGAGTTGCTGCGCCACCTGGCCGACTTGATCGGTATGGGCCACCTCAGTAAGGATGAGGGCAAATTCATCCGCCCCGATCCGGGCAACGGCGTGGATGCCCTCTTCGTCGAGATGGACGATCTTGTTGGTCTTCCGTAAAAATTCAGCGAGGCGTACGGTGATTTGCTGCAAAAGCTGGTCACCGACCCGATGGCCAAGGGTATCGTTAAGCCGTTTGAAGTGATCCAGATCAAAAAACAATAGGGCGGCGAGGTGGTGCCAATGTTCGGCTTGTGACAACACCTGCCCAAGGCGGTCTCGGAATAATCGTCGGTTGGGCAAGCTGGTGAGAGGGTCAAAATAGGACAGATAACGAATTCGCGCCTCTTGGGCGCGGCGTGTGGTCACATCTTCCTGAATGGAAAGAAAGTGGGTAATCGTGGCGGGCTTTTCTCTCAGATCCTCGGGTCTTTCCAAAGACCAAGTTCGGGTATCGTAAATAGGGGAGA
>CAUYUB010000246.1:0-2919 GCA_963575685.1 Gammaproteobacteria bacterium | reverse complement strand
GCGGGGCGTGGTCTTGGTGGCCGGGAATGCGAGGGCGTATTTGGGAGGCCTCGGCTTGAAGTGGGAGCAGGAGCGAGACCTTGAAACGTATTGCCGTAATTTGTGGAAGGAGCGCGGTACCGAGGGTGCGTTCATCCGGGGAATGGAGGAACTAGGCATATGGTAGACGAGCGTTGTGAAGGCGATCGAGAGCTTGTGTTTGTGTGGGAGGCGACGGCATACGACCGGCGTGGTCGTGTCGTTGCGACCGGAGGCGGGGCTAACATCCTGGATGCGAAGTTGAATATGGTCGTGGACGTTCCTGAATGCATGGTTGAGCGGATCGTGCGTGTGAGCGTCGAGCGTGTGCTGGTGAATTGGCGGATCGCAACGGAGGTGCAACCATGACGGTCAGTGTGAGAATTTCTGCCGATGAAGCGGCTTGGTTGAATGACCAGGCGAGCGACTGTAACCGGGCCGAGGTCTTAAGGCGTTTGATTCATCGGGCGCGTTTGGGACGTGAGCCGGAAGCACGTTCGTGGTCCACCAGGTCGAGGCTCGGCAGGCCGCGCAAGTAGTCCGTTCCAGCCACTCGAGGCCGTGCCAGGCTCATCACCAGGCACGGCCTCCGCGTTTACGGTTCAGCCCGGGACGCGGAATCACGGCCTCCAGTTTCACCGCGAGGCGTGAGGTATACTTCCGACCGTGCAGGTACGCGGGTGGGCGGGTGGATTTTGTTCGGCCTCTTAATCTCCGCAAGGCTGCTTGCCTGAAACGTTCAATTCTCCCCCCACTATCCATCCACCCCCAGCTCCGTTCCGTCGATCCTAGGGCAAATGGTAACGTTAACGAAAATCCCACTTCTGGGAAAATCTTGACAAAACGTAAGCCTAGGTCCAGAAGGGCAGAAGATGACCGTTAGCCAGGTATGTGACTTTCCGTTTGTGCAGGATCTTCCGAAGCGTGAGCAGAAGAGGGTCCTGAACATGTGGGATAAGCTGAAGGAGCTTCAGCGGCTGACCAGTATGCACGGGATGCTGGTGCCAATTCCGTTCGCTGCGAAGTTGCTCAATGTCTCTGGCCAGCGAGTTCACCAGATGATTGCGGCTGAGCAGTTGCAAGTCGTGGACGTGGACGGTCATCGTTTCGTTACTGCGGATTCAGTCGCGGCGCATAACGCGGGCGGCCGTAAATCTGGGAGGCCGCGCAAGGCGACTCCTGAAGACTACGGGCGTGAGGCTCGGATGCGCTTGGATCTCCTCGTCGCCACAGCGACCGAGATGTCCTGTTCAGAGGGCAAGAAATAGTCTTGCAGTTCTCCAAGAGTTTTGTTTCACTGCCGCTAGATGTTGGCGGCAGCTCCATTTCTACCAATCTCCGGACTCGGTCAGGGAGGTAAACACTGCCAACTCCCGGAGGGTGGAAATCCCGTCACGTTTGAGGAAGGGGTTTCTGACGCCCGGCCAGCGCGAGGAACGAGCGCGGCGGGCGTCGGTCCCCTTCCTTGTCTATCTAGTCACAAGTGTACCGAGGAGGGGTTTGAATCCCTGTCTCCGGAGGTCCAGGCGCAATGGAATAAGCTCACCGGATCTCACAAGAAAGTTGCCGAGTGCCTGAGACAGGAAATTATTTGCCTCACAAGGACTTATGGGGTGAACAGGCTGGTGTTTGTTACCCTGACTTTTGAGGACAATTGCACGGATCGAAAGGAGGCTCAAAGGAGGTTTCGGCGGCTGTGTCGCGGACTGCTAAGCAAGATCTTTGCCAAGGCCATTGTAGTGATCGAGCGGCAAGCTCGGGGAGCGATTCATTACCACCTGGTCGGCGTGGTCGATTTTGACGCGAAAACGGGTTTTGATTTCGAGGCGCAAGATTCGGTTTACGCTGCGGAAAAGCGGTGTCGTGAAACGCATACCTGGTTCCGTGATGATCCGGCATGGCAAGAGGCGACCAGGCGTCGGAATAATTCTGGATCTGAGGAACTGCGGGCGTTGTGGGCTCAGTTCCGGCAGGATCTGAAGGAGTATCAGTTCGGCCGGCATGAGATCTTGCCCATACGTTCGAATGCGGATGGGATTTCGAAGTACGTGGCGAAGTACGTCAGCAAAAACGTAGGGTCACGGAAGGAGGAGGATAAAGGGGCTCACCTGGTGCGGTACCTGAATTACAAGTCCGGGGACCGACATTGGAAAGCGAATTTCGCGTGGGGTGGTCGTCAAGATCCGGAGAAGAAAAAGGGAACCCCAGCGCCTTGCAACCCGTTGGCGGAAGCGACGGTGCCGAATGATCGAGCGTGGTTATGGCGTCAGAAGGTGGGCGCGTGGGCTGAGGCGCAGTGCATGTCGTCAACGGATCAGATCAAGGAATTGTGCGGGCCTCGGTGGGCCTTTCATTTCAAGGACGAAATTTTCGGTACTGAACTGGGAGACGTCCAGTACCCGAGTGAAGAGGCCGCTCGCTTGGCGAACGAGGAGAGTTTGCTGCGGATCGTTCGGCGCGTGGATGCGTTCAACGTTCAGCAGAGTAAAGGGACTGCATGCGGGACTTTGCTTGGCGGGTCGAATGGCGGTTTGAGGCCGTTAACTCCAGAGCAAGAGAAGCGGCAGACGCTTCGGGAAGTCGTCGATGAGTTTGAAGAGAACGATTTGAAGGAAAGGTATTGCGCTCTGAATCATCACCCTCACGGGCTGATAACGGAGCCCGGTTTTCGTTCGATTTATGAGGAGCCAGATGAGCAACCATTTTGACCAGGACCAGGTGCAGCTATACGTCTTTTTTCCAAAGGGAACCACCGTCGAGGAGGCTAACGAGGAGTACTTCACGAAGTGGGGTCCTCAGATCATCCGCGACGCGTTCAAGTGGTCTTTGGTCCTGGACGTGAAGCGGCGGGGCGTGGTCTTGGTGGCCGGGAATGCGAGGGCGTATTTGGGAGGCCTCGGC
>CAUYUB010000245.1:0-2926 GCA_963575685.1 Gammaproteobacteria bacterium | reverse complement strand
CAGGACGGTCCATACCTTTGACCAACCTGTCTACCGTTTGAGTGGATTGAGGATTACTCTTGTCGTAGGATTTTAGTGCTTCACGGTATTTAACGCCGAGTTGCTCGTGGGTATTGAAAAAATTCTCGGTATCAGTAGTCGAGATTCCCTGTTTGCGCATCAGATCGATGGCATGTTTTAGGTGCGCTTGTACTTGTTTTTCCCTCTCGACAAACTGGGAAAAGTATTTATCATAACTTTCCGGATCATTGCCCCGGATCAAAATGTCCTTCCATTCCTGAACCTGCGTTTTAAACGCCACTTGGGCAGATTCTACTGAGATCAACGCTTCGATTTCAGTATTGGCAGAAACCAGGCCAGAAGCAAGATTGTTTTTTAAATTGTAAAATTGATAACTACTTCCGACTATCGAGATGAGCAGCAAAAAGGAAGCCATTCCCGTTAGCAGATTCAGGCGGGTAGTCATTATTATATGGTTAAACATGTTTGTTTGTCTCTGGCAGTGATGGTTGATAGTCTCAAGTTAAATTGTCCTTATCCCTCCGATTGCTAGAACTATCCGCAACACGAGCACGAAGTGTGGCAACGATTAAGAGTTCTACCTATAGGCCAGGGAATTGGCAATCTTGGCCGCTGCGATTCAGAACTCTTCAAAGCCATTTGGCATTGGGGCTGCCTTTACCGCCCTCACCACCCCGCCAATTGCTGTGGGTGTGGATACTCCCAGCCTCCGGTTTACTGGCTGGGCGGACGCTTTCGGTTGCGTGGTACGCCCTGTTGCCTGAGTCGCCATCCGATAAGTTGGGGTTGACGTACCCCGTGACCGTGACATAGCCATAGCCGTGGTCTGTTCGGCAAGGTGGAAGAAACCAACCAAATCTTGGAGCTGGGTAACTTGGGAGCCCAATTCCTCGGCGGTAGCAGCCAATTCTTCGGCAGAGCTGGCGTTGTTTTGGGTAATCTGGGAGAGCTGACTCATCGCGGTGTTGATCTGGTTGACACCGCTGGATTGCTCCTTGGAGGCGGAGGCGATCTCCTGGACCAGGTCCGAAGTCTTGGCGATGGCCGGCACAATCTCGCTGAGGAGACTGCCCGCATTTTCAGCACGCCGCACACTACCGGTTGCCAATTCGCTGATCTCGCGGGCTGCAATCTGGCTACGCTCGGCAAGTTTGCGCACCTCGGCGGCCACTACCGCGAATCCCTTGCCATGCTCCCCTGCCCTTGCCGCTTCAATGGCAGCGTTCAGGGCAAGCAGATTGGTTTGATAGGCAATATCGTTGACGATTCCGATCTTCTCGGCAATCTGTTTCATCGCCGTGACGGTCTCGCCCACGGCGCTGCCTCCCTCACGGGCTTTGATCGAGGCTTGACCGGCTTGAGTGTTGGTAAGATTGGCGTTGTCGGCATTTTGGGTGATAGAGGCGCTCATCTCTTCCAGTGCGGCACTAGTTTCCTCGACGCTGGCCGCTTGTTCACTGGTAGCCTGACTTAGGGATTGGGCAGTGGCCTCGACCTGATTGGCCGCATTGGCCAATTCGCTGCTGGTGTGGGTGACTTCTTCAATGGTACGGGCGAGTTGCGCCACGGTGTTATTTACCGAGTCGCGTAACTGCCCCAGCATTCCCTGGTATTGCGTGACAATCTGTTGGGCCAAATCACCTTTCTCCAGGGCCGCCATGACCTGCATTACTTCGGTCACGGGACTAACGACCGCGTCCAGGGTGGCATTGAATCCTTCCACGATGCGCCGGTAATCACCCTGGTGACGGGTAGCATCGGCGCGCACGGTCATGCGTCCTTCCGCCCCCGCCTGTGCGAGGATACGTGCGTCTTCAATGAGGACACGGATGGCAACACCCGCAGCATTGAGACTTTCCCGGATGCTGTCGAATTCCCCAGGCCATGGTTCTTTCATCGCTTCCGGGATGTCGCCGCGACCAATCCGCCCCGCCACACCGCGTACTTCGCCGACGACCTGCGCAAGCTTGGCCGTAGTATTGTTAACCGTATCCTTAAAGTCCTTGAGCTGGCCTTTATAGTTTCCTTTGACCTTTTTACTGAGATCGCCTTTCTCCATCTCAATGAGCACCCCCACCGCTTCATTGACCGGGAGGATGATGCCATCCAGGGTTTTATTGAAGCCTGTGACTAATTGTTTCCATCCTCCCTGGAACTGATCGGCGTTGGCGCGCTTATCGAGTTCTCCATTGGTGGCCGCCTGGATAATAAAATCGGTTTGGACCATGACCGCCTTCAGATTACCGCGCACGAGTTCGATGGTGTCGTTGATGAATGCCTTCTTGCCCGGTAGCTTTTCCATGGGAGCGTCGAAGTTGCCCTCGCCAAATGCCTTGACGCAGGCCATGGCTTTCTTCTTCACGTCGATGTGGCCGAATACCATAGTATTTACACCTTCGGCCATGACTTTGAAACTGCCTTGAAGTTTGGCGGCGTCAATCTTAACGTCGATGTCACCCTTGTCGTGTTCCAACGACATATGATTCATATCATTAATGAGGGTATGAATAGCAACGCTGGCGGTATTGAGACTCTCCCTGATCTCATCAAAGTCCCCTTGCCAGGGTTCTTGCACAGGATCGGGGATATCACCACGACCGATGCGCTTGACGAGGGCGATGGTCTTATCCAAAGGCCGGGTAACACTCAGCCCAATCCATAGCGCCAGACCAAAAGCCAACACTAGAGCAATCCCTGCCACGCTCAGCAACAGCCTAATCCCCTGGTTTTGGGTCTCTTCGGCCTGTGCACCAACCTTATCCATCTCGTTATTCTGATGAGTAATAAGCGCTTCCACACTTTTCTGATAAGCGGCCTGCAAGGGCCTGATCTCTTGAAAAAGGAATGATATCCCCTCATCCCAACGCCCGGTTCGGATCATCTCTATTTCCCGATCCTGAGCGGA
>CAUYUB010000244.1:0-27227 GCA_963575685.1 Gammaproteobacteria bacterium | reverse complement strand
ATGAATAAAGGACTTCGCCATGTTGCCGGCGATACCCAAACCATCATGGGTACCGGGAGCAGTGTAGGTGTAGTCAGTAGAAGCGTGGTTCCCGTGTTTCTCGGTCATTTTGGTTCTAACGTATAAAAGAAAGACTTATATCGTTTTTCTTTTATATTAGGGGCTATCGATTAAATGGTGGATTGGGGCAAAACATCATTCGCTACCCGACTGACCCCATCCGGCCGCCAACCCTGGCGCAGGGGCGGCCAGGATGCGCTCACCGATATTCAGACCAGAGAGGATGCTGTAGCTGTTGCCGATGCGTTCCCCTACCCGCACCATGCGCAGCTCGCTTTTGTTATCGGTAGCCACAATAAACACCGCCGGCAGACTGCCGCGCCATACCACGGAGGAAAGCGGGACCAGTGGTAAGGTGTTGGTGGGGGCGCTGACGTCAGGGAGCTGGACCTCGGCGTACATCCCTGGGCCACCAGGGGTACCGGAAGGCATATCGAGCTTGACCGTTACCGTGTGGCGCTGGGTATCGGCCATCGGGTAGATCTGGGCAACGCGCGCCTCGATCCGGGTATTACCGACATCAAGTTTGGCCGGGATCACCATCCCTTTGCGTAGTCCCGGCATCAACCGCGCCGGCACCTCGACACGGATTTGCAGGTTACGGGTATCAGCTACCTTAAGGATGGGCTGGCCGGGCTGGATGGTATCGCCCACCTCAGCAAACTTCTGAACGATAACCCCGGCAAAGGGGGCAATCGAACGGGTATCACGGAGTTTGGCGTTGATCTCTTCAATACGCGCCTGGGATCGAGCCAAAGCCGCCTGGGCCTGCTCTACGCCGGTTCCCGCCCCATAGACCTCGGCGCGACGCTCCAGGTAGGGATTGCTCATCCCCGACATGCTGGACATCGGCTTGGTAAAAAACTGGTCAAACATGGAGGGCATACCCATGCCCATCTCCGTATTGGGCCGATTACTCCGCCCTGAATACAGTTCGCGGGAGAACTGGACATGCGCATTGCGCAACGCGGAATCCGCATTGGCCGCATCGGCAAGTGCCGCACGACGCTGGGCGAGGAGATCCGTATCGTCCAAGACGGCGAGGATCTGTTTATCGTCGAACCAATCGCCCTCGCCACCTTTGAGAAACACCACCCGACCGGGAAATTGTGCCGAGAGCGTGACCTCACGGAAGGGAACAACGGTCCCGCCCAGAGTCGTAACGGCGCCCACCGGGCGGGACTCTACCGTGATGACACTCGGCGACGAAGGGGTGAAACTCTGTTCGGGAGAGCCAACCGCCACTCCCACCAAACCGCTCAACAATAGAGTAAGAAATTTCTTTGACATGGGTTAGGGATACCCTGGTGACCCGTCGGGTATGCCGCCGGGAGCCGGGGCAGACAACCGAATCGACAGAAGACAGACTCCCACAGATATACTGCGGGAGTCTGTACGATAATTACGTTAAAGCGTGAAAGCGTGCATAGACGACCGGCGTCAGACCCGCCCCATCACGCTAAAACTCTCGATGAACGGACTAGCCATCCGTGGGTCTTTGATCATCGCCATATAGTCGCCGACCTGGAACTTGAGCTTGCGGGTGGTGTAGGCCATCCCCAGCCCCATCATACCGAGCCCTTTTTCGATCCACTTCTGCCAGTTTTCGGAACTGGCACGGAGGTCCCAGTTTAACTCCTCACCGGCATAAGCACCGCTGGCAACCACGCGGCCATTCTCGACCTTGATAACAGCGCGGGGCTTATCCTCACCGTCAAAGCCATAAGCGATGGTGGAGTTAAAACTAATCTTCGCCAACTCCCCCGCCAACTTTGGTTCCTTGTTCCATTCTTCACCGAAACGATTTATCCACGCATCGGAAAACAGCTCAGCCATGGCAGCATTTCCCCCAAATGTGATTTTTGTCAAAAGAACCAGGATACTTTACCCGAACCCACCCACCGGTTTCAAGTTAACAGCCACGCAACCACGTAGCGCAACCACCCGGTGACATCAACCCGGAGGATTGTATGGTAACCCGAAGGGGTGGTTGAGCGGTTGTGGGGCCAAGTTGACATAAGCACTTAGAGAGTAAGATCACTAATGTCTTGATCTGGACCCTACTCGCCAACACCGTAACCGATCCGGTGCGGCAACTCATCGCCGTGGAGGCGCGATGGGGGCACGCCCCAGAGGAACCGAGGCACCTTAGGAACGATAATTTATTAACTTGTGCAGTGGAAATAGGAGTGCAAAGCTTGCTTTGCACGTGCAAGGCAAGCCTTTCACCCCTTGCACAAGTTATAAAATCCTCGTTCCTTATTGACTATTGACTATTGACTGACGGTGACCGAAACAACACTGGCAATTATCTATCTCTGGGGGATTCGTTGATGCCAATCGGTCTCTTGCTGGTAGCGGTGGGCGATATTGAGCAATTGCCCTTCCCGCCAATAGCCGCCGATGAGCTGCATCCCAACCGGGCGTCCGTTCACGAAACCGGCGGGCATCGACAAACCTGGCAGACCGGCAAGGTTGACCGCAATGGTGTAGATGTCGGACAGATACATCGTCACCGGGTCCGCCGTCTTCTCACCAAGATTAAAGGCTACCGTTGGTGAAGTCGGGCCAAGAATAACATCCACCTCTTCAAACGCCCGCCGGAAATCATCGCTGATGAGTCGGCGCAGCTTCTGGGCCTTGAGATAATAGGCATCGTAATAACCTGCCGACAGGGTATAGGTGCCGATCATGATGCGGCGTTTGACCTCTGCCCCAAAACCTTCGCTACGGGAACGAGTATAGAGGTCCATCAGGTCACGCGGCTGGGGACAACGATGACCATAGCGCACGCCGTCGTAGCGGGCCAAATTGGAAGAGGCCTCGGCCGGGGCAAGTACGTAATAGGTCGGCACCGCCAAATGGGTATTGGGGAGGCTGATCGGTTTCACCTCCGCGCCCAGGCGTTCCAGCACCTGCACCGCCTCCTGGATTACCATTTCCACGCGGCTATCGAGCCCTTCCCCGAAATATTCGCGGGGCAGGCCGAGACGCATCCCGGCTAGTGGGGCGTTGAGGTCTGCCGTATAGTCCGGCACCGGCCGATCCAGGCTGGTGGAATCAAGCAGGTCAAAACCGGCCATGGCACTGAGCAGTAAGGCACAGTCCCAGGCGTTCTGAGCGAGGGGGCCGCCTTGGTCCAGGGAAGAGGCAAAGGCGATCATCCCGTAACGCGACACCCGCCCATAGCTCGGTTTAATGCCGGTAATGCCGCACAGCGCGGCAGGTTGGCGGATCGACCCACCGGTATCGGTACCGGTAGCCGCAGTCACCAGACGTGCCGCCACTGCCGCTGCCGAGCCGCCCGAGGAGCCACCGGGCACGGCGTTCAGGTCCCAGGGGTTACGCACCGGACCGTAGAAACTGGTCTCATTGGAGGAACCCATCGCAAACTCATCCATGTTGGTCTTGCCCACCATCACCGCCCCAGCCTGTTGGAGGCGGGTCACGACGGTAGCATCGTAGGGAGCGATGAAGCGGTCCAACATCCGCGAGCCGCAGGAGGTCCGTACCCCCTTGGTACAAAAGATATCCTTGTGGGCGATAGGGACACCCAACAGTGGGCCAGTCTCACCGGCGGCACGGCGCGCGTCGGCGGCATCGGCCTGTGCCAGCGCGAGCTCGGCGGTCACGGTGATAAAGGCATTCAGTTTGCCATCCAGGGCCGCAATGCGGTCGAGGGTCGCCTGGGTCAGTTCCCGGCTGGAAAATTTGCCCGCGGCAAGACCGGCAGACAGTTCGGAAAGGGTTTGGTCGTACATGGCGGGAGGTTACTCGATGACCTTGGGGACTAGATAGAGGCCGTCTTCGGCCAACGGCGCAATGGACTGGAACAACGCCCGCTGGTCACTCTCGGCCACCTGGTCGGGACGCAGGCGCTGGATTGCGTCCAGCGGATGGGCCATCGGGACCACCCCGGCGGTGTCCACCACCTCCATCTGGCGCACAAAATCGAGGATGCCGGACAACTCACGGGCATAACGGGGGATATCCTCTTCGGCAATGGCCAGGCGCGCCAAGTGGGCAATCCGTTCCACATCTGCTCTCTGCAAAGACATACGATCTTCCTCGGCAAGGGAATGAAGGGTTACACTTTCCGCCATGAGCCCCTTGTCTGGCAAGCGAATTTTACTCGGCGTCGGTGGTGGTATTGCCGCCTATAAGACCCCCGAATTGGCCCGCCGTCTACGTGACGCCGGCGCTACCGTCCGCGTGGTCATGACCCGTGCAGCGACCGCCTTCATCACCCCCCTCACCCTCCAAACGACCTCCGCCAACCCGGTCCATACCGAACTCCTGGATCCGGCAGCGGAGGCCGGCATGGGTCACATCGAACTGGCGCGCTGGGCCGATGTTGTGCTAATCGCCCCCGCCACCGCCGATCTGATGGCGCGTTTGACCATGGGGATGGCCAACGACCTGCTGACAACGTTGTGTCTGGCTACCCCCGCCCCACTCTGTCTGGCCCCAGCCATGAATCATGTGATGTGGGCCGCCCCGGCAACCATTGCCAATCGCGACTTGCTCCTCTCTCGTGGGGTACGCCTGTTCGGCCCAGCCGAAGGAAAACAGGCCTGCGGCGAGGTCGGCGTGGGGCGGATGGAAGAACCCAGCGACTTGGTACAAGCTCTGGAGGTATTGTTTACCCCGCAACGATTCGCTGGCCGCCAGGTCCTGGTGACCGCTGGCCCGACCCGCGAGGCCATCGACCCGGTACGTTTTTTGAGCAACCGCAGTTCCGGCAAGATGGGCTATGCGATTGCGTCGGCAGCGGCGGCGATGGGTGCCCAGGTCACCCTGGTAACCGGACCCACTGCCCTACCTACCCCACGCGGTGTTACCCGAATCGAGGTCGTCTCTGCCCAGGAGATGCAGGATGCAGTACTAAAGCGGATAGAGACCTGCGAGATCTTCATCGCCTGCGCTGCCGTAGCGGACTATCGCCCCATTGCCACCGCCCCCCACAAGATCAAGAAAAAAGGGGAAAGTCCCATGACCCTGGTTCTGGAACGTACCGAAGATATCCTGGCGACAGTCAACGCCCTCCCCCACCGTCCATTCACAGTCGGTTTTGCTGCAGAGACCGAACAACTCGAAGCCAACGCCTTGGACAAACTCCACCGCAAGGGGGTAGACATGGTGGCCGCCAATTGGGTCGGCGGTGATATCGGCTTCGAGAGTGATGACAATGCCCTCCAAGTCTATTGGATGGGCGGACAGCGCGACCTCCCCCGTGCCCAAAAACCGGAATTGGCCTATTCACTGCTGGAGATCGTCGCCGAGCGATTTCAGGCGAAGGATACCCAAGTGTCCACTGATTCAAGAACCCATAAAATCTAAAAGATCAAAAATAAAACATTAAAAGATTTTTCTTTTAATTTTAAAAGAAAAATCTTTTAATGTTTTGCTTTTGGCTCTTTGATTTTTATTTTTTTCAATAGCCACTCTGCGCCATGAAGATACCATCGCTCAGTAAAATTCTAGCGTTTACCAAGAAGACGTCTCCTACCGAAGATTCTCCTCCCCGGAAAGGGCGGGCTCCCGTTTTAGTTCCCGTAGCGGCGGCGCTATGCGTCCTTGCGATTGCGGTGGCAGGTTTTATCCTCCTCCAATGGGGAGAGAGCCAATCCGCGCGGCAGAACCAACAGCAGTCCACACAAATCGGTACAATCGTAGCAGGAGAGCTTGCGCTCTTTGTGCAAAACCAAATAGCCATCCTCGAATCCGTCGTCCAGGATCCGAGTCTGGCCCAACTCTTTACGGCAAAAGATAATATCGCGCTCGCTGCGCGGGAGTCCGAGCTTACCTACCTATTTCCAGGCGCCCTGCGCGTACGCCTCCTGCGTCCGGGTACCAACCAAACCGAAGAAAAGACCCATCCCGCCCTAGGCTACGCGGCATTGGCGCTGTTGCATGAGACAGAAGCGGGACGGACTCCCCCGGCGGAAGTCCATCTTTCAGCCGGAGGAAATCGCAACATCGCCATTACTCGCCCGGTACTGAATGCTGCGGATAAACATATTTTGGGGCATGTTCTGGTTCAATCTTCGATAGACCCCCTTACCCGCCTCCTTGACCCAATCGCTCGGGAGGGGAATCTCGTGGTATTGGCGCAAACCGGAGATCGTCGCGAGGTCACGCTTTATCACAAAGGAGATAACCAAGAGACTGCCGCTGCCACCGATGTGGTGCGTAAGGACATCCCCGGCACCCGCTGGCGCCTGTCTTACCGCATCAACCCCCACAACCACCAAAATGAAGGCCAGTCCCTCCAGGTGGTTGGATTACTGGGTGCAGTTGCGGTGATGGTGATCCTGGCTTTTCTATGGATTCAACACACCTTCACCAAGGCATTGAACGATGACCTGGCGGCCATCGTTACCCTGGTCAAGGACCTACGTAACGGCCGTGCTCCTGCCCAATATTCGGCACGCTTTGCCGCGGTATACGGTGCCTTGGAGGTCATCCAGCGCCATCTCCAGGCACCGCCGACAGCCCCCCAGCCGCCCAAACCCGTCGTCACGGCCGCATCCCTTGCCAAACAACCTCCTTTCACCCATCCGACCCAACCATCTACCGACACTACCCCACCGCCGATATCGGTACCACCATCACCGACATCAACCCCCGCGTTGAAACCAGCACCACTAGCGGAATCAGCCCCGCCATTGGTCTCCACACCAGTTCCAGCCCAGGTTTCCGCACCCGTACCCGCACCAACATCGATTGCAGCCCCACCTCCTCCCCCTTTGGTGCTCTTGGACCTGAATTTAGATCCCTCCGATTCAGATACACCTCCTTCCAGCGCGGTAAAAGTTTCCCCGCCCAGCTCACCCTCACCGGCGGCATCTGCTTCGGGGCTGGCGTTGCTGGATCTAGATTTCTCTGATTTGACCCCAACCAATAAGGCAACCGTTACCCTACCTACTCCCTTGAGCGCCTCTTCCCAACCTTTGGACTTGGCCCTTCTGGATTTGGACGCCCTCTCGACCTCCGAGAATGCGACCAGCGATTCCTTCACACCCGACACTACTGCCTCACTACCACCTCCCGACATTTTCCGGGCCTATGATATTCGCGGCGTGGTGGGCGATTCCCTAACGGCGGAGGGCGCTCACGAGATCGGCCGCGCCATCGGCTCGGAGGCCCACGAACGGGGCCAGCCGAGCGTCGTCGTAGCACGTGATGGACGGCTCTCGTCACCATCCCTTGCCACTGCCCTAATCCGTGGCATGCGGGCCACCGGGTGCAACGTCATCGATATCGGGCAGGTCCCAACCCCACTGCTGTACTTCGCTACCCACTTTTTGGAGACCCACGCCGGGGTAATGCTGACCGCCAGCCACAACCCACCCGAATGGAACGGGATGAAGGTAGTCCTCGGAGGAGAAACCCTCTCTGAAGATGGTATTCAGAAGCTGTACCAGCGTATCGAAGCGGGACAATTCGTGACGGGAGAGGGGAACCTACAGACCATGGATGTGGTCCCCGAATACCTTGCCCAGGTTAGCGCCGACATCCAATTGCTGCGTCCCTTGCGTCTCGTGGTGGACTGCGGCAATGGGGTTGCCGGTGCCCTTGCGCCGCGGCTCTACCGCTCCTTGGGCTGCGAGGTGGAAGAGCTGTTCTGCAACGTGGATGGAAAGTTCCCCAACCACCACCCTGACCCCAGTCAGCCCCAAAATCTGCGTGATCTCATTACCACCGTAAAGGCCCGCCAGGCCGACCTCGGCATCGCCCTCGACGGTGACGGCGACCGCCTGGTGGTGGTCACCGGTAACGGTACGATCGTCTGGCCGGATCGACTGATGATGCTATTTGCCGAAGACCTATTGTCCCGGAACCCAGGGGCCACCGTCGTCTTCGACGTGAAGAGCAGCGCCCATCTCCCCCGCATTATCAAACAACAGGGCGGACGGCCCGTGATGTGGAAGACCGGACACTCTCTCATCAAGGCCAAGATGAAAGAGGTCGGGGCACTCTTTGCCGGAGAGATGAGCGGTCACCTCTTCTTTAAGGAACGTTGGTTCGGTTTTGATGACGGGCTCTACGCCGGCGCCCGGTTATTAGAACTGTTATCCAGCAACGAACGCCCACCCAACAACGTATTCGCCGACCTACCCGATGCAGTGAGCACCCCGGAACTTCGAGTAGACCTGCCCGAAGGCGAAAGTAACCGGTTGATGAAGAGCTTGGCCCTAGCCCGGACCCGTCTCACCGGTGCCGAAATTACCAACATTGATGGGCTACGAGCAGACTTTGAAGAAGGCTGGGGTTTGGTTCGCGCCTCCAATACTACTCCCTCACTGGTATTCCGTTTCGAGGCCCGCACCCCACAGGGGTTACGCCGCATCCAAGATGAGTTTCGACGTATGCTTCTCGAAGCTGGTCCAGGACTCAAATTGCCCTTCTAAAACGGCGGATGATTCATTTTGAGAAACGAATATCCATCTACTTCCCGTGGCGGAAAAACGAGACAAGCCAGTCTATGCTATGAAACTCTGGATCTGCCCTGAAGTCAGGGCGGAATACCGGAGCTGGGGGCAGGAAATTATCTGCCTCTACCAGGTATCTACCATCTTTTTATTTTTCTACAGGAGTTTTACTATGATCCATAGTGATACTGGGGTAGCATATTTTGAACACGCTGCATTGATGCGTTTTGGTAGTGCGGTGGTTGCCGAGATCAAGGCCCACCCGAATAGCAGGGAAATTGCGATGGGACTCGCCAACCACATGAAACGAATTGGAGAACCTCCTATCGGCTTGGACTTGGGCACCACCATCACGTGGTTTTCGGCCATGCTTACTGACTTTGATCGTTCTTTTGCTGCGGGTGTCCGTTCTCGATTTATTGTCTGACACCCCAATTGCCCCCTTGGTACCTGGGTAACTATTTATCCTCCCTGCCCTCGACGACCGACTACGCGTAGATATTGGAGAATGCCTGTGGAGTCCCCTAGCTGCGATCGCGCCGAGAACATGGAGCCGCCATTATGCGTAGATCTGGACGGCACGCTGATTAATACCGATCTGCTGATGGAATCGCTCTTTGCCCTCATGCGCCAAGCCCCATTGACCGCCTTGCTGGTGCCGTTTTGGTTGCTGTGGGGTAAGGCGCACCTTAAGGAACAGATCGTCCGCCGCGTCCAAATCGACGTTACCGTTCTGCCCTACCATACCGAGTTTCTTACTTATCTACGTCGGGTCCACGCCGCTGGCCGACGGCTGGTGCTGGCTACCGCCTCGCACCTCCGCTTTGCCGAACAAGTGGCGGTCCACCTCGGAATTTTTGAGGCGGTGCTGGCCACCGAGGGCGGACAGAACCTCTCGCGTTCGCGCAAGGGGGCCTGTCTGGCCGCTGCCTATGGGGAGCGCGGCTTTGACTATGCCGGCAATAGCCGCGCTGACCTGGCAGTATGGTCCCGTGCCCGTGCAGCGATTCTGGTCAACCCCGTCCCCGGCGTAGCGCGTAAGGCTCGTGCCCAGGTACCAATAACGGCGGTCTTCGATGACCGCCGGGGGGCATGGAAGGTCTACCTCAAGGCATTACGTCTGCCACGATGGTTTAAAAACCTTCTCATCGTCGTCCCCTTGCTGGCCACCTACCGCTACGACGAGCCCAAGGCTTTTTTTCAGGCAGGCTTGGCCTTCCTCTCCTTCGGGTTGTGTGCCTCCAGCGTCTACCTGCTTAGCGACCTACTAGACTTGGCCGCCGCTCGCCACCACCCACAAGAACGTCACCATTCCTTTGCCGCCGGAACTATGTCTATCATCCACGGCGCGGTCCTGGTACCGTCGCTGTTGGGCGTGGCCCTATTGGTTGCCGCTCCGCTGCCGTTAGAATATCTGGCGGTGCTTGCTGCCTACTACCTACTGACTCTCGCCTATTCCCTCCGTCTCAAACAAATAGTATTTTTGAATATACCAACAGCGGCAGGATTGTATACGACCCGACTGATCGCGGGGGGCATTGCGATAGGGACAACCATCTCTTTACCAGTACTGACCTTATCGTTTTGCCTGTTTCTGGGAATGGTCTTACTAATGCGTTATTCTTATGATAGTTGAGTAGGTTTATTTTTCCGTGTTAGGCTCATCCCTCATTTTACTAATAATAGCAAAGTAGCTATACATGGCAATTATTAAGTTGGAACAGGTAAATGCCGGTATGATCATTGCCGACAACATCAAAGATCGTAGTGGCCGGGTTCTCCTGCGTAGTGGTACGGAACTTACGGATAAACATATCAAAATACTAAAAACTTGGGGCATTAGGTGCATCGAAATTTCTGGGGCAGATGACGCTATCGAGACCACACCGGTCATTATTATTGATCCCGTACTTTTGGCCAAGGCAGCGAAGATTGCAGACACCCTGTTTCAGCACGTTGATCGTGAGCATTCGGCCATGAAAGAGCTTAGCGCTTTATGCGTGCAGCATCTTGCCCAACAGTTGGGGAATCGTGGTCATGACGCATGATCCGTATCAGCTGGTACAACAAGCCGGCACGATTCCATCGCTACCGCAAATTTTTTACCAATTGGTAGCGATTATCGACGATCCCAACATCTGTCTCTCCGATATCGCCAAGGTTATTGCCGACGATACCTCGCTGGCCGCCCGCCTGCTCCGTATTTCCAATAGTGCGATGTTTAATTTCCCGAGCCGGATTAACACCATATCCCAGGCAATTACAGTCATCGGCACTCAACAGATTCGCGATCTGGTGCTGGCCACCAGTGTTATCAGCATCTTCAAGGGAATATCCAGCGAACTGGTGGATATGGAGTCGTTTTGGCGGCATTCCATCGCCTGCGGCATTGGTGCCCGGGCCATCGCCACCTTGCGCCGCGCCGTGAATGTCGAACAATTCTATGTGCTGGGCCTACTTCATGATATTGGGTTATTGTTGAGCGTTACCCTGGTCCCGGAACAGGCCAATATTGCCCTGAAACGTTGTCAACAAAATGGTGAGTTGTTGTACCGTGCCGAACGGGAGGTCTTTGGTTTCAATCACGGCGGACTGGGTGCCGCTTTACTCAAAACCTGGCGCCTGCCGGATGTCATCCAGGAATCGGTAGGGTGTCACCACGTCCCAACCGCTGCAAGCGCCTACCCTGAGGCGGCAGCTATCGTCCACCTTGCGGAGATTATTGCGCAAGGGCTCTCCCTTGGTAACAGCGGCGAGCACTGGGTTGCCCCCCTTGACCAAAAGGCATGGCGTACCCTGGCCCTGCCGGAAGGCAGCATCACCACCGTTGTCAATATCTTGGACCAGCAATTTACGGAAGCGGTACGGCTGTTTCTGAGTGACTAGACCACAAGTAATCGTTTCATTAGACCCGCACTTCCGTTGCCCTAGATAACTTAACCAGAGTCAAGGGCGTGGAGACGACAACGATTACGACCACAAAGGCCTCGCATGAACGATAAGCAACTGGCTCGCCTTCAGCAACGGATTGAATACCTAGAATCGATTAATCGCTGGCACATGTCGGCGCTGGAATTACTTACCTCCATGGGTGAGTTGCACGGCGACACTAATCATAATCGCGACCCTAATACCATTCTCGACATGGCGCGAATCTATGTACGGCGGCTGTTCGATTTTGACGTAGTTGCCTTTATGACCTGTAGCGAGGTGGATTCCGGGTTCGAATTGATGCTGTGTGACCCGGTCCCTTCCCGGGTACGTATCGAAGAGGAAATTAATTATCTCATCGACAGCGGCAAGTTTGCCTGGGCACTCAACCAAAACCGCCCCCTCGTGGAAAAATCGGTGCGCGCCGGAGAATTAATTGTGCTGCATGTGCTCGCGTCCAAAACTCGGGTGCGCGGCATGTTCCTTGGGTCATTACCGGGCAATCCCCGGACCCTCAATGCGTCACGTCTCAATCTGCTTTCCCTCATCCTTTTTAGTAGCGCCTATGCCCTGGAAAGCGCTGCACTCTACAAATTAATCAGCGACCATAACCGCAACCTTGAGATCATCGTCGAACAGCGTACCGAAGAACTGGCCCAAAATAAGCTCCATGACGCCTTGACCGGCCTACCCAATCGCCTACTCTTCCAGGATCGGACCCGACAAGCGATTGAGCGCTCTAGCCGTCACCAAACCATTGTCGCGATTTTATTGTTTGACATCGATAATTTTAAGCGCATCAACGACACGTTAGGACACGCTGCCGGCGACCAGTTACTGAAAGAGCTGGCGCAACGTCTGAAATCCATGGTACGCAATTCCGATACGGTAGGACGCCCGGTGAGTGGTGATTATGGAGACGTTACCATCTCGCGACTCGGTGGCGACGAATTTAGCGTGTTGCTCGCCGATATCGTTAGTGTCGATAATGTCCTCAAGGCTGCCCAAAGGATTTCCGAGTGTTTTACCCGGCCCTTCATCCTGGATCGCCATGAGATCATGGTAACGACCAGTATTGGGATTAGTCTCTTTCCCACCGATGAAACCGACCCGGATGCCCTGCTCAAGAGTGCGGACATTGCGATGTATCATGTCAAGGAACAGGGCCGTAACAGTTATGAGTTTTTTTCACGGACGATGCAGGCAAAATACCGCGACCAACTCATGCTGGAGAATGAGCTGCACCATGCCCTGGAGCGCAATGAACTGCGCTTGTATTATCAACCCAAGGTCGATGCCACAACGGGAGCTATCCTTGGGGTAGAGGCCTTGTTGCGTTGGATTCACCCGGAACGGGGTATGATTCCCCCTAATCTGTTCATCCCGGTGGCGGAGCAAAATGGACTCATTCTCCCGATTGGTGACTGGGTGATCGATACCGCTTGTGCCCAACTGCGCCAATGGAAAAATCAGGGGATTGGTGAGATCGAAATGGCGGTAAATCTCTCCGCTCGACAGGCGCGGCAGCCCGATCTGGCCCGAAAGGTACAATTCATGCTCGAGCGCCACAACATATCCGCGCACTATCTGGAACTTGAGATCACGGAAAGTCTTTTGATGGATGATGCGACCAACACCAGCGCCAACCTACGGGATCTATTGGATACCGGCGTCCACCTTTCGATAGACGACTTTGGAACCGGCTATTCCAGTCTGGGTTATCTCAAACGTTTTCCCGTGAATGTCATCAAGATTGACGGCTCTTTTGTTCGTGATGTTACGCGCAGTAAGGCGGATCTTGCCATCGTTAATGCCATCGTCGCTTTGGCACATGGCCTAGGGATGTCGGTGGTCGCCGAAGGGGTAGAGCATAAGGAACAACTTGAATTACTTCGCGAACTGCATTGCGATACCATCCAGGGCTATCTGTTCAGTCGGCCGCTCCCGGCCGAGAAGGTTACCGTCTTGCTGGAGGCGGGTGTCATTAGCCCTGGGGCAACGTAACCGTTTTACTCTCTTGTCAGCTCACTTCTCCTCTTCTGGAGAAAGACTGTCACGCCAGAGCTGATCCTCTCGCTCAAAAAGTCGATTAGCATCCGTCGGCCCCATGGAACCAGCGGAATAGGTATTGATAAACTCCCGCTCCATCGACCAGACCTTAAGGATCGGATCCACCACCCGCCACGCCCAACGCACCTCGTCATAACGTAGGAATAATGAGCGGTCCCCGCTCACCACATCCAACAGCAAAGTCTCGTAGGCATCCATGGCGGGCTCATGGGCGTGACGATAACTGGTGTCCAGCGTCGTCGTACGGGTACGCATCTCCAATCCCGGGACCTTCACCTGAATCTCGATCCGCAGACACTCCTCGGGTTGGATGCCGAGGATAATCCAATTAGGCCGCAACCGTTCGATAGCGGTATCCCGGAATAACAGCTGAGGTGGATGGCGAAAACGGATAGCAATAGTGGAAAGATTGCTCCCCATCCGTTTTCCGGTGCGGATATAGAAAGGGACATTGCGCCAACGCCAATTATCGATATAGAGACGCAAGGCGGCGTAGGTCTCGGTAGTACTGCCGGCGACGACTCCCTCTTCATCCAAATAACCCAACACTTTCTCTCCATCCACCATTCCCCGCGTATACTGGGCACGGAAAGATTGGGCATGGACCGCGCTCTGTGGGATCGGACGGATCGATTTGAGCACTTTTACTTTCTCATCACGTAGCGATTCCGCATCCAGGTTAGCGGGGGGCTCCATGGCCACCAGGGTGAGCAGTTGGAGAAGGTGGCTCTGGATCATGTCGCGTAATGCCCCCGCCCCCTCGAAATATTCGGCGCGTTGGGCGATACCCTGAGTCTCGGCATGGGTGATCTGGACGTGATCAATATAGTTGCGGTTCCAGAGAGGTTCCATCATCAGATTAGCGAAACGGAACACCAATACATTCTGGACGGTACCCTTCCCCAGGTAGTGATCGATGCGGTAGATCTGCTCTTCTTCGAAATGTTGGTGCAGGCGCACCTCCAGCATCTGAGCACTTTCCAGATCATAGCCAAAAGGCTTTTCCACCACCAACCGTACCCATCGCCCCTCCCCCCGGTTTAACCCCACTTCAGCGAGATGCGCGCCGACCTCTCCGAATTCCGTCGGTCGAATCGCCATATAAAAAATTAGATTCTCCGGCAGCGCCGGGTCGCTGTCCAGAAATTGCCGCAGGTTTCGATAGTCGTCCGAGGCCGAAAGATCTCCGCAGAAAAATCGCAGGCGCTGGATAAAACGCGCCAGCACCGCTTCGTCCAGATCTTGGCCCACCCGCTCCAATAGCAACCCCGCTACATGGGTACGCCATTGCTGGTCATTCCACACCCGGCGCCCGAAACCCACCACGGCAAATTGGGCAGGTAGCCGCCCGACGGCTTCCAAACGATAGAGGGCGGGAAGCAGTTTATTGCCGGTGAGATTGCCGGTAGCACCGAAAATAATGCAGGTACAGGGTTCGATAAGAAGTTCAGACATTGGTTTGCTTTTGCTCACAGCGCGCGCCATTCAAAATCGCGTGAGGTTATATGGATTCCGGCCAATAATGGGTATCGAGCACTTGATTCAGGGTGAACGGGCAAACTTCCGGAAGGTGTTCTATGCCGGTCTCCCCTGCCGCCAAAAGTCGTGCCGTAGGATAGACAACGTCCAACAGTCCCTTGGTCCTAGGGCGTAAACTTGGATTATCCTCCAATACGCGCAAAACACGGGCGCGTTGGACCACGATGGTATGGTACCAACTCGTACCGCGCCGTTGGGGTTGGTAACGCCATTTCAGTAAGTGCATCACTAACACTTCGAGACGGCTTTCCAATTCACGTCGCTCACTACGCCCCATACTTTCCAGCTCCTCTGCAATATGTTCCAGATCCAGCCCTGCCAGTTGCCCTCCCCGGAGGAGAGTTACCTGATTCTCAGTCCAAGCATAAAAATCATTTTCGTAGATCTCGCGTATCATTATCTCCCTCCTTCATCGCTTTTTATACCATGACCACCGAAGGCATTGCGCATCATGGCGAGCAGACGATTACCGTAGCCCTCGGCGTCCCGACTGGCGAAGCGCATTTGCAGAGCAAGGGCCAACACCGGTGCGGCGACTCCCTGCTCTACCGATTCCAACACTGTCCAACGTCCTTCCCCTGAATCCGCCACTACCGGCGCTACTCCCGTAAGACCCGGATTGTCGGCAAGGACGGAAGCCGTCAGGTCCAACAACCAGGAACGTACGACCGAGCCATGACGCCACAGCTCCGTCACCTGGGCCAGATTTAAATCGAAAGCGGTCTTGCCCCGCAACAAGGCCAACCCTTCGGCAAAGGACTGCATCATTCCGTATTCAATGCCGTTGTGGACCATCTTGACGAAATGCCCAGCCCCCACTGGCCCAACATGCGCCCAACCTCGATCCGGAGCGGGAGCGAGGACCTTCAGAAGTGGCTCAACCACCGCTATGTCCTGAGTGCGTCCGCCCACCATCAGGCAGTAGCCATTGTCCAGACCCCATACCCCCCCCGAAGTACCGGCATCCACGAAGCCTAAGCCCTGTTCCGCAAGCCATGCTCCACGCCGTTCACTGTCTTTGTACCAAGCGTTTCCGCCATCCACCACCACATCTCCCGGTACGAGCAGCGGCAACAGGTTGCGGATGGCTTGTTCGGTAGACTCTCCGGCCGGCAGCATCAGCCATACAACCCGTGGTGAAGTCAGTTGCTCAACGGCTTCGGTCAGCGTTGGAGCGGGGATGAGTCCACTCTCGCGCGCCAACGCTTCAGTCACTTGGAAGGTACGATTGTAACCCACCACCTCGATCCCCCCCCGACGCAACCGTTGGGCCATGTTGCCTCCCATTCTCCCCAAACCCGCCATTACCATTTTCATTGTTGCCTACCTCTCTAAATATGCCGATGCGCTATTTTTTACCCAACCCATCGTCCTTGACAATCATCATCATAAAAGGTAATACTTTCCGTGATATTTGAACGAATTTCCTATCCATCATCATCCCATATTAGGAGTTGGCATGTCTCGTCTCATCCTGGTCCACGGCGACAAGGGCGGCGTCGGTAAAAGCACGCTGGCCCGTGCCACGCTCGATTATCTCTACCGCAAAAACCGCATTCCCGTTGTCTATGACGCCGACAATCGGAACGGCCAGCTTCATCGCTTCTACAATGATGTCTTTCCCGTTAATCAGCTCAACATCGACTTGCGCGGTTCGTTCGATGAGGTGCTGGACAAGGTTGCCGAAAACAAGAAAAGTACCAGCAAAGCCAACGTCTTTGTGGATCTGCCGGCCCAAGCGGGTAACAGCGTTGAGGCGGCCCTGTCAGAACTTCGTCTGGTTGAAGCCCTGGACAGCATTCGTGCCCGTGCCACCTTGTTGTTCGTGATCGGACGGACTACCGATTCAATCAATGCGCTGCAAATCGCGTTCGACCTTTTCGGGGAAATTGCCGATTTCGTCGTGGTCAAAAACGAATTCTTCGGGGATGCGGATCGTTTTACCCTCTACGGGGCTTCCGAGACCCACAAGAATTTGGTCAAGAGCGGCGCCAAGGAATTGCTCATACCAACATTGTGGGGGGATACCTACGATGTGGTTGACCGCCTAAATCTCCCGTTCTTTAAAGTCGCGGAATCCGACCTGCCATTGTCGACCAAGGCACGGGTAAGTTCCTGGCTGAAAAAGTTCGACACCCAATTCGAAAATATTGATTCCTGGTTGTGAACACGCGGAGGACGAGATCGTGGTTGCTGTGACGGAGACCTTCATCGAATTATTCAAACGTCAGCCTAACGAAGCCGACAAAATTCGCTTAATGTCGGTGCAGAAGGCCCTCCGGCTGCCGGATGATGATCCGCTCTGGACGATCCTGATCGCTCTCGACTACTACCAGAAACTCTATGAGGAGACCCCCGCCAAGATCCTGGAGGCTACTCAGACAGCAGCCCGTACCACCATTACGGCCGCCGAGGCATCGACCACCGAGAAATTGGTCAACGGCGCACTAGCCATTGCCAATGACCGCATGGACCGGGCGCGTGCCACGCAATGGCCGTTAGTGATTGTGTGCGCGCTGCTGTCGGTTGCACTGATCGGACTCGGCGTTAGTTTTTGGTTCGCGGCCAAACAATTCCAAGCCCACGAAGCTGAAATAGCGGCAAGATACGAAACCAAGCTTGCTGCTGCCAAAGAGCAGCTCAACAACACCCTGACCGCCAAGATCAGTGCAGTAGAATCCGCCGCTGCCAACCAATTGGCAAAGGATAAGGCGGTACTGGACTGGGTTCATCAGTACCTTGATGTCTATGAAGACAAAAACTTCCAGAGCCGGGTTGATTTCGCGGCGCAAAACCAGGTCTTCATCGATGCGGTAAAACCGCTCAGCGTGGTGCAGCGGGATAATCTAATCCGCATCGTCAGTAAGGCGGACCGTTGGCGCGAGATCCGTTCCTCGGCCAAACTGCCGTGGCCCTGTTTTTCCGTGATCAAGCCGAACGGCCGTGATAACCGGGAGACCACCATCTGCGAGGTTGGATTAGAGGGCGATATTGCTCCCCAGCGTGCCATTGCTCCTCCGCATCCTCCACGCCCACCGCGCCCACCGCACACTATCATTCCCTCTCCACCGAAAAACAATCTTTCGAAGCCATAGCAAATTGTCAAACAACCTGTGGCTAGATATCCTATACGCTAATAACTTTCCATATTGGAGTTCTTATGCCAGCTTCTACACCTTATCACTACAATGGTCATTCCTACTATTTGTTAAGCAGCACTTCCTCATGGACGGAGGCACAAGCTCAAGCGAGAGCTATGGGTGGTAATTTAGTTACCATCAATAACCAAGGAGAACAAGATTGGTTATCTTCAACATTTAGTAGTGGGCTTCATTGGATCGGATACACCGATTCCCAAACAGAAGGAGTTTGGAGATGGATTAGCGGCGAAACATCTACTTATACCAATTGGTCGGGCGGTGAACCTAACAATGTACTTTTCACCGCAGAGGGTGAAGATTATGCCCACATGTACCCAAATGGGCAGTGGAATGACTTACCAAATACCCTTCCTGGATGGGATGCGCTAGGTATTGTTGAAATCGGTAATAGCTCGGGTAACGTAACGATTACTGGTTCGACTATTCGAGGTGAAACCCTCACAGCCTCTAACACCCTGACCGATCCGGATGGCTTAGGTACCATCCACTATCAATGGCTACGAGATGATTCTGCTATTTCCGGTGCAACAGCACGTACCTATGTTCTGACTCAAACAGAGGTTGGACATGCGATGGCTGTTCAAGCCTCGTATACCGATGGGAGTGGTGCTCTTGAAAGCGTTACCAGCGCTGTAACTTCAGTGGTTGCTAATAGAACCACAACTACCAACGTATACAGAAATAATTTTGACGGTGCTGAAGTATTTGGTAGTGGTGTCACTGGAGGTATATCTGGTTATGCCTCCATCGAGGGGGTTCAGGGATATAGCGCTAATGGTTTTTCTGGGAACCTCTTGCGCAACGATAGCTACGGTAATCCTGCCAGTGCTACAACATTAACGTTGACAAATCTCCCAACTCATCAGTCGGTTGATCTTAACTTCCTGTTGGCTTTTATTGACTCATGGGATAGTACTAATGGTACGGTTACACCGGATTATTTCAATGTGACGGTAGATGGAGTATCCGTGCTACAAATCACCGCCAACAATGCCAGTGGTAATGTAGTATACGGCGGTACACAACTTGGGGAGCTTTCTGACCGTGGCTGGAATGGTTGGGGAGATCGGGCTTTCGATATGTCGAACGAATCCTCACTGACCGTACCACATACTGCATCAACCCTTTCGGTTCAGTTATTCGCCAGCGGTGGGGGTTGGCAGGCGGGATGGGATGAGTCTTGGGGTATCGACAACCTGAGTGTATCAGTACTCAATCCCAGTACTGCGCCAACCGGCAGAGTAACCATTACCGGTACGGCTACTCAAGGCCAAACCCTCACCGCCTCTAATACACTGGCCGATGCGGATGGATTGGGAACCATCCATTATCAATGGCTGCGAGATAATACCGTCGTTTCAGGAGCCACCGGGACGACCTATACTTTGACTCGGGGCGACGTTGGACATGCGATGGCGGTTAGCGCCTCGTACACCGATGGCGGTGGCACCCAAGAAAGTGTTACCAGTACAGCAACTTCCGATGTCCTTATCGCTGTTAATCATCTACCGACCGGTATTGTTTCAATCTCCGGTATACCTGCTCAAGGCCACACTCTCACCGCCTCTAATACATTAGCGGATACGGATGGATTAGGCACTATCCACTATCAATGGCTACGAGGAGATTCCATAATTGCCGGTGCAACCGCGCGTACTTATATCCTATCTCAGGCGGATGTTGGACATACGGTAACCGTTCAAGCCTCGTATACCGATGGCGGTGACACCACAGAGACAGTTACCAGCGCTGCAACCTTGTCTGTCTACGACGCCAATATTGTCTTTATGTATCGAGACAATACTGGAACCAGCTCAGGAAATATCCTAAGTGGCGGATTCGGTACAGATCACATTTATGGACTGGGTGGTAACGATGAGCTTACTGGGGGTGCCGGCAATGATAATATCTTTGGCGGTGAGGGCAACGATACCATAAACGGCGGGAACGACAGCGATATACTTGACGGTGACCAAGGAAATGATCGACTCGACGGAGGCAGTGGCGCCGATACTATCAACGGTGGAACGGGACGCGATACCATCTTCGGTGGAGATGGAAATGATTCCCTGAATGGTTCAAGCGACGCTGATTCCATGGATGGTGGTAACGGCGCTGATACCTACTATATGGATAATGCTGCTGATATCGTGCGGGATACCGGAACAGACAACGCTATAGATACCGTCTATATCACCGCTTCTCTGGCCAGCGGTTATACCTTGGGTACGGGAATCGACAACGCAACGCTCAATTCTCAAGCCAATAATGCCGCTCTGACGGGTAATACCGGCAACAATATCCTTACTGGCAATACCTCCGATAATACTCTGCGTGGAGGTGATGGCGCCGATACTCTTAATGGAGGGGGAGGCTACGATGCTCTTTACGACGGCAACGGTAATGATTCCATAAATGGCGAAAACGGTAATGACCAGATCGTCGCAGGGGCCGGAAACGATACCTATTCCGGTGGAGCGGGGACCGACACCATCACCTACATCAATGCTACCCTCAGCCTCAATATAAACCTAGCAACCGGCCAGGCCACCGGCATGGGTACCGACACACTTACCCTAATAGAAAACGTCACAGGTGGGGTGAACAATGATTTGCTCACGGGTACTACCGGACCAAACACACTAGATGGATATGCTGGTAACGATACCTTGATCGGAGGAGATGGTTCGGACACACTCGTGGGTGGAAACGGTAATGACACCCTAATCGGTGGCGCTGATCAGGATATACTTGTAGGGGGAAATGGAAATGACACCTTCGATTTTAACGCACTATCCGAAATGGGTCTTCCGAATACCGCCACTTGGAATACCATAAACACCTGGGATATCATCGTCGATTTCATGCGAGGTCAGGACAAGATCGATCTCTCGACGCTGGATGCTAATACTGCCACAACGGCCAATGATGCTTTTGCTACCTTTATTTCCTCCAGCGCGAACTTTACCGCAGCGGGACAACTGAAATTTATAAACCAGGTCCTATACGGAAACACTGACACCGACAACGCGGCGGAATTCGCTATCCAGTTAACAGGCCTCACCGCACTTACCACCAGCGATTTGATCTTGTGATTTCTTGCCCAACTCTTACTCGGATACGGAAAATTAAATAACCACCTACGACGATGGATCTCGAAGAACTTGCCCAGCGCGTCGGCCAAACCCTGGCGGCGCGCCAGTTTTTTCTCGCTACCGCAGAATCTTGTACTGGTGGAGGGGTTGGGCAGGCCCTCACGGCGATTTCCGGCAGCTCTTCCTGGTACGAACGAGGCTTTATTACCTATAGCAATCTCGCCAAGGAGGAATTGCTGGGGGTTTCAGCAACGACACTGGCCGTCTGTGGTGCAGTAAGCGAGAAAACTGCGTTGGAAATGGCCCAAGGGGCGTTGGCACGTAGCCATGCCCAGGTCTCGCTGGCGGTGACCGGTATTGCCGGGCCAAGTGGTGGGACCCCGGAAAAACCGGTAGGTACCGTCTGTTTCGCTTGGATGTGTCACGACCGCCCCGCACGCACGGTTACCCATTGTTTCCATGGCGATCGGGCCGCAGTACGTCACCAGTCTGTGGCGATGGCCTTGGAGGGTATCTTGGAGATACTTCGAACGCCAACCGTCTAAGAACGGTAATTCATTAACTTGTGCAGTGCAATCGCCGCGTAGCGACGTAATGAATTTAGCCATGGGTTTTAACCCACGGTTGGACGTGGTCATTCCGCTCGTCGCGTCGCTTTTAGAAGCGCATCATCACCCATGATGCAACCTTGGAGTAGCCAGGCCACGGTGTAGACAACAAAAAAGGAAAAGACTACATCGCTAGGGAAATGCCCACCCTGTACGATGCGAACCAAACCAATAACGGTTCCCGCCACCAAACCTACTACCAACCAAGCGTAGCGCCGACGTTTTCCCGCAAAGCCAAACGCGACGAGGTAAAAACCAAACGCCGCATGGCCACTTACGTAAGAACAATTATGATCGCATTGGTCGGTGGGTAGGAACGCCGGGGTAAATCGCTGACTTCCGCCAAATAGTTGTACCTGGTACGGTCGCGCCCGTCCCCAATGGTCTTTGAGGATGGTATTCACCATCAATCCCGGCCCGAGGACCAAGACCAACAGCAGATAACCCGCATCCTGCCGTCGAGAGCGAAGGAAGGCCCCAGCTGGAACTAAAGAACCGAGTAATACTGCAATAAATCCCACTGCCAATCCTGCCGCTCCCCACAAGACGGCGTGATAGACGAACACCGCCAGCGGATGGTCATGGAGAAAAAAGCCCTCACCGGGACGGTAAAACCAGAAGGTTATCTCTAGATCGAGCGACGGAAAAGCCAGAAACAAAGCGCAACATACCCAGAAAGCGCTCAGCACCGGCCAGCGTTGTATCGCCGACCAGAGAGTAACCAGTAACGGCAGGTGCATTATTTTCAGGCGGATTAAAAGTGGTTTCGAATAACGACTTCGGACATCTCCAAGGGCCCGCTCCGGGGATGGGCGGGTTGAAGCGCCTTGCCGATGGCCACGAACATCGCGATGACGTGATCGGCAGGCAGGTTGATGAGCCGGCCGACGGCATCAAAGTCGAAGCCGTCCATTGGGCAAGAGTCGTAGCCTAATTCCTGGGCGGCCAGCATCAGGGTCTGGGCGGCAATCCCACAAGAACGCATTGCCTCGTCTCGTTGTACCTGTTCACGGCCGCGATAATATTGGTCGATGGCCGGCAGGAGGAAATCTTGTACGGGTTGAGCGGCCAAGCGCCAGTAGCGTTGCGGTTCCTTTTCCCAAGCGCGGAGATCGGCCGTCATGACCACAAGCAGCGATGCGTCGGTAACTTGGGCCTGGTTCCAAGATACCTCCCGAACCTGTTGGCGCAGTTCCGGATCTTGGATCAGCACGAATCGCCAGTTCTGGATATTGAAAGCGGTAGGCGCTTTCATGGCCAATTCCATGAGTTGTTTGATTTCGTTTTCGCTCATGCGGTGTGCGGGATCAAATACCTTGACGGCACGGCGGGCGTGAATGGCCTCGACTACGTTCATCAACATGACTCCTCTATTAACTGGAAAGAAATAACAAGCTGTTTGTGTTTGTAAGTTGTAAATTGTAAATTGTAAATTGTGAATTGTTTTTAAATGCGTAGAGAGAACTTTACTCTCCTACCAGCCAGCGTACTGCTGCACCGGTCCCTGGACCAGAGGCAAGCAGGGTGGCCAATTCCTTGCCCAAGGCGGAAAGTTCCTGCTCCAATTGCCAGGGAGGATTATGCAGCAATAAGGCGCTGCCGTGAAATCGTCCGCCGACATCATCGGGCAGTACCCGTAATTCCGCCAGTAACAAACGGCGCAGACCGCTCTCTTTCAGTGCCCGATGAAATCGGGTCACCGCCGCTCGATCTTTGAGCGGATACCACACAGCTACCGTTCCAGTGGCAAAGTGCCGCTCCACCGTGGTCAATGCTGCCAAGAGTTTTTTGAATTCATCGTTCCGTTCAAACGGCGGGTCAATGAATATGACTCCGCGTCGTTCCGGTGGAGGAAGCCAGGGTTGGAGAGCCGCGTAGCCATCCCCTATCCGAACCTGTACCGCCGGTCGCTGTTTCCGACTATCAAATCCTTGCTCTACTCCAAACATCGTTTCCAGTCGTTGGGCTTCGGAATAACGCGCCTCCAGCAGGACCATGCGGTCCATGGGCCGCAGACAAGCGTCGGCAATCAGGGGTGAGCCGGGATAATGACGCAAATGTCCATTGGGATTAAGGGCAGAGATGGCCGCCAGATAGGGCGCAAGTTGGGGGCTAGGGTTTCGAACGTTCCGCGCCCAGAGACGACCGATGCCGTCTTCCCATTCCCGGCTTCGGTCGGCATCGGGACCATACAGATCATAGCGCCCCCCGCCGGCATGGGTTTCCAGGTAGAGAAAAGGTTTATCCTTGCGTCCCATCGCCCGTAACAAGAGGGCGAGGGCGGCATGTTTGTGGACATCGGCAAAATTGCCGGCGTGGAAGGTATGTCGGTAGCTCAAAGATTGATTCAAAAGAGGTCCTTCATCGACCCAAAGCTATCTTGGGAAGGGATGCAAAAGGTCGGAATTTGTTATCTCTTGGTGTGGCGCATGATCCTGCGGCGTTTTTCCGCCTGCCGTGCCGAGAGTGGGTTGGGGCGGCCCTCGTAAGGATTAGTGTTGCCTTTGAATTCAATCACCAAGGGGGTGCCGACAAGTTCGAGTGCCTTACGATACGCATTCGCCAAATAGCGACGGTAGCCCTCTGGTACGGCCTCGGCCTGGTTGCCGTGAACGATGATGCGCGGAGGGTTACGTCCCCCTTGGTGGGCGAAACGCAACTTGATGCGCCGACCATGAACCATGGGTGGGGCATTGGCAGCGACTGCATCCTGCAATAGGCGGGTGGCAAGGGGGGTAGGAATCCGGCAGGTGGCAGAGGCATAGACCCGATCCACTGCACCGAGCAGTCCCGAGAGTCCGCTACCGCGAAGGGCGGAGATATACTGAAAGGGGGCAAAATCCATAAAGGGGAACTGACGGTCGATCTGTTCTTTGATCGCCGCCCGTGCCGCAGTATCCAGCCCATCCCATTTGTTTACAGCCACGACCAATCCCCTGCCCGCCTCCAATACATGACCCACCAGATGCGTATCCTGGTCGCTCACGCCTTGGTGGGCATCCATGACCAGAATCACTACGTGGGCCGTGTCAATTGCCTGTAACGTCTTTACCACACTGAACTTTTCGACCATTTCGGTGACCCGGCCGCGGCGGCGGATTCCGGCCGTGTCGATGAGAGTGTAGTTTCTCCCATCCGAGGCAAAGGGGACATGAATACTATCGCGGGTGGTACCAGGTTGGTCCGAAGCGAGGAGTCGTTCTTCTCCCAGCAGTCGGTTGATCAGGGTAGATTTGCCGACATTGGGCCGACCGACCACCGCTACCCATGGCTCAGGACGGTCACCGGGTTGCTGGGTAGTACTACCCTCGTCATTCTCTACGCCTTCCGTAGGGTTTAACTCGATATCGTCAAGGGCTGGCTGCGTAGCGAAGACCTTCTCCAGCAGGAGGTTGATGCCCTGGCCATAAACTGCAGAGATGGCGATGGGATCAGCAAATCCCAGCCGCATAAAATCCGCCGCGGCCATTGCCGTACCCTGCCCCTCGGCTTTGTTCACCACCAAAAATATGGGTTTCCGCAAGCGCCGCAGGTACTCAGCGACTTCTTCATCGGCCGCAGTGAGCCCGGTCTTGGCATCCACCAGGAAGAGCACCACGTCGGCCTCCTGGACGGCAAACATGGCCTGTTCGGACATGAGTTTCAGGAGACCTTCCCGTTCTCCGGTGAACCCGCCGGTATCTATTACCCGGTAGGGGCGTGGTCCGAACCGACCCAGGCCGTATTGGCGATCACGGGTAAGCCCCGGAAAGTCCGCCACCAGCGCATCCCGACTACGGGTTAGGACATTGAACAGAGTGGACTTGCCAACGTTGGGATGGCCCACGATTGCGATGACGGGAAGCATAGAGAATTTTTTCTGCGCAGGGGGGAGGGATGATAGTAACCTGAATTTCGTATGAACTTACTTATCGATCCCCCTGTTGACTGAAATCCAGTACCACCTTGCCGGGAAAGATGGCACGGTTGCGTCCCGTTCGTTTGGCCTCATACATGCGCGAATCGGCCTTTTCGACCAGATGCGCCCAATCGGGCATATTGTCCTCAATCCGTTCAGCCAAGCCAATTGATGCCGTCAAGGGCGTGCCGTCGGGACGCATCCCAAAACCCTCCTTGCGCAGACGCTCGATCACCATGCGCGCACCCACTGCATCGGTATGATTGAGGATGGCGATAAATTCTTCTCCACCCCAACGCACCAGCACATCCCCCTTGCGCAGTCCTCGTTTCAGGTTATTGGATAAACACTGGAGTGCCTTGTCGCCTTCCTCGTGGCCATAGATATCATTGATCGACTTGAATTTGTCGAGATCGAAGAAGGCCACACTTAAAGGGATGTTCTGTAGAGTCGATAGGCGGAATAGAAGCTCAATGGTTTCGTTGCCGGAGCGGCGCGTATAGGCCTGAGTGAGCGGATCGATCATCGCCTTGTTAACTAAAGCCGACATGTAATGTAGTTGGCTCATGCCCGAGAACATCGCCACCCCCATTACCAACACCATCAGCCATAAAACAGGACCATGGATCTGCAACGACAGAACCTGCCCTTCCATGAGCAGTCCAATGATGGCAAAAAGGAAGGCGGGGGTAGCGAAGATAAGCACCTCAAAGGCCGTCAGCGGGAATATGGCAAGGCCCGCCAGTACAACACTTGGCATCAGTGAATAAAGCTTGGCAACCAACCGGCCAAACTCAGAAAGTTGCAGTGGTTCGATAATGCTAATCGAAACGAGATAAAAAACAGGCGGGACCAAAAGCATCGTCATCAGCATAATGGTTGCCTGCAAACACGATTTTTCGGTTTCCCACGGCCAAGCGAGCAGAAAGAAGATGATACTGGAGATAACGCGAAGCATCGTTATCATCATCCATTGCGGCCAGGGAAAGACGAGCCAGTCGATCAGTGAGAATAACGGTACCAGTACGCCGAAAATCGCCGACATCAACTGTACGCGTGAAATCTTGACCGACGCTGCGTGTTGACGGATATGCGGCGTGTGGCGGAACGGAACCATCAAATCGACAAATTGATCCCATGTAATATTGATGGGAGAGAAAATCTGACTGGAGAATGAGTGCGTTATGGTCTCTTTGCTGTTTTCGCCGTTACTGAACATATATCTACACTCCAACGGTACTACGGTATCCTCAATGCCAAAAACATAGGATTACTCTCCCGCAGTATCAGTATCGGGATGGTGCGACCCTTGGGGAAGTTGGAGACCAACGTACGAAAATGTTCGACATCGCGTATTGCAACCCCACCCATACGGACAATGATGTCCTGGGGACGGATACCCGCCGTATGGGCTGGCCCTTCATCTACAC
>CAUYUB010000243.1:0-2938 GCA_963575685.1 Gammaproteobacteria bacterium | reverse complement strand
GCTGGAGAAGTCGTGGAGCACCACATCACCAGACGCTGTCGTTCCGACTGGAACCTTCATGGTTCCCTTCAGGTCATGGTGCTCCATAACATCGCGCAGGGTAGTACTGCCAGGAACCTTCGATAGGCTGTCCAGGGGAACGCCACCGACAGACCGCGCATGGTCGACACCCAGGCTCTCAGCCGGGGTTGATGGATCAGCCTTCGCCCTCGGTGCGCGACGTAGGGTCGGCGCAGCCTTTGGGGCCACAGCCTCCGCAGCCGTCTCTGTGGCCTTTGCAGCCGCTTCAGCAAAAGGGCGGGCGGCAGCTCCACCTCCGTGACGGAGGGCGGCGTAGGCCAGTCCAGCGCCCAGAGCAAGAGCCGCAGCGCTGCCCACGCCGGTCATCAGGCCCTCGTTGTAGCTGCTGTTGTGATCTGCGAAGCGCCCATGGCCGTCTCGCGGGTGTTTACTCTCATCGAACTTCATCAGCTCGTTGAACATCACCACGTCAGACTTTTTGGCGCTCTTGTATTCGTTATCGATGTAGTTCCGAAGATCATCACGGATGCTTTTGTCCATGGCACCAACGATCTTACGATCAGCCTGATAACGCTTGGCTCCGGCATCGCCAGAATAATCACGAAAATCAACCCAGCTACGGAATCCATCAGCATTGCTGAAGTCGGCATCCTTTGAACCAAAACCACCACCGATGGCTTTCAGGATATTGCGACGCTCATTGACGTCTGGAATATCCTGCCAGTTTACATTCTTGTCGATGAACTTATCGACATTATCCTGGTTTCCCTTCAGGAAGTTTGCCGAACTGCGGATGCGATCCATTAGTGATTTAGAATCACCACCACCATTCTGATTGTTGTTCTGGCCGTTATTATTGTTCTGGTTGTTCATGCTGCGGATTGGGCCAGTGTAATCGAACTTCTTGACATCGCCGTTCCTATCAAGCTCGATGTAACCAGCATTTTCCTGCTTGCCATTTTTGGTTGACACCAGCTGGATAGCAGAAGATCCATCATTGTTGTGGGTGATTCCGCTGATGCTGACGCCAAACTGAGCGTTGATCTGATCGGTGATTTCCTTGGTGGCGATACCAGTCAGGGCCAAGCCAATCGACCCCTTGATGACGTTGACTGGTTTCGACAGTATATCTTTCACATTAGGGAGTAGATCCTTAACTTTACTGCTGACGAAGTTGGCGATATCACGGCCACGCTGAACGGCATCCAGGCGCCCCAAGATCGACTTCGCGGCGCGATTATCGAAAGAGCTTGCCATGGCCTGTGCAGCAGCATCGGCGGCCGACAGGGCGCCCGTCTGCGCAGCGATGTGATCGACGACTGATTTCAAGCCAGTCTTTCCAGACATCGCATCACGATACGCCTTTAGTGCAGAGTCCTGCACTTTCTTGGCGTAACCGCCGTAGAGATTGTGAGCGCCAGTATGCTTTTCAGAAATAGCAGTCAGATCAGACAGAACATTCTTGGGGATGCCACGCTCAAGGTCATGGCCGAGAGCACCTTTAACCCGGCTAATGATGCTAGCGCCAGTCTCAGAGCCACGAACAGCCCTGGCAATACCCTCATTCTTTTTCGCAGCCGCCAGAGCATCAGCAGCAACCCTCTCGGACTGGACAAGGTGCTCCATATTCGCCACAGCTTCCTTCTGTGACTTCTTGGAACCGTATTTCTCAACAGCTTGTTCGTATGCAGTCTGCTTTTGAGCAGCGGCAAGCTTGAGCGATGATTCCTCAGCGGTGTGCAGGCCAACTTTCTCAGCCGCCGTCTTTACGGCAAGATCGGCAACAGAAAGCTTAGACTTCATCGCATCGATCTGTTCAGCAATATGGTCTGCATGATCGATGGCCGCAGCGGCATCGGCATGCTCGACACCGTGCTTGTCAATCATGGCGGCCTTATTCTTGTTCGCCGCCGTCATCTGCTCGCCAAGGGATTTCCGCTCAGCCTTCAGAGCATCAAGAGCGGTGACGGCCTCCTGGTGGGACTGGGTGGCGGTAAGCTTGTCGGCGACGACCTTTTTGTATTCCTTGTTCGCCTGGGCACGGGCATCGAAGGCGCGCTTCAGATTGGCGGCACCCTCCTTCACCCATGAGCTTTCGGCAGCGGCTTTCGTCCAGTTGCCAAGGGCGTCAGTGGTGATCTGGCGAGCTGCACGGAGAGCCTTACCGCGCGACAGGATCGTTGCCAGGGCGACACCGGCGATGCCCAAAGCCCCTGCCCCACCGATAATGGCGGCGTCCTTGCTGGTGAAGCGGCCATGGTCATCACGCGGATGTTCAGACTCGTCGAACTTGTAGAGTTCATCGAACATCACTGGCTCGGCCTTGTAGAGTGCATCAAACATCACCGGCTCAGCCTTATTGAAGGCCACCGTATTCCGCACCCACGACTGACGATCCCAGCCGGCCTGCTCATCCTTGGACTTCGCAGCGTTTAAACGACGACGCTCATATTCGGCCTTCACGGGAGAATAGCCGAACCGGGTGTGAAGTTGGGCTTCGATGCGCTTGGCGTATCGTGGCGATGATTCACCGTCCCTGCGCTGGAACTCGGGAGATTTCTTACCCTCGGTGTTGTACCAATCCATGGCACGCTGAAGGCGTTCAGCCTGCGACAGCTTGCTGGTGTCCTTGGGCGTGGTCTTGAGCTTGGGTTTCACGGGAGCTTGGGCCTGGGCGGCGGAGAACCGGCCATGATTGTCGCGGGGGTGCTGGGTGTCGTCGAACTTGTACAGCTGATCAAACATCACCGGCTCCGACTTCTGAACAGCAATCGCCACCGCAGTTCGCTGGGCCGGATTGGCCACCACCGTGCCGACGTGGTTGTAGCTGTAGCCCTGGCTGTTGCGCCAGAACCGCGCCTTCCCACGGCGTGGGAAGCGCTTGGCCATGACGTCATCAAACATCACAACATCACCC
>CAUYUB010000242.1:0-2944 GCA_963575685.1 Gammaproteobacteria bacterium | reverse complement strand
TTGGCTCCTGGTAGTTTTTTAACCGGGACTTGCCTAAGGCCGATTGTCAAGTTACGGCGTCATACCATATACCCGTCGGGCGAGATGCAGGACTCGAGAGCTGATGGTGATACCGGCGGCTCGGGCAGCGGCGAGATTGATATCGAAAACTATCTTACCGTCCTCCAGATAGAGTCCGATCATGCCGCCTCTATCAGCGAAACCGGCGACATCTCCGATAGTGAGTATCGGGGAGTCATCCAACGCGGTAAGGGAGATGCCTGCAACGATTGAATTTTCGGCGGCAATGAAGACCAGTCGACACCCTCCCGCCTCGCCGGCTCCGTGGATCCGTTTCACTTGTAGCGGACCATTGGCGCTCGACTTGCCCTCCAACCGGTCGAGGGCCGGACCGAAGGGGTCTTGATTGAGGACGCAGAGGGTAAGGCTCGGGGAGGCAGTAGCTGGCCACTCTACAAATTTGGTGAAGTTGTAGAGAAAGGCTGCCTTTACCTCGTACTCGCTATACGGCGCGGCGTTGGCCGCCGCTACCCCCGAGACTGATAACAGTAGCGATGACAACAGGCAACGGAGAAAATAGCGCGAGGGGCGTCGGAGATCCATCGGAGTCCACAGTTCAGAAGTGCAGTTCCACCCGCCCAAAGAGGGCGCGGGGAACCTCGGCGGCCACCGTTTCCGTCGAGCTGTACTCGAAGTGGCGATTATCGGTGAGGTTTTGTCCGACCAAGCTCACCTCCACCCCGTGTCGTAGCCGCCAACCAAGGCGTAGGTCAAGGCGGGTGTAACCCGATACCGCCAGGGCCGGTAGGCTAGTGACGTGGTAGAGGGCGGTATCGAGTTCCCAGTTGGGGGCGAGGTTGTAATAGGAATGTAGACTGAATTGGTGCGACGGACTGCCCCGCTCAATGCCTTGTTCGTTGCGCGTGTTGGTGCCTCCCGGCGGAAGGTGCATTGCGGCGTCCAACCAGCCATAGTCGGCGCGTAACCGCCAGCGTTCCGAGGGATGCCAATGGAGTGCTGCCTCGACCCCGTAGGTTTCGCCGTACATGAGGTTGGAGCGGATGCTGGCGTAGCGCGGGTTGGCCGGGTCGGGCTCGGTCGTTGTCAGGCTGTCGTAGTGGTTCGAAAAGAGGGCAAGGTCGAGACTCATCCCCCGTGACAGCTCGCCGCGCCATCCCACCTCATAAGCAATGAGCCGTTCGGCATCAATATTGGGGTTGGGGGTGATGGCGAGCGGCTGGAGAGTCATGCGGAAAAATGGTGGGGTGACCGTCGGGGTAACGGCCGGGATCACTACGTAGTTGATGGTGAGACCGGTCTCGGAGCGCGCTGGGGTACGCACCGCTCGCGATACCGCCCCCCACAGACTGGAACGGTCACTGACCCGCCACAGCAGCCGTACCCCAGGTTGTAGCTCCATCCCGGTATCGTCGTTGTGCTCTATCTTGGTCCCAAGGGTGAGCGCCAAGTCATCGGCTAGTGCGATTTCATCCTGCAGAAAGGCGCTGAAGATTTCACTGTGTCTCCGGTCGGGGGATACCTGGAGGGTATAGGAACTGCGCAAGAGGTCGTCAATCGTCCGGTAGCCCGCGCCCCAGGTGATCTCCTGCTGCTTGCTCAACGGGAAGCGGTACTGGAAATCCAGGTCGAAGGTGTTGATGCGCACCCCCAGGTCGGGGTAGTCGCGCCGCGCCCGGTCGGCGTAGCCCTGTAGGGTCCACTGGCCACCATTCGCTAGGTCGCGCCGCCAATTGGCGAGGAAGTGGCCACCATCCGACGCTACGTTATCGCTCATGACCTGAGCGCCAATACGGTTGGGGGCGGTAGTGATGTCGAACTGGCCGTGGTGGGCGTCGTAGACCTCCCCCTGGAGCATCACCGCGTCGCGTGCGCTGGGGGCAAGGTCGGCCCGGAAACCGGCCCGAGTCGCACGGTTACCGTCATAGTCAGGATTTCCGGGATAGACCATCGACGGTTCACCTCCTGTCAGCTTGCCGTAGATCCGATAGCTACCTACCTCGCCAATCTTGCCGCCGTGGCGATAGGCGAGGCTGCCGGTGGTCGGCTGGCCGGCCTCCACGACCACGAGATCACCCTCGGTATCCCGGCTGTGACGGGTGATGATGTTGATCACCCCATTGACGGCGTTGGCCCCCCACAGGGTACCGCCGGGCCCGCGGATTACCTCAATGCGTTCAATATCCTCCAGGATAAAATCTTGTTCATCCCAATAGACCCCTGAGAAAAAGGGAGTGTAGATACTACGCCCATCCACCAATACCAGCAGTTTGTTACTGTAGAGTTCGTTGAAGCCGCGACTGGTGATCGCCCAACCGCCTGGGCTGATCTGAGCCACCTCGACCCCCGGTACCATTCGTAATAGGTCGGGAAAGGCCCGCGCCCCAGAGCGGCGAATCTCCTCATGGCCAATCACGAAGACCGCCGCTGCGCTGTCCTGGACTCGCTGGCTGCGTTTCGCCACCGAAGTCACCTTCACCTGTAGTAACTCCTCAATGCTGAGTTCGCTGAGGTCAGGGTCGGGGTTGGGGGTAGCGGTTGCGACAGTAACGACGGTGAGGCAGCCAGCAACGATAAGGGAGTGGATTGGCGCATTCATTAAGTAGTATTTATCTTTCACTAGGTTAGAAATTGTGGTAATGATGGCGCTTAGGCAAGTCCCGGTTAAAAAACTACCAGGAGCCAACTGCCGCGTAGCGGCGTAATGAATTTAGCCGTGGGTTTTAACCCACGGTTGAGAGTCGTTTATTACGATCGTCGCGTAGCGACGATTAAAATTTACGTCTAAAATCATCACGTTCATTCAATCGTCGCGACGCGACGATGAAAATCTCCCGCTTCAACCGTGGGTTGAACCCACGGCTAAATTCATTACGCCGCTACGCGGCATTGATCGATCTGGTAGTTCTTTAGCCGGGAGTTGCCT
>CAUYUB010000241.1:0-2971 GCA_963575685.1 Gammaproteobacteria bacterium | reverse complement strand
ATTGGGACAACCCTACCATATCGAGTTTCGGTCCGGCGGACCATCCCATCGGATTATTTCGCGTCAGTACGGCAAACCGTATGACAATATCTTCATGCGCCTGCTGACCTGGAAGCCCTCGACCCGGGAACATGGCACCTGGGAGATCTATATCCCCGGGACCACGATCAAAGGTGCATTCCGTAAGCGGGCCTCCCAGATCCTGAAGACCCTATGGGGAGAGTCTCCCCGTACCAATCAGATCCTCGACCACCTTTTCGGGGCGCAGGGAAAACGCGGTATCCTGTTTTTCTCAGACGCCTATCTGGTGGATCCTCAAGATCCTCGCCAAGCTTGGTGTTCGATGGACGGGGTAAAAATGGACCCCCAAACCGGTCGCCCGCAGGAAAAAGCCAAGCAGGACTATTTGTTCGCTTATGGTGAGCACTTGGTATTCCAATGGCGGATGGATATGCAGGACGTTACCGCAAATGATCTGGAGATGATCTCGTTATTGACGCATCTACTCGAAGACTTCCAGCACGGTGACATCCCTCTGGGTGGCAATAAGAGCAACGGATTTGGTTGGGTGGAGGCCAAGATCGCTGAACTCGAATGGCTGACGGCCAATCCGGCGGGCGTTAGCAAAACTCTCTTCGAAAATGCTGTCTTAGCCCAGGAGGGTGTTTGGCATAAGCTGCACCTGAAGGGTGTGGAAGCCTCGAATGCGCTACGGGCCACTGCCCCATTGATCGCACGTATTTCTACCCAAATCCCACCCCGGAGTAAGTCGGGCTTTATTTCTCACCGCTCTTTCGGCGGTTATTCGGGCTCTCTGGTCGTTGAGGCCGAGATCTTGACACCGATCCATATCAAGGAAAGCGGCGAACCCTCCGCACAAGTAGACATCGGGGAAGGCCGCGTGAACGGTTGGGATTTCTTCTCAATGGCCGCCCCCGAAGCAGCGGCGCGTCCCTCCGTCAAGACCTATGCACTTCCCAGCCGCAGCATTAAGGGAATGGTGCGCCATGTCTATTCGGTCGCAAGCGATTCTTCCCAACCGAGCGCGGATATCAGCCACCTGAATCCCGCGGATCGCCTCTTCGGATGGGTAGGCTTGAGTCCGAACCAATCCATCATGGGCCGGTTGTCGTTTAGCTTCGGTCTGTTCGATGAACCGGAATTAGCCTGGTTTTCGGTACCCTATCCCTATACCGGGTGGGCCTTCGAGCACGGAAAATGGGGTCATAAGGCGGGTCGTGCAGTTCCGCGGACCATGATCGGAACCAATTGGCGGCTCTTCCAACACGCGCCGCTTGCCCCCACCGTGACTCGGATCTCCGCCTTCAAACCCACTACCACACAATCCAGCTATTTCCGTGCGATCCTTCCCGGCAGTACGGCACGCTTCACTATCCGTTTTTGGAACCTGGAAGAATTGGAATTCCAGCGGTTGATCTGGTCTGTTTCCCTAGAGCCGGGATTGGCGCACAAGCTTGGCCATCATCGTCATCTTGGGTTTGGGAGCCTACGGCTGCGGGTGTTGCCCGAAAGCTTTTTAATCGATTGGGCCAAGCGCTATTCCCAGAAAGAATGGCGCACCCCCATTCGGGTCGAAGACTGGCGTAAGGGCGCGGTCATTGCTCATGCGCCTGAATTGAAGAAGGCGTTGAATGTTCAGTCACTTTGATTGGTTGCGGCGGAGCCGAACGGGGTCGGAGCTACTGGCCTCCCTCCAATATTTGGCCACTTATCCCGAACTTCCCCAGGAGGAGATTGGACCGCCCCATTCAGCGTTGAACGGGCCGTGTCTGCGTTGTTGGATGTATCCACGCTCCAGCAAAGGCCAAGGACATGGCCGTTATTGTGAGACCTGCGAGTTGATTTTGGCTGAGTCATGGAAGATACGTGCCATTTCACGCAATTGTGTGGTGGTGTGGGGCTTCGTCGATCGTTTGCCGAATCAGTTACAGGTTGGCAGTAGATTTCGCGACAGTACGGTTTTTGACCCCTACGTGCATGATGACAATCGCTTCCTGTTGATGCTCTATCAGCGGGAGTTGCGGCCCTGGTTGCAAGAGCTGGTTATTTACAACGGTGACCTCAAAGGTTTTATTCAGGTACTTCCGACCAGTGGCCTGCGTGAAACGGGAATGGGTGATTTGCTATGTCGGGTGATCCAGAATGAAGCCAATTTTCCGATGGATCTCTTGCGCATCCGATTTTTTGCGGAGACGCAACAGATCTTTGCGCCGGATTTCCATGACCGAGAAGGATTGCTGACTTTTGAGGTCTCTGAATTTCTGAATGCCCTCGAAATGGCAACAGTATTTCGTTCGCTATTGCGTCCGGAGGAGCAGGAACAGGTCTACCAGGTATTGAGGATGGGCAACAATAATGAGGAGAGATTTTACTGGGGACGGTTATTGGCCGGGCTCAGTGCGGAAGCCAGAGACATGCTCCAAGCGTGGCGGATGAGGCAGTGGTCCAAGGCCCATGTCAATCTGCTCTATGACTTGATGCGCTATGTTGGATTTTATCAGCCCCGTTAATCTCCCTTTGTGAGTTGATGCCGTATGTTGGATTTTATTGCCTCCATTACGCTTATCCGTTACCTAATCGTGTGGCGCATCACTAGTCCGGTGGTGCTCCTTCCGCGTTGTCTGCCCCGCGAACTGGCGACGGTGCTGGGTAGATTGATCGAAACCAGCCTGCCCACCGAACAGGCCCGCCAGTGGCGTAAGTCGCTGACGGCGTTACCTCCCCGTTGGCCCTTGGAAGTGGTCATATTTTCCCCCTACCTTTCGGGCAAGCGTGCCTATGGCAATGATGAATTGATTGTCTGGGAACTCAAATTATTGGGAGAAGATGCCGATCACGGATTGTTTCTGGAGGTGATTCTACCCGCTATGGAAAAAGCAGCAACGACCATGGAGGTCTCCTTGCGGGGCGGGAGGAACCTGTGGGGCCGTTTTGACATTCAGTCGATCTA
>CAUYUB010000240.1:0-2990 GCA_963575685.1 Gammaproteobacteria bacterium | reverse complement strand
GTGGAAACATCGCCGCGCCCGCCGGTCGTAGTGACCTGGATGCCGGGCAATGTGCTCAGCAATTCGGGTAGCGAGGCCTGATCCATTTGCTCGATGGCTTTGCGTTCGACGACGCTCACGTCGCTCAGACTATCCTGGGTCGGTGTCGGAATGCGCGTGGCGGTGACGATGACTTCGTCGAGTTGAGAAGTTTCTTGCGCCTGAACAGATGCGATGAATAGGCCGGCGATCAATGCGGCCAAGGGGGTGCGTTGCATGTGGTGTGCCTTTTTCGTTTCCCGGCGTCCCCGCAGGGGGATTTTGAACACGCGGGCCGAAAAAGGCACTGAGGGATATCCAACCGAATTCACCATCAGTCCTCTTCCAGGGGGAAGAGGAGAAGTTAAGCCGCCCGCCGCAGCCCGCGTACCTTTACTTCTGGCCGGTCTCCGGGCTTGCGCGTAAAATCGTCCGCCTTCCCGTCGTGTGACAGTGGCATGGGGAACGACCGTTGAGCGCTTACCGTTGCGGGGGCAGCACAGGCTTAGAGAGTAATTTCGCACCTGTTTCCCGTTTCACCCGCCAGAGGGCGGGCACCAGAAGCGAGCGGAAGTGTAGGTACGGGGGAAAATCAGCGCTACCCCCCGGAGGAGGTAGACGCTGATCTCAGGAGCTAGCTAGTTAATACCATGCTGCAAGAGGAAGGGCACATATTTCTTATCCGTCCCTTTGATATGCTCAATCAGCCAGCGCCGAAGGAAATTGAGAATTTTGATACCAACCGTTCCATCTCCCCGCAAAAACTTCTGCTGGACCTCCTCAAGATTTTTGACAAAATGGACATGGGCGCGGAGATGATTGGAATGCTCTGGCTCGGGATAGCGATAGCGTTTAAATAACTCCTCCTCCATGGAGAAATGGCTCTTGGTGTAGTCGACCAATTCTTTGAGGATCTCGCCGGTCACGGTCGCACTCATCCTTTTTTTCATGGCGGCATTGAGGCGGTTGATGAGCGAGATGAGTACCTTATGTTGTTCATCGACGCGCGAAATGCCAACACTTAAATCATCTTCCCATTTCACTAAGGGGGATACGGACTGGAGCACTTTTTCCAGCGCGGCCCCTTCCAAATGTACCTCCTCTTGTTCCAATCGATAGTGTCGAATAGCACTCTCCAATTCTTCGACAATCGAAGTCGCAAGAGTATCGGCTACGGTGGCATCTTGTTGGGCGCGATTGGCGACGTTCCGGGCTACTTTGGCAATCGCTTCGATATTTTGAGAGAGGTGCTGGGTGGTGGTTGATTGCTCTTCAGTCGCCGCAGCGATATCCATCATACGGTTGGCCACGGAATCGCTGTGGGTGGTAATTCGGTGGAGAGCATCACCGGCAGTTTGAATGAGGGTCACTCCTTGTGTCACCCCTTCCGCCACCGCCCGCATGGAAGTGACCGAGCGTTGGGCTTCGTCTTGGACTCCCTTGATCATTTCGGTGATTTTTCCGGTCGCCTGAGCAGTTTTTACTGCCAATTGGCGAACCTCATCAGCAACTACGGCAAAACCCCGCCCCTGTTCGCCGGCACGAGCGGCTTCGATGGCGGCATTAAGCGCAAGGAGGTTGGTTTGGGCCGCAATATCCTTAATAACCTCGGCGATCTTTCCAATTTCGGTGGAGCGTTGACCCAATAGTTCCAGGATCTGGGCCGATTCCTCCGAACGCGATTTTACGTGCTGCATACTGTCGATTGAAGTACCAATCGCCGTACTTCCCTGTTGCACTAGATTGGCCACCTCCCGAGCCGCCTCGGAGGCATCTACGGCATTATTGGCCAAATGGGTAATGGTAGCATTGATTTGGGTCGCCGCCGCCGCCATTTCATCAATCTGTTGTGATTGCTTCTCTACGCCATCGGCGGTATCGTGGGCATTGATATAGTTTTCAGCGGCTGAAGAGGATATTTGATCATTGATATGGAGAAATTTCCGGATGGTCTCCGCGAATTGTTCGACAAAGCCGTTAAAGGTTCGACCAATCTGCCCCATCTCACCGTTCATAGTGATATCCATATGGAAGGCAAGATTTCCATTGGAGAGATGAGAAAATGCCTCATCCAAACGCCCGGTTAATTCCTTAATCCGGCGTACGACCAGAAAGAGGGCAAGCAGGCCACCGACCAAGACAACCGCAAAGACTGAAATTTGGGTCTCGGCGGCCCTGACCACCAGGTTTTTTCCTCCAACGGAGACATCATTACCCCGTTGCTTCAGACTCTCTTCCATCTCCTGAACCAAACGCTCTACTTCTCCTTGGACGTGGAGCGAGCGGTCGTCAAAACCAGTAGTCGGCTGCTTCATTAAAATATTACCGGCCTCTATCCCATGTTTCAGATAGGCATCGACCATTTCTTCGCCTACCTGTAACATTTCTTTTAGGTCATTCGCGGTCGCTTGAAAGCGCATCCGTTCGCTGGGTTCAATCTCCGCTAGTTGACGGAAGAGCGTTTGGGCATCATCGGCGTGGTGACGGGCTTCGGAAATCCCATCAAGTTCATGAGTGAGAGAGGCATCGGTAAGAAATTGTTGGACCTGCACCGTATGATAACGAATATCCTTAACCATCAACGCCGTCTGCCCAAACTCCGCAAGCGCCCCTAAGGTGCCCGTGACATCGCGGGACATTTGCCACACCATTACCATTAATCCGACCATGAGGATGGAGACTAAAACAACCAGGCTCGTCATCATCTGATGAATACTTATCGTGCGAATATTGATCATAAATTACCAGTTGAGGATTGGATGTTGCAGGAACCAGGAACGATGTAGCCGTAATTGTATCACGATACCGTAGCATCACGTTGGACCTCAGGGCAACGAGGTTCGATGTCAGGCGTAGCTTGCCGCTCCGTACTTGCTCCAGTACGCTTTCCGCCACGTGAAGTGATGCACCTACGTTGAGATCAACCAGTCCTGCTCAACCCTTGATGGTAGGCGGCACGGAAGATGGCGGCG
>CAUYUB010000239.1:0-2993 GCA_963575685.1 Gammaproteobacteria bacterium | reverse complement strand
TATTCTCCGTAGCTAATGATTTAATGCTACTTATAATTCCCAAGGAGTTATTTGAACGGGATTAGTTGGCCTGCTCCTAACAACGATTTTAAATGGGCAATCTCGGCTTTTGTAGCGGCTGCATATTGCTCAGCTTCCCGGCGTAGAACTGCTTCGGTTTGCGCGCGCTGCTCAGCTTCCCGACGTAGAATTTCGGACTCCCGGCGTAGAACTGCTTCGGTTTGTGCGCGCTGTTCAGCTTCCCAACGTAGGATTTCAGTCTCTCGACGTAGCGCCTTGTCTCGCTGCCAGCCAGGTAATAAGAACCCCTGATATGTCGGGTCTTCAATCATTTCTTCCTCAATGGGGCGATTCAATAGATCCTCAATGCGAAATTGAAATCCCGGCAACACCATGGATTGGATTATATTATCCTTGGTGGGACGAATCGGCACGTAAAAACCGTTTGCGCTCAGGCGATAAAACGCCTGTCCCTGGGTATGGTGGAGGATAAAATACTCGCTGACTCCGGCCGCTGCGTATTCTGATTTTTTGGTGATCGTATCCCGTTCCTTCTGTTTCCGGTCGCTGTCGGACAGAGCTTCCACACATAAATCGAAGGTGCCCTGATAACTTCGATCATCGGCTAGCAAGGGAATCGGATTGTCGTTTCGGACTATACCCAAATCGGGTCTACGCACCGTAACCTTGTTCGGCAGGTCCAGGCGGAATCCCATATCCAGGCTGGTGACTGCGGCAATTGGCTTCGTTTCCAAAAACAGTAACAATAACTTCATGAACCAATTATAAATCATGCAAGTTTCATAATCGGACACAGTTTTTTCCTCCAAACGACCGTTGTTCCATTCGTAAACAGTATCGGACTGGTTATAATAATCACGCCAATATGTGGATTCTGATATGATTCCGACCGGACGTTGAAAATAATTTTCCGGTTCCGCGGGGGATTCGATGGGGGGATTTTTGATGGCCGGCATGGACATAAGTATTCTCCGTAGCTAATGATTTAATGCTACTTATAATTCCCAAGGAGTTATTTGAGCGGGATTAGTTGGCCTGCTCCTAATAACGATTTTAAATGGGCAATCTCGGCGTTTGGGTGGTGTCTCACGTTGACATACGCGGTTGAATTAGATGCGAAATTTCATTCCCAAGCAGATCGTAAAATACGAAACTTCTCAGAATACGCCGAGGGACGAGACGCATCATTCGAGCATCGCACGAACGATACGCTCCTTGGTCGGCGCATCCTATGGCCCTTCAGCCACGCTTGCAAACGGATTGACATAAGTGACCCGTTGTTCACGTAAGGAGTATTGGTTTACGTTCTCTCCGTATATAGGAATGGATAATTCATGGAGCGTTTCCGGGTCAATATCAATGTTACCAGACCAGGCCACCGTTCCGTTCTTAACAAAGGCGCCGAGGAATGCATTGCCGGACTTTAGTCGTACCCATGGTTTTTGGTCGATGTAGGGACGCATCTCGAACCGACGTTTCTCACCATTTTCAAACTGAAGAACCAATGAAAAATCAGCATGCGCCTCCACCTGGACCACATCAATCAGCATAGTCAGATCCTCATCATCTCAGCGGATCAATACGAAATGGCTCGGCACCCTCTTTAGCAAGCTCCCAATCTGCAAGCAACTCCTCTTGATGCAAGTCCACCCATACTTGCACCATGCGAAGCTGTCGGTTTGGTAATTCACCCGCCAAAAGAAAACCATTACTAATATCAATTGAGGCATTATAGCCTTGATAGCGGACATGAATGTGCGGCAAGTGATGCTTTTCCTTAATTTCGAAAAACATTGAGATAATAATTCCGTAGAACATGCTAATGGTAGGCATAAAACACCTCATTGATTATGATTTACCCATCGTCCTACCGGTGGAATCTGGCATTGTTCCAATGCCGCTTTTGCCCTATTGCTTAACTTTAGGCTACTGTGAACCTGACCGTACCAACATTGTCGAGTTTCACATGCTCCGTCACGGGTAACACGGTTACGGGTGTAGCGGCGGGGACTTGTACGATCGCTGCCAATCAAGCCGGCAATGCCAACTACAACGCCGCCCTCCAAACGACCCAGAGTTTCTCAGTGGGTCGGGGCAATCAAGGCATCACCCTTGGGATTTCCCCCAGCGTGGTGGTTGGCGCTACCGGAACGCTTTCGGCCACGGGTGGGAGTTCGGGAAATCCGGTGATCTTCGCCAGTCAAAGTCCAGCGGTTTGCACCACTTCCGGGAGCAATGGCGCCACCGTGATGGGCATCACCGCCGGCACCTGCACCCTTACCGCCAACCAGGCCGGCAACACCAACTACAACGCCGCTCCCCAGCTAACCCTGAGTTTCCGCATCAAGGGTAATCAGACCATTACCTTCGGCGCTGCGCCCAGCATGGTGGTCGGTGGCTCCAGGGCGGTCTCGGCCACGGGCGGAGGCTCAGGGAACCCGGTGACCTTCGCCAGCCAGACGACGAATGTCTGCGCCACCTCTGGGACCAACGGCGCCACCGTAACTGGCGTCACCGTCGGCACTTGCAGGATCACCGCCAACCAGACTGGTAACGCCAACTACAATGCCGCTTCCCAGGTGCCCCTGAGTTTCCCCGTCAACAAGGGGAGTCAGACGATTACCTTCGGTGCCGCGCCCAGCGTGGTGGTTGGTGGTACGGGAATAGTCTCGGCCACGGGCGGTCCCTCGGGGAGTCCAGTGATTTTCACCAGCCAGACCCAAAATGTCTGCACCACCTCCTCGAGACTCAACGGCTCCGTTATCACTGGCATCAGAACCGGAACCTGCACGATAGCCGCCAGTCAAGCCGGTAATACCAATTACAATGCTGCCTCTCGGGCAACCCAGGTATTTACCATTAGATAATCGATAATCAAAGTTGCCATCTCGTATGTTTTTCTCCCCTCTCCCTTTGGGAGAGGGGTTTATTTTGTCATTCGCCAACGGGATTATTTTGACCTTCTCCTAACA
>CAUYUB010000238.1:0-2996 GCA_963575685.1 Gammaproteobacteria bacterium | reverse complement strand
ACCCGAGCGGTGGGCGAATTGGAGCATTGCCACTAAATCGCCGGCGTTGTTGCCATGAATGATGTGTACGGGGAGAGGGTGGGCGCGTAGCACCTTGAGTGTACTCGGGGCGACCACATCCCCGCAGTGGAGTACGGTCTCCGCCCCGCGGGCGTGGGCATCGCCCACTGCCGCACCGAGCAGGCTTCCATGGTCGTGGCTGTCAGCAAGTATGCAAACCTTCACAAGAACCTCTCTAAGTTACCCCACAGAAGGGTTTTCAATAACGTCTATTGAGCAGTTGAACAGTTACCCTGCCTTGGGGGCAATATCCCCAATCAATTAGGCAAGGTTGTATCCCACCAACCATATGGAATCTGCACCAATGCTTCAGATCCACAACAGCTTGACCAGCTGCAAGGAACCCTTTCGGCCCATCGTACCGGGAGAGGTACGTCTCTACGTATGCGGCATGACGGTGTACGACTATTGCCACATCGGTCATGCTCGGGTGATGGTGGTCTTTGACGTAGTCGTCCGTTACCTACGTAGCCAGGGCTTTGCCGTCACCTATGTGCGCAACATCACCGATATCGACGATAAAATTATCCGACGTGCTGCCGAGAATGGTGAGGACATTTCCGCGCTTACTGCGCGCTTCATCGCTGCCATGCAGCAGGACGCACTGAGTTTGGGGGTCCTCCCTCCCGACCGGGAGCCGCGCGCCACCGATTCCATCTCGATCATCCTGGCGATGATTGAGCAGCTCCTCACCTCCGGCTATGCCTACCAGGCCAATAATGGCGATATTTACTACGATGTGAGCCGTTTTGTCCCCTACGGCCGACTTTCCGGCAAGCATCCCGAAGAATTGCGTGCAGGGGCACGGGTGGAAGTGATGGAAGCCAAGGATGATCCCTTGGATTTCGTGCTGTGGAAGGCCGCCAAACCGGGTGAGCCGGCGTGGGATTCTCCTTGGGGAGCGGGTCGCCCCGGTTGGCACATCGAGTGTTCAGCCATGTCTACCGCGACATTGGGTAACCACTTCGACATCCACGGCGGCGGTGCGGACCTCCAGTTTCCCCACCATGAGAACGAGATCGCCCAGAGTGAAGCCGCCACCGGTGAACCGTTCGTCAATTTCTGGATGCACAATGGTTTTGTCCGGGTGGATGACGAGAAGATGTCGAAATCTCTCGGTAATTTTTTCACCGTGCGGGAGGTTCTGACCCATTATCCACCCGAGGTATTACGTTTTTTTATTGTCGCATCCCATTATCGCAGCCCTCTCAACTACAGCAACCAAAACCTAGATGCGGCTCGCGCGGCGCTCATTCGCCTTTACACTGCCTTGCGCGGCCTCACTCCGAGTGATGGGCCGGGAGCAGGCGATTTCGCGGCACGTTTCCACGCGACCATGGAGGATGATTTCAATACGCCCGAGGCCCTTGCCGTATGTTTTGAACTGGCGCGGGAGATTAATCGGGTACGAGCGGAAGATCGAGAATATGCCGCGCGTTTGGCGGGAGAACTGCGCCGCTTGGGGGGAATATTAGGATTGCTCCAGGATGACCCGGATGCCTTTTTGCATGGAGAAAAATGGGAAGCCAGGAGTGGAGAAAAATTGGAAGTCAGTCTAGAAGCGGCTATCGATGTCGCAGCGATTGATGCCGCTATTGCTGCCCGACAGGCTGCCCGCAAAGCTAAGGATTTCGCTGCCTCCGACCGTATCCGCGATGAACTCAAAAGCCAAGGCGTGGTTCTGGAGGATCGGCCAGGTGGGGTAACTACTTGGCGACGGGAATAATGCACAAGTCAATAAATTACCGTGCCACCGCTTGGATGGCCACCATAAAAATACCTTTCCTGTTGATTTTTTAAGAGAAAAACATAATGAAGACTTCAACTATCGCCATGATCCTTGGGCTGACTACCGTTTCGGTTTTTGCCCAAGAAATGCAGCCTGGTCAATGGGAGATCACCCTGAGCATGACTACACCTAATGCCCCCGGCCAGAGCTTTGGTCCGTTTACGCAGAGTTACTGCATTTCTCCCGCCGATGTCGCCGATCCGACACGTATCCTTGGTTCCGTCGGTGCTACTCCCAGCACCTGCACCTACAGCAACCAACAGACCTCGGGCAATAGTTTGCGTTTCGAGATTTCCTGCCAGGGCGCCGTCCCCTTGAATGGCAGTGGCCAGACCAGTTGGACAACCGATACCATGTCTACCACCCTTGAACTTAGCGCGCGGATGCAGAATGAAGCGACGCTGCTATCCACCAGCTCTCGTATGTCGGCACGCCGCATCGGTAGCTGTTGAGTTGCTGGCTAGCACCTCATCAAGGAGCAGCTCGGCATGTGATCATGGGAGATCCTCAGTTGCGTTGAAGGTGCTTCATCGTGAAGACAGAAAAGCAGCGGTGAGGGTAAACGGACGCCACGCGGTATCCACCGGACGGGCCAACACGTTGGCCAATGCAAAACCGATTTCCGCCGCCACGTTGGCGCCGTGGTCTCCTACCAAATCCACGTAGCCGGTACACCGATTTCAGTTACGCTCCGTCAACACCACTACCGCCTTGTCTCAATCCCCAGCATCGGTTTTGCCGACCAATGCTGCATACCATTTGTAGGGTGAGAGTGTGCAACGGGCCAGTTCATGAACGTTCTGGAATAGTAAAACGCGCGCCCTTTTAAGGGGGCAACCCGTTGAGCGCGCCTTCCTTTTTTTGCCGCGTAGCGGCGGTTGATTTTAGCCGTGGATTTCAATCCACGGCAGGCTGGCTAACCGCCGCGTAGCGGCATAATGAATTTAGCCGTGGGCTTCAACCCACGATTGAAGTGGGAGATTTTCATCGTCGCGTAGCGACGACTGAATGAACATGATGATTTTAGACGTAAATTCAATCGTCACTACGCGACGATCGTAATAAACGACTCTCAACCGTGGGTTGAAACCCACGGCTAAATTCATTACGCCGCTACGCGGCGATTGGCTCCTGGTAGTTTTTTAAC
>CAUYUB010000237.1:0-3038 GCA_963575685.1 Gammaproteobacteria bacterium | reverse complement strand
AGAGTGGGGCCGGATCGATGAGATTCGCGCTACCTATGTCGTGGTGCTGCTCTGGGATAAACGACACCTGGTATTGCCGATCAATTATTTCATAAACCATCCCTTTCAGAACTGGACCCGCACCAGCTCGGATCTGCTGGGGACGGTATCTTTCTTCGTCGATTATACCTTTCCCGTGGCTGAGGGACGGCGTGAGCTGCAACGGATTTTAGCGGATACCCCGCTATGGGATGGCCAAACCTGGGGATTGGAAGTGACCAATACCACGGGAAACGCTATGGAACTACGCGCCTTAATGAGCGCTGTTGATGCCCCCGCCATTTGGAATCTTCGTTGCCTGGTCCGAGAACAATTTTTAGGGTTCCTCCAACGAGAATATCCTTCTTGTCTACCTAAGACCCGGAATGAATGGCTAATGAAATGAACGCTCGGCCGTGATGCTCTCAACATTACTCTCGATTGGGTGACATACAGAAAAGCGAAGGGGGTAACCATTTCCGCCAACGATTCACATCCCAATCAAGGTAATACGCTTTCCGTCCTGTTCGCGTGATTCCCAGCGTAACCGCTGCTCCCAGGATTGGGTTGGGTCAGTGGAAAAAAGCAGCAAATAGCCGTGAAGGAGATTCAATCGGCTCAAATAGCGGGCGAGTTGTTCCAGGCCATCCTCCTCGCTCCAGGAATGATGTTGGAGTTTGAGTTCCAATACGAATTGTTCAGGACCGAATTCGATCCAAAGGTCACACCGACCATTCCCCACCGCCATCTCACGTTCGATGCGCCCCCCGCCATTGATCACACGCTGTAGAAAGGCCATCACCAATAATTGACGGCCGACCTCGCGGAAATCGTATTTCTCCAGCCATGCCTCGGAATGGCGACGGTAGAATTTCTGAAACGCCTTGAGCAGGGCATCCATATCCAATCGCCCATCCTTGAGATACCAAGCCAGCTCGGCATAATCACTCGGGATGGAAAGCTGCCAGCCATAACTCAATACACGCGGAATGATCTCCTGATAGATCGGATTCGCCAGACGAATGGGAGATTTACGAGTGATGAGTCCGAGGTCCTGGGTATAGGCGATGGCGTCGTTTAGTCGGTCGCCTTCCAGAACTTCTCCATTGATGACTGCGGTGACGATTCTTCGTACCGGTTCCTCGCGCAGTTTGTCCATCAGGGAATCAAGGTGGGTATCGCGGCGTTGGATGAGTTCTTCCCGTGCCTGGATGACGAGTGGCAAGGTGATCGGTAAACGAACATTACCGTCAAGAATGCGTCCAACAATATGGTTGGCAAACGCATTGACCAACCAGGGTTGACCCTGGGTCAGACGGTAGATCTCAGCCTTGACCCCTGCTGGGAATAATTGACCGGTTTCCGTTCCGTATTGGTCAAATAAACCCTCCACCTCTTCCCAGGTGAAGGCATCCACGAAGAACGACTCCGCCTTGACATTAAACGGGCTGGCGGTTCCGAGGCTGGTCTGTTCGGGACGCAAACGGATCTTGTAATCGCGCACATCGCGCAGGCCGATCAAGGAAATTGAATGAGGAAAATCATCGCGGCGTAGTTCGAATCCTGAGCGCAATTGATGGAGCAGCGCGAGAAAAATCTCATCGCGTAGCGCATCCGCCTCGTCGATAAATAGTACGATAGGTTTTGGATTGCGCGAACACCAGTCAGTCAAGTAGCCTCTCAGAAAATTCAACTCCTCCTTTCGTTCGGAAAGCGGTGGTGGTTGCTCCACATCGGGAAGCTTGGCAGCCTTGGCATGAAAGCCAATCTGCATGGCAATGATCCGCATGGCTTCCTTGGCATCCACTCCACTCGCCGCCGGTTGGATATTGACCTGTAACGCGGTGTAACGTCCCTCGCGATTGATTTTCTCCATTAGGGCATAAAGATAAGTGGTTTTGCCCGATTGCCGGGGGGCATGGATAACAAAATATTGTCCTTGCTCGATAAGTAACTCCACGCCCTTTAATCGGGGCAGCGGGGGCACCATATAGTGCCATTCCGAAAAACAGGGGCCGGTGGTATTGAAGTATTTTTGCATGAACCTTACCTCACGGTTTTCTAGCTTTCCACGCGGGGCACCAGTGCGCGGTTGAATAGCCACTCACTGACCAATCCCTCCAGGAATTTCTCCAAGGTCGGTAGGAGCCGGGTGGGGTCGAGCAATCCCAAATCCTCCAACCAGCGGGGGATATCATCCTCCTCGGATCCCTGCGCTTGGGCACAGGCGAAGAGCAGCCCCATGGCCTGCTGTAGGAGTTGTTCCTGGTTTGGGTGCTGAGTGCCGCGTGTCGCCACCAGGAAGACCGCCGCCCCACCTAATAGTGGCGCGGCCTCCGCCTCCAATCCACCGAGGGCTTGGAGGATCGCTTCGCATAAGTTGAGCGAGTCCTCCACCGGGGTATGGATGCGCAACGCCAGCCACAGGGCTTGGGCCAAGTAGGCGGGGGCTTCTTCGGGATCGACGTAATCGCTCAAGTTGGAGAGCGCCGTCACCGCGTCGCTCCAAGCCTTTACTTGGCCGAACACCGCCACGGCGCGGCGTTCGAGTCCAGCGGCCTGCCCCCGATCTCCCTCCTTCCACGCCGCCCAGGCCATGTTCAAGATGCACAATTAATCGTGTGACACTATGCCGTTCTCTACGTAGCTCTTGAATCACGCTAGTTTGTGTCCACAGGAATATCCATACCCGTCGACTCTTTGGGTAATTCTGCAATACTTATGGCTAATGCCTTGAATTAATCCGTTGATGGATCTTTTGCAAGAAATACTTTGGCATCTTGCGATCCTTTCTTTTCGTTACAAGGATGGCACGCCAACGTCAAATTACTGATGCGATTGCTGCCCCCTCTTGCTTTTGGGTGGATATGATCAATATTCAGCGGAACATCCTTCTTTCCGCAATAAGCGCATTCTCTCGCCCATTTCTCTAATAAATATTCACGGGCTTCGTAGCCCTCTAACGTGCCTTGCTGATACTCAACTCCTGAAATCTCAGGATTCTCCATTTTCTGCATATC
>CAUYUB010000236.1:0-3040 GCA_963575685.1 Gammaproteobacteria bacterium | reverse complement strand
TGCCGCTGCCGCGGGTGAAGGTGTGGGTCAGGTAATCGGGGGGCTCTTCGCCCAGCATTCGATAGAGGCCCGTCAATTGGCGGCGGAACAGACGCTCGAAGTTACTCACCGTCTCCTCGGGGTTGTAGTCGCCGAACCACCAGAACCAGTCGGAACTTTCGCACACCCCAAGCAGGCGTTCGGTTTCTTTGAGGTGTTCACCTTTAAGGTGACCCGCTGCTACCGCCGCATCGAAACGGTGTTTGGCCTCCACCAGCATGTCCCAGCCACGGTTTTTGTCCGCGTTTCCGATCCAGGTGGAAAAATTACCGTACACCCAGCTCCCCGCCACGATACCGGGCAGTGGGTCGGTGGTCTGGTTGCGACCTAGGAGATACTCTGCATAGGTAGTCAGGCGGAGGCGCGGATGGTTTTCGATGCGCTGGTAGAGGGCGGAAAGGAAGTAGTAACCATTCTCCGGGTAGTACTCCCAGGCGTTTTCACCGTCCATGATAATCGAGACCACAGCATCCCGATCGGGAGACCCCGTGTGGTCAATGGCCGCAGCAATATTTTCCAAGTGGTGAACGAGATCGTCTACGGCATCGTCGGCGTGCCAGGTGGAGTACACAAAACCGATACGGTCCGCGAGCCCGTCGTCGCGAAAAAAGCAGGTGAGCGGCGGTGCTTGATCAAAACGGTAGCCGCGGTGCAGCCAGTTATCCTTCAGCGGTCGGTGGTGGCGATTGAAGCTGTTGCGTAGTACCGATTCTCCCGAGGCACACCAACGGAAACCCTGTTCGCCAAGGAGCGTTAGTGTGGCATTGCTCACCCCCCCCCTCCGCAGGCCAGCAACCGATCGGGCGGCGGCCCAGAAAACGTTCGAACACCGCCAATCCTTCCTCCAGATGCCAGCGTGCCCGCTCTTCTCCGCCGGGATAGTGGGGATGTACCCCCAGAGCGACCTCGGGAATCGCCTCTTTGGCGACTTCCAGGTCCAGCAATAGCGGCAGGATGGGATGACCCCAAGGGGTCATGGACAGCTCAATGCGGCCGGCATCTGCCAGCGTTCGGTAGCGCGGTAGTAGCCCTTCCAATAGATCGCCGATGATGACCAGTAAGTCGCGCCGGTCTTTGGCGGTATAGCGCGCCCCTTTCTGCTGCAGACGCTGGATGCCGGGGGCTTGGCGACGGACCTTTTCCCCCATCCAGGCGAGGTGGTACCACACCACCAAATCGGTCAGGAATTGATTGGCCAGATAGGCCACCCCGTCGAGCCGACGCAAGGCGAGGCGTGCCATCTCTACCAGTTCGGCGTAGGGACGGAAGCGTCCGATGAGACGTTGTTCGTTGGCGCGCAGGCAGGCATACACCAAGTCACGGCGTTCCTCCAAATGGTTCGGCAAACCTGTGCCTGCCAGGGCTGCCAACAGGGGATCATGGATCGGGGTGCCATGGCTCAGGAATTGAGAGATCTGGAGACGATAGTCTTCGATCTGTTCCAGGAGCAGGGGCGTGAAATTAACTACTGCTCGTGCGCCTGGGCAGTCCTCCAAATGGGCGGCCATGTCCACGTAATCCTTGATGGCATGGAGATAGGTCCACGGCAGGATATATTCGCCGGAAAGCGGATCGCGGTATTGGGGTTGGTGCATGTGCCAGCACAGCACTACCGGTAAACGTACATCAACGGACACGATGTAACTCCTGGCCAAGCATTTCGGGGGTGACTAATACTACGTTATTTTCACTTACATAAAATCGGCGGCGGTCTTCTTCCTGATCCACGCCGATGGTCATTCCTTCGGGGATCATGCAGCCCTCGTCTACCACGGCACGCTTGACGACGGCACGGCGGGCGATATCGGTATTGGGCAGAATCACCGAATCCTGTACCTGGGCATAGGAGTGAACCTTGACGTTGGAAAACAGCAAGGAATGTCGAATGGTGGACCCGGACATGATGCAGCCGCCGGAAACCATCGAATCTACCGCCATTCCGCGCCGGTCATCGTCGTCAAAAACAAACTTGGCTGGAGGGAGCTGGGCCTGATAGGTCCAAATGGGCCAATTGTCGTCGTAGAGGTTGAGTTCGGGGGCGACGCCGATCAGTTCCAAATTAGCTTCCCAGAAGGCATCTACGGTCCCCACATCACGCCAATAGGCCTGCGCACCACTCTGTACGTCCCGGAACGGGTAGGCATGGATGCGATACTTGTCGATGATGTAGGGAATCACATCTTTTCCGAAATCGTGGCTGGAAAGACGCTGGTCGTGGTCTCGGATAATCTGCTCGTAGAGAAAAGAGGTGTTGAAGACATAGATTCCCATCGAACCCAGAGCTATTCCGTCACGGCCGGGGATGGATTCGGGGTGTTCCGGTTTTTCGGTAAAACGGATTACCCGTCCCTCCCCGTCTACCGTCATGATCCCCAGACCCTTGGCCTGGGCGGTAGGCAACTCGATACAGCCTACCGTCATATCCGCCTGATGTTTGACGTGGTGGGCGATCATCTCGCCGTAATCCATCTTGTAGACGTGGTCCCCGGCCAGGATGAGCACGAATTCAGGGTCGTGGCGGCGGATGATGTCCAGGTTCTGGAAGATCGCGTCCGCAGTACCGGCGTACCAGGAGGCACCGGTGCGCTGCTGGGCGGGGAGCAGTTCGACGAACTCACCGAATTCGGCACGCCCGGACCCCCATCCCTGCTGGATATGGAGGATCAAGGGGTGTGCCATATATTGTGTCAACACGCCGATGCGGCGGATGCCCGAGTTTATACAGTTGGATAATGGAAAATCGATGATCCGAAATTTTCCGGCAAAGGGCATTGCGGGTTTGGCACGCCATTGGGTGAGTTGCATGAGGCGTGAACCACGGCCGCCAGCCAGGATCAGGGCTAACGTGTTGCGGGTAAGCCGGCTGACGAAGCGGGGTTTGGGCGTGAGGTTGGTAGTCATGGATGCCTTCTCCTACGATTGAAGTAGGCCATTAAGGCCATTAATGCCCTTAATGATAACAGTATCCTGATGACATCCTCATGTCGCGGGAAGGACTAAA
>CAUYUB010000235.1:0-3042 GCA_963575685.1 Gammaproteobacteria bacterium | reverse complement strand
TTTCATCGTCGCGTAGCGACGACTGAATGAACGTGATGATTTTAGACATAAATTTTAATTGTCGCGACGCGGCGGCTGGCTCCTGGTAGTTTTTTAACCGGGACTTGCCTCACTTCTGGCCGCACCCTTATTAACCAGTGTCTTTGTAGGATGGCAGAGAATTGGCGCTATTTCTAATCGTACGCACCAAAATGTCTCCATTGCTGGTACATTGACGAATCACCAATCCATTAGTTCCGAGGAGTCGACTGGCTACCACCGGAATCTGATAGCGATTTAGCTCGTCGATGGCCAGCTCGACATTACGCTGGCCGATGGAACTTCTTGGGTACAGAATATTGGCACCGCCAAATACCTTGGCTTGAAGACATTCCAGGCTGCTGCCGAAATTGATCATCCGTTCGATCAGTGCTGGTACTGCGACATCACCGAAGCGGAAAGAATACTCATCGTTGGCCGTTCGGGTAGGGAGAACAAAGTGATTCATTCCACCAAAGTGTAATTGCCGATCCCACAGGCAAACCGCGACACAGGACCCCAATACGGTTCTGACGTAGTGCGGATCGCGGTCACAATCGAGTTCTCCCGGGGCCAGATTGCGAATCGGGAAGGGGAGGGGAGGGGAGGGCAGAGAGTACTTCAGATGGCCTCCCGCATCGCACAACTACGCAAAATCTCGTCACGAATTCGCCCCAGCGGCAACACAACACCAGCTGCCCCCAGCTTGATGGCCTCACGTGGCATTCCAAATACTACGCAACTGGATTCGTCTTCGGCAATGGTATGGGCACCCGCCTGCCTCATTTCCAGCAATCCGCGTGCGCCGTCATCGCCCATTCCGGTCATCAACACACCGACGGCGTTGGACCCCGCATAGCGGGCGGCTGAGCGAAACAGGACATCCACCGATGGTCGATGCCGACAGACCAAAGGGCCATCGCGGACCTCTACAAAATAACGGACACCGCTACGCCGGATCAGGATGTGTCGGTTGCCAGGGGCAATCAGTATCTGGCCCTGCTGGACGGTATCGTTATTTCGCGCCTCCTTGACCGTTACTGGACATAATCCATTGAGGCGATTGGCAAACGCTTCGGTGAATTTCTCCGGCATGTGTTGGACGATGACAGTACCGGGAAAATTAGTCGGCAGGGTTTCGAGCAATACCCGTAACGATTCGGTCCCGCCTGTGGAGGCGCCAATACATACCAACTTTTCGGTGATTCGGAAGGATGCGCCATGTCGATTCTGATTCGGCGGCGGTAGAATAACATCGGCCGTGAGTTTTACCGAATCCAATGAGTCTTTGTCCGCAGGTGGCGGAATGATGGGCCGTAGTTTGACCCGTGCTGCCGCCTTGATCGAATCGCATACCTTAATCCGCGCCTCCAACAGGAATTCGCGCGACCCGACGCGCGGTTTTTGAATAATATCGACGGCACCTGCCTTCAAGGCATCCATCAGGGTCTCGCTACCTTCCTCCGTCAGTACCGAACACATCACCACCGGGATGGGTCGCTGCTGCATGATCTTGCGCAGGAAGGTAATACCATCCATGCGCGGCATCAGAATATCGAGGACAATGACATCCGGCACCTCCTGAGCGATTAGGCGGGCAGCCGTATAGGGATTGGAGGCCGTTCCCAGGACCTCAAGTTCTGGGTCCGTAGCGATGATCTCCTTCAGTGTCTCGCGCACCGATGCCGAATCATCGACCACCAAAACCCTAATTTTTTGGGGAGCGAGGGTGACGATGGCTACACCTTGATATAGATGGTAGATCCGACCTGACGCAGAGGTAGATCGAGATTACTAATCGTTTCCGAGTGTCCCATGAATAGATACCCACCCGGAATAATCCCCTGGCAGATGCGATTCAATACCGCTGCACGTACCTTACTGTCGAAATAGATAATAACATTGCGGCAGAATACAATATCCTGTAGAGGATTCAGACGATATTCCGAGTCCATGAAGTTCAGACGCTTGAATTCAACCTGCGCACGCATCTCTGGGGCTATTCGGATCAGTCGTTCACGGCGTTCCTTGCTCTTTAGCAGATAACGACGGCGCAATTCAGGAGGGATCGGTTCAACCATTTCTTCCGGGTAGATGGCCTTGACTGCGGTATTCAATACATTACTACAGACATCCGTTCCGAGGATGTGAAAATCCAAACCGGGCCATGCCCGTCTTTGCTCAGCCAACACCATGGCCAGGGTATAGGGTTCCGCGCCGCTAGAGCAACCCGCACTCCACACCCGAAGCGGTCGAGTCACGCCAACGCCGCGCCTGGTCAGCGCGGGCAACGCCGTAGTAATTAAGAAATCGAAGTGCCGGGGCTCACGGAAAAATTCGGTCTTGTTAGTGGTAACCGCATCAATCAGGTCGCTGAGTTCCTCGTCAAGCCCTCCCTCCTCGAATAAAAAACGGCAATACTGATCGAAGTCATCCATGCCGCGCTCTCGCAGCCGCTGGCGTAACCGTCCCTCCAACATGGTCTGTTTGTTGGGCGGCATACGAATCCCAACCCGCCCCTCAATGAGGACCGCAAGGCGCTGGAATTCGCGGGGCTTGAGCCGTGGCGCATCAAATATAGATTCGGCCATATCAATTACGGTCACGATCAAAAGATTTTTCTTTTAAGCACAAAAGAAAAATCTTTTAATCTTTAATGAATTTGAATTCGGTTTTTCTTGGTCTTAAAGTTTAATAGCGTTCAAAACCGGCATCATCGCTATCCCCGCGTGGGTGGTGACCGTCGAGCTTGAGGGCAAAACCCTTGTTGCTACCGGTATGTTGGGTATGTGGTACGGTTGTAATAGGAGCTACGCCAATGTTTTTATGAGGACGCCGCCCCATCCCCATCGTCGCTGTTGGGCGTGGCAATGGCGCATGAGTGGACGGTAGTTCCGAGCGGGTATTGCGGGTATTGCCCAGGGAGAAGAAGGCTATCGTGGATTGCAATTGCTGGGCCTGAGCCGAGAGTTGCTCAGAGGTGGACGACATCTCTTCGGCAGCACTGGCGTTTTGCTGGGTTAC
>CAUYUB010000234.1:0-3049 GCA_963575685.1 Gammaproteobacteria bacterium | reverse complement strand
AACCTACCCAGTACCACCTCCGCTTCCTTTTAGATCCTGGACTGCCGTGCCCATTATTCCGCAAGCTCATAATAGATCTCATCTACATATAAGGTAATGCGGGCCGGTGGATTGTGGGCCTTGTTGGCCATAATAGAGAAAGGGGTGATTACTCGTTGCAACTGGCTACCATCAACCGGGATCTCGAAACGCTTCCAATCTTTTTCGAGAGGCAGCCAAGCGCTGGTGATCGGTATCAATGCCGAATCGCCATATGGCTTATCCGTGGCAATAGCCGCCTTCACCTGGATCTGTTCTCCTCCCGCTTCCCCTCGGGCATAGAACACCAGTTTTTTCGCCTTCGAAAGGTCGAGGGCGGATGCCCGCCATTCTCCCCAGTAGTTTTCGTGTACCGGTACCACAATCCCGGCCCAGTTCGGGGGTTGTGTCAGGTCAAAGAGGATCTGTACCGCTGTCCCCTTTCCTTCCCAACCGGGCGTTTGAAAGGTTTTAAAGAGGGCGCTGCTGATCTCGGCTGCCCGTGCCGGCATAATGCTGCCCCAGACTCCCTGATTCTCCAACGCGTTGTAATCTTTATAGACGTAGACCCGTTCCCCATCGGCGGAAAGAGCTGAAATGGGGAGGTTGACAACGAGGAGAAGCAGCAGCAACAAAAAGAAACGGTTCGACATGGTAAGAACTAAGTAGGAGAAAGTGCGGGAATGCACTTTTGGTAATGCAAAATAGCCATGTATCAGAACGGCATCTGGCCACCACCACCCATGGAACGCAGCATATTCATAATTCCGCCCTTCCGGTTCATCTGCTTCATCATCTTCTGGGCTTGGAGGAATTGTTTGAGCAATCGATTGACATCTTGAACCTGGGTACCGGAACCAGCGGCGATACGTTTCTTGCGTGAGCCTTTGATGATGTCAGGGCAGCGGCGCTCATGGGGGGTCATGGAGTTGATAATCGCTTCCGTACGGATAAATTCCTTATCGTCGAGCTGCCCTTTAAGCTGGGGAGACAAGCTGTTCATACCGGGGATTTTTTCCATGATCCCGGCCATTCCACCCATCTTTTTCATCTGGCGTACCTGATCGCGCAGGTCGTCGAGGTCGAACGTCTTGCCCTTTTTGAGTTTCTCGACCATCTGGAGCGCCTTGCTCTGGTCGATATTGCGGCTGGCTTCCTCAATTAAGGTAAGAACGTCACCCATTCCCAAAATGCGCGAGGCAACCCGATCCGGATGGAAAGGCTCCAGGGCATCGGTCTTTTCACCTACCCCCAAGAATTTGATCGGCTTGCCCGTAATCTGGCGGATAGAAAGCGCGGCACCGCCACGGGCATCGCCATCGGTCTTGGTCAATACTACGCCGGTGAGCGGTAGCGCCTCATGGAAGGCGCGGGCGGAATTGGCGGCATCCTGACCGGTCATGCTGTCCACAACAAACAGGGTTTCGATGGGAGTAATTGCAGCGTGGATGCGTTTGATCTCACCCATCATCTCCATATCGATATGGAGACGCCCGGCAGTGTCGATGATGGCCACGTCCACATGATGTTTGCGGGCTTGGTCCAGTGCGTTGCGGGCAATGTCTACCGGATCATCTTTAGGCGTACTCGGGAAAAATTCGCACCCCACCTCCGCCGCCAAGGTCCGCAACTGATCGATAGCCGCGGGGCGATAGATATCGCAGCTTGCGACCAGGACCGACTTCTTCCTCCGCTCCTTCAGAAAGCGGGCGAGCTTGGCCACGGTAGTAGTCTTGCCAGAGCCCTGTAAGCCGGCCATCAATACCACTGCAGGAGGGCGTACGGTGAGATTGAGATCTTGGTTGGCCTCGCCCATAAGGGCGATCAGTTCGTCATGCACCACTTTGATGAGCGCCTGACCGGGGGTAAGGCTCTGCATCACTTCCTGACCCACCGCACGGGTCTTGACCTGCTCAACGAAATCCCGAACCACCGGCAGGGCAACATCCGCTTCCAATAGGGCCATTCGCACTTCGCGCAAGGTATCCTTGATATTGTTCTCCGTAAGCCGTCCCTGACCGCGCAGAGTACGCAGGGTACGCTCCAACCGTTGGGTGAGGTTCTCGAACATGTGGATCGGTCCTGAAAAGATTCTTCTGGAAATTCAAAGGATGAAAAGAAAAAAGAACAAAAGATTTTTATTTTAATCAAAAAGAAAAGATACCTTTAAAACAGAAAATACTGGACAAGTCTCCATGAGACTGCCCAGTCTTCAGCGTTTTTCTTTCCTTATTGATTTTATATTTTGTGTCGGTTTAGCGAAGCCGCTCTTGGAGCAGGGTCAGGATGCTCTGTCCGGTCGGCGAGGTATCACGGGAGCCATCCTTGGTCTGCACGGTCACCTCCGTACGCCCTCCCCTGTCCTGGAGATGGATCCGATACTGCTCGGCACTGGGCGGGGTGTCGCTACGCCAGAAGGCAAGCTTGGATAGGAAGCCCTTCTTCTTGCTGTTGTCGTCTTTGAGTGGGTCGTTGTAGCGCACAAAGTAGACACCGTTGGAGCGATCGCGATCTTCCACGGTGAAACCTACTTGGTCTAAAGCAAGACCGGTATGGCGCCAGGCGCGTGGGAAGTCTTCTTCCACGATCAGCGATGAGGTCCCACCTTCCGAGACAAGGCGCGCCTGCTCCCCGTGCTCCTCATGAACCGCCAATAAGGTCGCCTTCTTCTCTTGAACCCCATGAACACCATCAGCCGCTGGAGCATCACTGCCTCCAACTCCGGATCGGTGGGCGCATCTGCCATGCCGCTGTCGCCCTTGACGACTTCTTCGGCCCCTAGGTGGGAGATGTAGACCTCAGTGGTGTTCGGGGCTTCACCCTGTTCCAGCCGTACCCGGAAACGGTCACGGGTGGAGGAGTCGTAGAGTCCATCCATCACCTTGCCAAAAAGCGCGCGAACACCGCTCTGCGGGATGTTGGCACGGTTCTCCAACCAATCCGTCTCTAGTATCCCGGTTTTTGGGTCATCCACTTTGAGCAGGAAGCCCTGGTCCAACCAGAAATCATGGATCTTGCTCCAGCTCTGGTC
>CAUYUB010000233.1:0-27963 GCA_963575685.1 Gammaproteobacteria bacterium | reverse complement strand
CGACTACCTCGACCAGTTCAGCAACGCCCTTGTGTCAATGGGTGAAATCGATTGCGTCATGCTGCAGCAGTACCTGGCCGATCGGTTCGCCATCCGCCCCGATATAAAGCAGCAATCCCGCGTGCTCGAAAAATCCGATATCCTCGGGCAATACTCATACAATGTCAGCTCGTCAATGAATAAAAACAAGATCGGCGAGAGCATGCGGCTGCAGAACGTCATTACGGCCATGCTGAATTTCGCCGGCAGCGGCAACCCCGCGTTCCAGAATATCAACTGGGGTCCTGTTTTCAAGGAATGGCTACGAAAACTCGATCTTCCCGGCGATATCGACGACATCTATCAGGAACAGCCACAGGACATGATGGCCGGGGCAATGCCATCCCTGCAACTACCCGGCCAGGAAGCGGCGGGCGGAGCAGTGCAGGGGCTGCCCTCTCCCACTCCTCAGATGGCGGGTGCGTTATGATCGGCATAGTCTCGATGATCATATTCGCAACATTATTTGTCGCTGCCACGGTATACGCCATGCTCAAGACGCAAAAAGCCGGCCACATGATCGACACCGCCCGCCGGGTCATTTCACGCGCCGAATCTCTCCCCCGATCATACATATCGGTCACAGCATGCGACTTTGACAATCCCGAACATATCGCCAAAATATCCGAAGCAGCCGCCAATCAGTTTTTGCGCGCAATGCTCGTTCGCCTGCGCGAGGAAGCCTATCAGGAAATTCAGAAAGGTGCGGCCGGGGATATCGGTAATCGGGCATTCGGGCGGATCGAAGCCTACAACGGTATCAACGCGGCCCTCGATATCGTTGCCAATAAATATCAAAAGCTCCAGGCAGGTGCGCAATGATCTACAACTTTCACACGCTCAAGCGCAGGCCTAAAAACCAGGACCTCCCGTCCGACTGCAACGAGTGCGCCGAAGCGATTGCCCGCCGCGTAGACGACGGGGCAGCGTTAGGCGAGCTTTTAGAGGCCAAGGAGAAGCGCACCTACGAAGATGTTGCCTGTTTCGATAAAACCGGCCGGCGAATTGCCACGTTTTTCGTTCAGCATGGCATAGTCCCATCCTATCGTCTGATCAAATACCGCGATGACGGCAAGATTTTATACGAGCGCTCAGTCCTCAATGAGCGCATCACCATGAGCAAAGGAAATAATCATGAGAATGGTTAATGGGCGGCCTATTCCCGATACCGCAGGCGAAATACAGAGCGAGCAAGGCCTCGTCGCAATCCTGGCGCTGCTCACCGAGTGCGCCAAACTATCCTCTTTGAATGCCAACGGCGATATAAAAACATCCGCGGGAGTGGGAGCCAAAAACGGCGCGACAGTATCCGTCGTGGAGTACGGCATTGCCTACTTTCACAAAACCATTATCTCTCTGACTGATACACCGATAACCGTGGTTGATGGCGGAGAGAATCACCAGGGAGTCGGAGGGGTTAAAATATACGACCTTCCCGCCGGCGCAATCCTCACCCATGGAGCAATCGCGGCCCTCACATTCACCGCCGGCGCGGGTGGTATTGCCGATGCTTTCGATGGCGATTTCGGTATCGGTACGGTAGTAGGAACCGGCGACGACCTCACCACAACCATGCAAAACATCATCCCAAAGACCACTATACCGCAGGCGGCCGCAGGAGTAGCCGCAGCAACGGGCCAAAGCACCGCGGCAGAAAGCACGGTTAAAGACGGCACCACCACCCCGGTCGACGTCTTTCTTTCCGCTCTCATCGACGACGCGGATATCTCAGCCGACGACACCCTCACCGTATCGGGCACGATCATTATTCACTGGACCAATCTCGGAGATTATTGATTATGAAAAGTTACAACATCAGCATGAACGACGACGACACCCTCACCCTGGAATGCTACGGCGATGGTTTGGGGGGTGGATCGCACAAGAAAGTAACCTGCACCAACATCGATGAAATTCCCGACAAACTCCGGGAGATCGAGAGCATGGCGAAGAAAGAGAAGCCCAAAAAGAAGGGTAATAAGGCCACCGAACTGAAAGCCTATCTGGCGGGAGAAGATAACGACGATTAACTGATCGCTGAAAACACGGGGACCCCGATGGAGTAGCTGCCGGAGGGGAACAAAGATTAAAGGCATGTCGGTGCCGACACACTGACATGCCTTTTTCTTTTCCCGTAAAAAATAGATCAACTCGAAAAGGAGAAAACAATGCCCGAGACAGTACAGCAAGCCGACGTCATGACCGACGTATCGCAGTCCGCGTATGTCGAGGATTTCTTCAATGACGCCAACTATGAATTAGTTGACGACAAGGGGAATCCATTGTCTCTTGACGAAGGAAAAAACGCGGAAGCGGCGAAAACTGAAACTAACCAGAAAAAAGAACCTCAACCGGCTCAACAGGCAAAACCGGCAGAGGGCCAAAAGCCCCCGGAAGCGAACGCGCAGGAACAGCAGAAACCAGCGGAAACCAAGGCCGAAGAAACCAAGCGCCTGGAAATCGAGAAAGGGTTTTACGACGAGCAGGGAAATCTCAAAGACGATGTATTCGATTTTTTCGGAGTAGGCGGCGACGGGTTTAAATACGAACCGAAGATCGAGCCGCAGGCCCAGATGCAGCAACCGAAGCCCGGGGAGCAGGATGTTCCCGAATGGAAGCGGCAGATGGACCAGGAACGCACATACCGCGACACCATCCGACAAAATCTCTTTGGCCCGATCGCACGGATCAAGGAATACATCTCTCAGGGATACACGGCCGAGCAGGCCGCCCAGCAGGTCGAAGCCGAGTATGGCGGGATCCTGAACGATCACTTCTCGCAGCGCGATTATGAACAGCGCTACGCGGAGAAAGAGGCGCAAGCCAAGGAGATCGCCAGAACCACCGAAATGGCAAAGCTCGAACCCATCTCCTCGTCCAACCAAGCCGAGATTGCCGCGAAAATGGGCGGTATCGAAAAGTATCAGCAGCTCATGTTTTCCCCGGAAGTGGGCGGCCCGGTGCTCAGATGGTTATTCGACCAGATGAACCCCGACAAGGCCAAGATGCCGCCTGAAAAACTCGGCTCAGAACTCAATTCATGGTGGACACGGTTTTCCGCAGACAAGAACAACCTGAATTTCGCTGTCAAGATGGCGCTGTCAAACCTGCAGCAACGCATGTTCCCGGATATGGTGAAACGCATTCGCGCAAATGCCCAGGCGCAGACCGCCCAGCACAAGGAAGGTGCAATCGGCGCGCCCGGACGCATGCCCGCGAATACCGCCAGCCTATCGCCTGATGATCAGCCGGATGAGGTCGACAAATACCTCAGTGGACACATCGACGAAATCTAAAGGAGTTTATTTATGTCAACAGTCTATACCGCTGCTCAAACCACCCCGGCCGTAAGCACGACCGGAACCCTCAAACGTACCGTATCCGACAAAATCCGGCACCTGTTTCCGGCCAGTTCCAATTTGCTGGCGCTCGTGGCCCAGGGCGTGCCCGATGGCATGAAGATCAAGCGCGAGAAAGGCCTGATCGGCAAGAAGCCCACCGCCACGCCCAAATTCGAATCGTTCACCTATTCGCCCCTGGCCATCGCGTTCACGGTATCGGTATACAACTCCGGCACCTCTCTGAGCGTGTCGAGCGCCACCGGCCTTCGGCTCAAGTACACCCTGGTCAACACCGCGAATAACACGGTGTGCCGCGTCGGCGCGATCAGCACCAACGCCCTCACCGTCACATCCGTGGGCTCCACCAGCTTTTCGGCGGCCGTGGGCGACATCCTGGTCTGCATGGCGCCGGCGTACGAGGAATCCAGCACCGCGCCCTATATCCTGCAGAAGGATGAGGACAATCTCTACAACTACGTGCAGATCGTCCGTTTCCCGGTCGCGATCAGCAACTCGGCCAAGGGCAACCCGCACTATGGCGGCGACATCTTCGGCCGGATCAACGAGCGCAACATGATCGAGGGTAACCGCAAGGTCGAGAACACCCTGATCTTTTCGGAACGCGCCAGCTCAGGCGACACCACGACCGACGGCACCCTCGCCGATGCATTCCGCACCACCCGCGGCTTGTGGAATTGGGCGCAGGGCAGCTTCCCGGCAGGCGGCGCCATGACTCCGGATGTCTACATGAAAGACCTTCCGGTCAGCGGTATGCACGAATCGGTCGACTCCAACGCCGAGCTGATCCAGTTCTGCGGTAAAGAAATCTTCGGCCGGATGCAGCAGTGGGTCAATGAGGATCGCATGGTCATGCAGCAGGACGAAGAGCTCAAGAAATTCGGGCTCAAGGCGTACAAGTTCGTGACCAGCGGCCCCACGATCCGCGTGATCGTGCACAACGCATTCGATCAGGGCGAGTTCTCGAAAAAGGCGCTCATCTTCAATCCCGAAGACGTTTTCTATTGCTACAAAGAAGGCCGGGACCTGGAAGTCAAGCGCAACATCCAGGCAAACGATGCGGACTTTGTCGAGCATGAGATCCTCGGCGAGATCGGCGTAGGCGTTTTGGATGGCGGCTACGGCATCACGAAAGTCACCGAGTGGTATTGATCAACCATTAACCCCGAGGGGGCGAAAGCCCCCGCCTTTTCACTTCCTTCAATTTCAATGAAAGGTTTCGTATGAAAAAGACAGTTTTTGCAATCCTGGCAGTATTGACCCTTGTGGCAGCGGCATGGGCCACTGCGCCGGCGGCATATTCGACCGCGGTACCCGAGTGGATCAGAGATACCACCATATCCGCAGCGGCCGGCAAAGATACCCTTGTGGGCGTCGATTCCATGACCCTCTTCTCCTTGCGGCCCATGGACCAGCTCACCGAGTACATCCTTGTCCGCGACGCCATCACCGGCGGAGGTTCGGACTCCGTGAAGGTTCAAGTATCGCTTCGATGCTATGACGAAAATTCCGCTCTTCTCTATGTTGTGGCAGTGGATTCCTTCACCGCGGCCGCCGGCGAGGCAGTGCTTTTGCCGATAGGCGGCAGCGCGTTCGGAATGAAATTCACGCTCAAGCTCGTGGGATACACCGACAACGGCGGCGAATCCATCCAGAATAGAATCTCTGTATGGAAGCGGCGACCGGTACAGATCAATAAGAACTATCGATAAGGCGAGCACCAATAACCCGAGGGGCGGACACCCCGCCCCCCGCCCCCCCTCACTAACCTGAAAAGAGGAAAACATGAAATTCGACCTGCTGGAGAAACCCGGAAAAGGGAAAAAGAACGTCTATTACGCCCTGAAATGCTCAGTCGCCGTTGTGTGCAAACGCCTCGACGCCACAGGCGAACCCATGCCGAAAAAAGACCGGCGCGGCCTCGAGGTCTACATCGGCAATGAGCCGGTATATCTCACCCGTACAATCAAATTCGATTGCATCAGCGCAAACCCTGCAAACCCGCTGTGCATCTACGAAACCACGGACCCGAGCGACATCGCCTATCTCGACAAGCTCGCCGCGGACCCATCAAGCGACATTTTGACCGATGAGGAATATCAGAAGTCGCGCAACCCCGAGGCCTTCAATAAGGCTTTGGAGATCGAGCGCCTCAAACAGAACGAGCAGAACAAGAATGCGCAGATCGATGACCTCAAGCGCCAGCTCGCCGAGAAAGAAAAATCGTTTTCCGGGAATCCTGTCGCAAAGGCAAAATAAATGCTCAATACCGACACCTATGCCCAGATCAAAGCGCGCCTCACCGATTGGCTCGAATCAACGGGAGGCGCGGTCACGTCCATTGAACTGGACCTATTGAACCGGGCGCAGAAATCTCTCTGGCAGTACCGGCCATGGGATTACCTGGTCAAAAAACAGGCGCTCACCCTGGCGAATAAATCGGCAAATCTCCCGTCCGATTGCGGTCAGATACTCGATGTCTACCACGATTCGGATGGCGACGGCCGCCCGGATTACCACTACTACAACGAGAGCCGATTTTCCGACAATGGGTATACGATCGCCAACGCATTCACCATGCAGTCCGGGCATGCTCTTTCAATCGCGTTCTTTTCCAACCCGACGAACACGCCGGTACTCAAATATCAGAAAACGCTGTCTGATTTCACCGGAACCGGCACAGAGTACTCCTATTTTCCCGGCGACCTGCTCCTCTTGAAAGCCCAGGAGATCCACATCACCGAAAGTGGCTTGGTCGGACCTGAGTATAATGCCATCACCAAGCGCCTATCCGACGAACTCCGCGACTATGAGCAGGCCCACCAGGATCTCAACCAGGATACGCGAGTAGTGCAAAACGACGTTTTAGGCGATCCGATCGATATGCCCGGCTATTCGCTCGACGGCAGCGGCGGCATCATAACAGGAGATCATCGCGACCCATCCTATGACCGGGGGAACTGATGTCCTACGGATCAAAAGAGGTCTCTATCCGGTTCCCGGGATTCGGCGACGGCATGAACTCGCAGGACCCACCGGTAAAAGTGGGCGAAGCCTACCGCGGCGCCACCCGCCTGCAATGCTCATCCTCAAAAAATGCCATACTCAAGGGATCATCGATTAAGCGCCGGCCAGGCATGCGCGGGATTATAGATGATCTCTCAACATGGATACGTGGACTCGACACCTACCTGCAGCAGGACGGCACCGACGGCCTGCTCACCGTCATCGGCGGCGATCTCTATCTCGTCAATAAAACCACCGGCGCAACCACGTTCCTCTACACCCTTGGAGGGGGCGGAGAGGCATGGTTTGCAACCTATCAGAATAAATGTTTCATTTCGAACGGCGCGAAAAACATCAAGCTCGAAAACATAACGGCGTACCAGGTCGGGATCGAAGCCCCCACAGGCATAACAGCAGAGGCGTATGACGGCGGAGTGCTCGCCCCAGGCGTTTATCAGATATATGTCTGTTATGCCCGCAAGGTGTCCGGTACGATCGTCCTCTATTCGACCGGGCAAAACCTTGGAACGATAACCCTGGTCAACGGAGTGAGCAACGCCATCCGCCTCAACAATTTCGCCGACTCCACCGATCCGCAGGTCACCACCAAAGTGGTTTTCATGAGCGATGCCGATGGCTCGACCTATTATTTCTATCGATCGGTTGATTCAGGCACCCAGATATCAATCAGCACCGATTATGAAAAGAACGAGGCCATAGTCTACGATGCCGTGGCCGCCGGTAACATTGTACCCCCGGCATTCTCGCAGATCCTGGCAGCGGATAACCGCCTTTGGGGGGTTTCCGGCAATACAGTTTACTATTCACTGCAATCCGGCACGGCCTACGACCTGGAGCGATGGACCGAGCTCAACTTCATCACCTACCCATATCTGATAACGAGCATTCACGCTCTCGGTCAGCATCTTTACATCAACACGCCGGCCGGACTCATCCGCCAGCCTTTTTTCGATGTCAGCGCGCGCTTTGAACATGTCGAAAAGCGCTACTACTTCAAATATCCCCGCACCGTGGCCGAATGGTCCGGAACCCTCATCGGGCTCACCGAAGACGGCGTGCGCATTTTTGACGGCGAGAAGATGAGCAGCTACGATGTTTCTCTCGACGTCAAACCCGAGATTGAAATCGCGTACAATGGCGCATCCAATGAGAATAAGCCCTGCGGCGCGGTTTATCGCAGATCCTACCGCACAGAATACCATCTCGGATACCGTGACCTCTCCGTGGGCAACGCAACGAACAACAGCCGCCTTGTTCTCAATCTCGACCGTTTTGCCGTAGCTGCCGACAATACCGTCATTGCCCCATGGGAAAAGTGGGATGCCGGCGCAAACTACCTGACGGTCGACAGCAATGGCCAAATGTTCGCCGGACAATCCGCCCCGGCCAACAGCGTGATCTATGTAGAGACCGACACCCGGGCCGCCGACACCGACATCTACAAAGGCGACATTCTCACCGCCGAGAGCATCCCGGCCCTGCAGGTGGTCACCGGCGTATACATCATGTCACTATCCGCGAAAGTACGCTGGACCGACATCCGCATGCTGGCCCAGCTCGCCGAAAACATGACCGTAGAGGCCCACATCCTCACATACCCGGCAGTACAGACCGTGCAGACCGTGCAGCCGCTCACCGCCACCACGGATGTCGCCCGGTTCGGTATTGCCCGCTTTGGCGTCGACAGATTCGCGCCGGCCACACCCACGCATAAAATCGCAAAGCTGCCGCGATCGATCAATGGCTATGCCGTCTACTTTGTAATCAACCAGGTACTCGAAGATAAAAAATTTGAGGTCCTGCAAATGGAAGCCACCGGAGTATTAACCGCATCGAGGTTCACATGAGATTTATATTCATTGCCCTGCTTTTCGCCCTATCAGCCTGGGCGCTAGACGACATCACGGTCCCAAACACATTTCAGGATTCGGCAGTCATTGAAGCGGACGACTTTAACGATAATTTCGACACACTCGAAGCATGGGCCGCACGTCTCAACGACTCACTCAATACAAAATGGATGCGCTGGACGAATCTATCATCGCACGACTCAACCATCTCATATCTGAGGGTCGATTCTATCCGCAGTAATCCCGATATCGACAGCATAAAAGGACATCCGTACATCGACACCATCACCACCAAAAAAATCACAACGGATACCATCGTCACGTCGAAAATTCGCACCACCGATATCGAAATGCCAGGTGGCACACTCAGCACCTTTTCACGCGGGACATTCGGCATTAAAATCACAACCGGCGCATGCACTGCGGAATCAACCACCACCTGCAACTATATGGTACTCGATAGCATAGTATTCCTTACGTTCCCGAATCGTTCCGGAATCGGAGGACTGTTCTGCACGTCAAACACAACGAGCTTATCCCTATACCCAACAACGTCCTTTCCGGCGGCGATCCTGCCCACCGAATCATTTCGATATGTCCCTTGCATCGTAATCAATAACGGCGATCAGTTCCCCGGAGAAATTACCGTCAACGGCTCACTCGGTTATTGGCCGGTCTATACGGTCAGGGATGGCGCCGGCGCGGATGTCGCCGGACTCGATATTTACACGGCATTCGTGAACAGCGGAGCCAAAGGCGTAGTATCGCAGACGATCATTTACAAAAGGTAGCCAATGATCCAGCGCCTAACACTCACGCCGGCGAAACCCAGGATATCGGGCGGGTACGCTCCCGGCGACATCATATTCGCCGAGATCGACGCGACGGCTGCCCCGTTCTCCATAACGCTGCCCGACTGCACCACGCTCGACAATGTGACGATCTACCTCAAGAAGATCGACTCCGCAAATAAAGCCGTTACCGTGTCAGCGCCAAACGGAAAAACGATCGACGGCGATGCAACCATCACGCTCACCTACCAGGACGACGCCGACATCCTGATAACCGATCGCACGAACTATAAGCGGTTCGGAACCATCGACTACCTGGGATTGAACCACCGGCATACCGAAATATGGCACACCAACCGAGTGGCAAAAGGCGTTTACACCACCGGCGGCGAGTATGCCCCGCTATCCGGATCGGTCATCCTCGAACCAGGTTCACAATCCGGTACCGTGCAGGTGAAATACTTGCATGATTTCGGCAGCTCGGCATACAGCGGCGTCATGGTTCAATTCGAAGGCCACCTCTTCACCCGCACACTCTCCCAGCTCCTCGCCGACCTGGGCGGATCGCCAACCGCACACCGCCACAGCAGCCTCTATGACAGCCCGCTCACATCCGTATCACTCAGCTTTGACGCGGCCAAGGTCGGATCCTTCGCCGATAATGCCTATTTCCCGGCCGAGAAAGGCGTACTTTTCGCCAACTCCATCGCCGAGCCATACGCTTCGATCAAATACACCGCCGCAACCGCATCCCTCTCAATTGCGGCAGCGGAAAATAAAGACATCAAAATCACCGCCAACGCTTCCGGCCAAATACACCTTGAGCCCGGCCCCGGCGGCGGCCTTAAAATCACCAACGTACCCGACATTGGCGGCGATACCTACGATGGTATCCTCACAATCAAAAGCGGATACGTATCGTACCGCAGCAAATCCGGAGTATTGAGCGACATCGGCGCGGCTCCCGCCTCCGCGATCAGCGGCACGCAGTACCGCGTCCCCAGGTTTGCGACAGCCGCCACCATCGGAGACTCGCCGATCTACACCGATGTTGCAAACACAATGATCGGCGTAGGCGCTACCCCTACAGCCGCAAAAATCCATGTGATCGACCCCAGCATATCAATACTGGCCGACAACATCGGGACAACCTACTACTCCGCTGTCGGCGCTGGTTATAACGGTACTGGTGCGTACTTGATTATGCAAAAATCGGGAGCGACTCGCCTCGGTTCAACATACGGCCAAAACCTTTCGGGTTCTTGCTGGTTACAATCGTACGGCAGTACGCGCATGTTCGTTGGCCCATACGATAACGTTGCCCTTATTCTCGGAACTAATCAGCAACCAGCTCTGACAATATCGCCAACCACGTATGCAGTCAATACGCATCAAGATCTTAACCTTGGAATATCATCCGCAAGCCCGGCTCTCGTTTTGTCGGGGACCGGAAGCAATGCCGGAACGATACGAGCAGCAGCGCACACGAAATATTGGTATTTTTTCAGCGGCAACGATGGCAATTCTCCGTATGCAGCTTTTATCGGGAAAGATTATTCCGGCGATTTAGATCCGGGAATATTCTACGCTTTGTCAAGCGCTGGGTCTACGTTCAGAGTCTATGGCGATAACGCGACAACGGTGTATTTTCAGGTTACCGCTGGCGGGAATCTGGCGATACCCGTTGATTCGAAAAAACTGATTTTCGGCGCTGGTTCTGATTCGTCCATCATGGACAATGGTACCAACATGGTATTCACCCGCGAGACGGCGGGGAACTTTGTTTTTGCTGGTGGGCATTTAGGAGTTGGCGCAGTACCGGACGACTCTCAGGGATTTAGTCGGTGCATTGACGTGAGGGGCACAAGCGGTGCCGCCGTTTATTTGCGCGACACTGACGACGCAACGCGATATGGCTATATCGGGTACGCTGTTGATGATCAATTAATGCGCGTGTCCGCGTATGGAGATTATGGCCAAATAATTTTTAACACCGGAACGGGTGCGGGGCAAGAGAAGGCGCGATTTACCACGGCCGGGTGGTTGGGGATTAATTTCATCGCTCCATCATCGCTTATTGATATGTCTACCCTGGCCGCCAGCGGCGGGATAACGTGCCGATCGTACTCGGATACAAATAAACATTCAGGGTTTTTGAACTTTTATAAATCGCACAACGATACAGAGGGGAATGTTGCAACAACCAATGGAGAGAGAATAGGTGCGGTCGCGTGGTTAGGAAATAGCGGATCGGGTTTTACGGCTGCGGCAAGAATTATTGTTTTACAAAACGGGGCGGCATCAACTAATACCCCTGCGGTAATGGCATTTGAAACGTGCGACGGAACCGGTTTGTATGAATGGATGAGAATTAATTCAACCGGCAACGTCTCCATTGGCAACACCAACAATACATACCGTCTGGACGTGACGGGGTCGGGGCGGTATCACCTTGAGGACGACGCTACGAACACCGTTCTTTACATGCTGCGACTTGAGCACCGTACAACTGGCACGGCTGTCGATGGATCTTTCGGAACTGGAATAAAATTAAGTTATGAGGAAAGCAGCGGACACGGATTAGGGAAAGATATCAACATCGATGGTCTTTCAACGGGGCTGAGGATCACAAATTACGGTGATGCTTGCAGTATCTTTGCTGGTGACTATTACCACGGAGCAAGCAAGGTCGTCGGTGCCCGCATAATCGATGCACGGATTGACGACGCAATAAACTCAGGCGACGCGACAACGGACGGCGTGATTGACGCTTTGCGCGACGCGATGATTTCTCATGGATTAATAGCGGCTGCATAAGGAGAGATATGCTTTACAAACAGAAATGGTACGGAAAGCCGAACGCTGAATACGAGCGCTCAATGAAGTTGGCACGGAAGAATATCGAGGGTTGGGGCGACAAGTACGAGTTGATCCTTGACGAAGGATTCCAAGGGACTAACGAAGAGGCCGCGATTGAAAAAGACATTTGGGCGCTAACGATACATTCGACTGTTGGAGGTTGTGTGGTGTTTGATTGTGATATGGTGCCACTAAAACCCTACGACTTTTCCCGCGAAGGTGTTCACGCTGTTTGGCGCGGTGGCGTTCCGTCAATCGAAATGATGGCGGCTATCGGTTTGGCTGGCACCAAATGGTTTTCCGAAGTGCTTGTCAATTTGTTGGCGAGGAAAATAACCCTAAAACAATGGGGAGCATTCAATAAAGGGGTGCAACCAGATCGCCTTAACATAATCGGAAAACCATTTGAGATACCGGAAGAATACTATCAACATGATCGGATACAGTCGATACAGCGTGAAGCAAAAGCAGGAGGTAAATAATGGCCTTTGAAAAAGATTACTACAACGAAGAGCGAGAGGACACCGTCCCCGCTGCCTATTGGGCAACTGAGCAAGTCGTGATCCGACGCTTATGGGGAAACGATGTTGCGCGGAACCGCTGCGACTTCACCTACTGCGTGTCGAAATCAAAGGCAAAATGGAAGAGCGGGAAGCATCTGCAAAAAAATATCCGCTTGACAAAGGTAAACGCGCAGGGAATGCCGGAACCGCTCTACGTGGACGTATCGGCGAATATCAATGCACAAATTGAGGCTTACGTTCTGACAATCCCAGGGTGGGAAGGTACACCACAGAAAAATGAGAATTGAAAAATTATGCTTGATTCCCTTAAATTAATCTGTTTCCTCTTCATCGGTCACTCGAACATGTGCGGCGGATGCGCGCCAACCATTGCCGATACCATCCCCCACGATCGCATCTATCTCTGGGGCGATGAAAAAGGATTCTACCACGGCACCGACAACCATCTTTTCGGCGCAACTTCCGGCAGCCCGGTACTGCCTTTCCTCAAGCGCATGGCCATCCTCTATCCCGATTACCAATTCGCCGGGCTCAAGGGCGCATACTCCAGCGCCATGGTATACCAGATGGTTCCCGGCAATGAGAAACACGACCTCTTTTTCAAACGTCTATCCTTTGCCAGGCGCCAGGCAACCATCGGCGGAGTCGTAGCCATGTACGGATATGTCGAGGGCCGCAACCAGGATCTCGCCGAAAGTTTCCCCCGCGACTTCATGCGGCTTTTAAAAGAGATCCGCGACAGTGTCGGAGATCCCGCGCTGCCCTGCATCCTCGGGCGCTACGAAACCAACAACCTCCGCGACCCCGAGCTCGAAAGATACCGCACATTCGAAAAGATCATTGACGAGAAGATCGAATCGCTACAGCATGAGAAAAACATTGTGCTCGCACCTATCCGCACCATGCCGACAGCGTACTATTGCGAAGACCACCACTACAACGGCGATGGATACACGATATTTGCACACGACGCCGCGGCACTCTACCAGATAAACGGGTTCGACAGGTGGTTCCATGAATAAACCCTTTGTCAAAATATGCACGGTGTTCTATAACGAATGGCAGCAGGACCCGGTCACCGGCATTATTACCCCCAACGATCCGGCGCTCCCGATCGAGGAGTCAATCGCGGCGCTTCGCAGCGATGCGTTTACCTGGCAATGGAGGCGCGCGCGCGCAACCTACATTCACAAGGGCCGAAACTCACTGATCAACCTCGGCCAGAAAAATCGCCTGGAGCAGATACCCCCCGAGACGTTCACGCATTATCTGTTCATCGATTCAGATGTCCACGGATTCGAGTACGGGCAAATCGACCGCTTGCTCAATTACAATCTCCCTATTGTAAGCGGCGCATACCTGGAGCGCAAAAACCAAGAATGCTTTTGCGCCGGCAGATTCCCAAAGCCACCCAAAGACCAGGGCGAATTCACTCCCGCCACCTCCACCGGCCTGAAAAATGTCGACTGGGTCGGAGCGGGTTTTCTACTCATCAAGCGCGAGATATTCGAGCGCCTGAAATATCCATGGTTCAGATTCGGCGAGGTCTACTATACCGACGACACGAAACGCCGTTGCATTCTCGAAGAGCCGGAAGATTTGACCTTCTGCCGCAAAGCGCGCGCCGCAGGCTATAGCATCTATCTCGATTGCGACTGTCGCATCGAGCATGCCCTTATAAATAAACCCATTCAGAAAGAGGGAACCATGTCCAAATCAAATCAACCCGCGCAGACAAACGACCAGCCCCAGCAGATCGCCATCGAGCAGATCCCCACCAACAACCTCAAGGCACTGGCGTTCGACATGATCGCGCAGCGCGACCAGCTCAATAATAACCTGACGCAGATCAATGCCGAGCTCATGAACAGAGCGCGCGCGCCACAACCGGCCGCAGCACCCGCGCAAGGCATACCGGCGGAAGGTCAGGATGCGCCGGCGCAGAACAAGAAATCACCGAAGGCCAAGAAATAACAGAGAGGCACCATTATGGCATATCCTTACCAGACCAATCCATTTCAGCCAACCACGCTTTGGAACACAAGGCCTAAAACCGATCCTGCCGCACAGGGAACCACCCAGGGCGCACCAGGAACACCACCCCCTCCACCGGCAGGGTCAACCGTTCCCGGCAACAACCAGGTTCTCCAGACCGCGCAGCAGGCAGCCATCGGCAATGCCGCCAACCCGAGCACTACCCTGAAGCTAACCAGCGACAAAACCCAGCAGCTCCTGCAAAACCCTTCCGGGGCGTTCAACCCGACATCCTATAAACAGCTGACAATGGACCAATACAACCGCGGACAGGCCCAGCAGCTCGAAGCGTTGCGCCAGCAAACCGCACCCGTGGCAAACACCGGAAAGAACCTGCAGGACCTCATCGGAACAGCCCTGCAGATCGGCGAAGGGCGCGTCGACCTCTCCCGCTCCACAGACCTGGATATCGTCAATAAGCAGCAGCAGGACCTCATCAACGCCATCGCCCAGGGCAACAGCACTGCCGGCACCGAATCGACCACCCAGGCGCAGGCCATCAACAACCTGGTCAACGTCCGGGGCGCTGCCGAAGGCCAGGAGAACCGCGCAGCAACAGCCACGGAGAACGAGAAGACGCGCCAGTTCCAGGCCGGCCAGAATGCACTGTACCAGGTACCCGCGGAGGACCAGGTCTATCTGCAGCAGCAGGGGATCGATATCAATAAGGCGTCACAGTTCGGATATCAGCGGGCAGATGGTACATGGGTGAAGGGCACCTCGGAGATTGCCGCGGAGAAACTCGGCATCGACATGGGCGACTACAACCTCCGCAAGACCGAACTCCTCGGCGGAGTAGGCGCGGATGGCAAATACATCGACGGCAAGCTCCAGCAATCCGCCACCGCCCTGGGACTGCAGGCCAAGACCATCGAGAACCAGGAAAAGGAACTCTGGGGATTCACCGACGCAAACGGCCAGAAACACCAGGGCAAATACGATCTGCTTACCGCGGAACAGAAGCAGAACGCCGATAAATTCTACGGGTATTTCGATTCAACAGGCAAGTATCAGCCCGGCGAGTTTGCCCAGGAACGCCAACTGCTCGAAATGCAGCAGGCGTTCGCCGTAAAGGGTATCCAGCTTAATGCGGTTATCGATAGCCTGCAGAACATGCCCGGAGACCAGGCTTTCGGAATCATCGCGCAGTTCGCAAAAGAGAACGGCGTAGAGATTCCACCACTCTCCGCTGAAGTACAGGAAAATCTCGACATCTCCGACATCACCACCAAGCTGACCGCCGGGGAAAGGATCACTCCGGAGGACTATGCGAAGCTCGCCGACAACGATGCATTCATGCGGTCAATCCCCGACGCTTCACAACTTCCCGACTTCTCCCCTCAATGGGAAGGATCCGGAAAGAATCGATGGATATTCAAACCGGAAACCGTTACATGGCTTGATGCTCATCAAGGCGGTCTCATCAAGCAGAACGGTCAAATATACCGCGTAGTCGGATATTTCAACCCGCAAAATAATTGGGAGGATCGGGGCAAAAAAGCCACCGTCACACTGGAAAGCGTAGCCACCGGCGCCACCGCCACGCTTGGCGGAGGAGGAGAGCCGCCGCCACTCGGGCCAAACGCAGGAAAAGCGATCGACTCAATCTTTCTAACGACCGGAATACCGACGATTAGAGACGCAATCACAGGATAAAAAGGAGATAACCATGTCAGGCGCAAGCGCATTTTCTGCAGGTGTAGATTTAGGCGACAAGCTGCATAAAAACTTCAACGAGACCACGCAGATATTGGGCAATCTCAGACAGGGAGACGCGCAGATCGGGATCGATCGGCAAAAGCTCCTCATTGCCCAACAACAGGCAGCCATCCAGAAAATGCTGGACATGCAGAAGTATAAGGCCAACGACGCGCAGCTCAAATGGATGTCCGATTTCCGCAATGCAGCATCACGGTACAGGGGGTAATCATGAGTATTTTCCAGACCTTTGAAGAGAACGCGACCGAAGAAGAGATTAAGAAAAAGCGCGAGGAGGAACTCGCCGCCCTTGCAGCCATCCAGATGGCGCAGAAGGACTTCACCAAGCGCGATACGGCAATCAGCAACCTCGACGACCTGGCAGCGCTCGATCTCACTTCCGCGCCCGGTTACCGCCAGTTCAACATCGACACGCCCGAGGGACAGATCGGCGGACGCGGGAAACTACTCCCCCACCAGGAACGCCGACTGCGCGAGGAGACCGCCGGCGCGCCCGAGCTCATGCCGCCCGTCGTGCCACGCTCAAAGCAATTCGACACCTCCGGCATGGAGGCGCTCGCATCAAAGGACATCACCGACATTCTGAACGAGCGCGGACTCACCGGGCAGTACTCGGAAGACAAGCGCGTTCAGAACTTCATGAAGACCGTTCAGGGCCAGGAGGACACCCGGACAACCTCGAATCAGCAAACCGCGAGCGCGCAGCAGATGCGCGGACTTGCAGGAAAGCTTCGGGAAAAGCCCGAATACTCTCAGCTTGCGAATGTTCTGGAAGCAATCGCAAACAGCGGCGACATATCAAAATATGAAAACTTGCTGAAAAACATCGGATCAGGAGCCGAAGGCGAAGTCGCAAATAAGCAGAAAGGCGACCTGAGTACACAGGGATTCAATCAAAACGTTGATCTAAGCAAACAGGAGTATAGCCAAGACCTCGACCTCCTGAAGAAACGCGGAGAACAGAACGCGGCGCTCTTGGCGCAAAGAGATAAGATGGACAAGGAAAACCCTAAAACGAATTTCTCTCAAGAGCAACAGCTCCGCTCTCAGTTCGATACATTAGCAAAAGATTTCATCACGATCCGGGATTCGTATCGCCGCATCAAAACATCGGTGAAAAACGAAAGTCCAGCGGGGGATTTAGCTCTTATTTATAACTACATGAAGATGCTCGATCCTGGCAGCGTGGTGCGCGAAAGCGAATTCGCGGCGGCCGCATCTACGGGAACCTATGGCGAGAAAATACAGGCCGCCGCCAAGCGCGTTGTTAATGGGGAAAGGCTTACCGCCAGCCAGCGCAACGATTTTCTTTCGTCAACCGATAATCTTTTCAATGAACAGAAATCTGGGTTTAATAGCCTAAAGAAAAAATATTCTCTGATCGCGGATGAATACGGCTTAAGTCCCGAGCGTGTGATCAGCGGTTTCGATATTGTCGATCCGATCGACAATGCTTTCGATGATCTTTGGAAGCAGAACGGAGGGAACTAATGACCCGCAATGATTTCATTAAGCAAGCGATAGCAGCCGGAAAAACAAAAGAAGAAATCCGGGCCGTCTTCAAATCGATTGAAGAAAAAAACGGCTTTGACGATAGCCCGGCCCCAGCCACACCCGAACAACCGGCGCCAGAACCAGAATACAGTTACACCGACGCCCTAAAAACGAATCTCGGCAACGCATGGAAGAAAGCCGGCAAGGAGGCAGTCGAAACCACGCAGCGCCGCGCATCCGATTTCAGAGCTATAGATGCAGGCGGAGCGGGCGGCCCATTAATGCGATCCGCTGCAAAATTCGCCGGGGGAGCAGTATCAGCTTACGAACACGCAGGCCAAGCTATCGGCGCAGGCCTTGAGACCCTGATCGCGCCATTTTCTGCAGCATTCACCCCGCCGGCAGGCCGCAAACCCGAGACCGGCCCACGACTACCCCCTCCGGCAATCCCCGGCACCCCGTTCTATGCGCAGCCATTTGTTGGAGGTCCGGAATCACTGCCGCCCATGCCCTCTTTCATTACAAAGCCGCTCGGGAAGGTGGCGCAGCACTTTCAAAACCTACCCCCAGAAGAGAAGGCGATCAATAAGACATCAATGGAAATTCTCGGGGCGCTGCCGTTTGGTCCCGCCGGAAAAGCCGTAAAGACAGCCGTGCAAGGAAGCGCCAAGGCAGCCACAAAAGGACTTTCAGAAACCGCGCAGGAAATTTTATCGAGGATACGATCCACTATCGACCCACAAGTCGGAGCGGTCGCCACACCCGACGGCGGCCTAAAGCGCCTCAAGGATATGACCGCCGACGATGTGCGCGCCCTGGTCGACGACGTACTCAAATCACCCGAGATGCGCGGAAAGGCCACCGGCGGAGATATTGAATCTCTGAAAGATGAAGTAGTCACAGCAATGAAAAACGAGATGGTGCAACTCCGGCGCGACATCCGCGAAAACCCCCTCACCAAGCAGGAGTTAGCTGCAGCGACAAAAGGCAAGCTCGATGAACCGCTCCAGGCAGGCGGAGTACCAGAGAGCGTGCCGAAAATAGACAAGACCGGCCCGGCCGGATGGGGCCGCATGATCAACGACCGCCTACTCAAGGGCCTTTCCGACAAACAGGCGCATGGTACACCGGACTTTGATAAACTCGTGAACATGGCGCGAGCGTACAAACTCGACCGCTCCATGGACAACCCGCTTGTAGTCGCCGGTGAAAAATCACTCGGAGAGGCATTCAAAAACTTTGATTCGAAAATAGGCGAGCTTGCCGACTCAAAAGAATATCTCCTGCAGGCCAGCAGTGCCAAAATTGACATAAGCGAGATGAAAAAGCAGTGGATCGAATCGGTGCGTAAGGTTGCCCGTGCCGAAATCGGTGAGCAGCAGGTGCGCGATGAGCTAGGAAACATCGTCACCCGGCGCGCTCTGAAAAATCCGGAACATGGCCACAAGATCGACCCCGACAGCGACGCGGCGATCATCGAGATCACCGATGCGCTGCTCGACGCGCCGGATATCCTTTCCGCAAAACACGCCGACGACCTCAAGCGGTTCATCCAACATCGTAGATACTCATCCGTCGGAATGATCCCGGACATCGCAGACCGACTTTCCGGAGATTTCGCCGGCCGATTAAACCGTCAGCTCCAAAAAGATCTTGGCGATCGCTATAAAGTCATCAACCAGAACTTGCGCGACTACATCGGCCTCGAAGAGATTCTTGCCCGATCCCTGGGAAAGCCCGTTGACGTTGAGCAGGGTATACACCGCAATGTCGCGGCAGTCATGAAAGCCGCAGGAAGCGGAATCACCCGCACTGATTTACAGGTGCTTTTCCGCAAGGTAAAGGAACTCAGCGCAGGAAATTTCGATCCCTATCAGGCAGCGGCATATGCCGAGGCAGCTATGAAAGTTGTAGGCGACGAGCCAGTCTTTAGCCTTGGTGAAATGATGGCAGGCGGCGCGGATGTGGCAAAGGCGGCATTGCCGGGAAATCTGATGGGCAAAATCAATCTGGCAATCAACGCCGGACCGAAACTAATCGGGCGCGCCGCTTCCGGCGGAAAGGACGACGCGGACTTCCTGGTAGACTATTGGCTCAAAGCGCAACGCCGCGGAGGACCAGAAGGACCAGCGCCATCCCCTCACAATCCGAACGAACCATTCACGCCGGCTGGTCCATTCGATCAGCTCCTGCAAACCCCACGCATGTCAAAAGAAAACATCGAGGCCCTGGCAAAGATCGGATACAAGCCGCCGGAAAAGCCGTGGCCCAAACCCAAGGCACCACCGGCAGCCGCAGATCCATCAACCGAAAATCCCTTCTGGGATCTCCCGAAAGCCACCCGCGACAACGACCCCGAGCGCCTGGCGCGCGCGCAGGCAGAGATGAACAAGGCGGCAGGACTTGGCGACGAAGCATTCAACCCACCGCCGTTCGAAACCGCCCTCGATCCGATCGACGAAACAGCGCTCGCCAGATCCGCAGCCAACGAAGGCGCGCAGGCAGCGCACCCGCGATCGGTCACCGGACAGAACCTCCGCAATGATCTTTTCCCCGATATCCGCGGAGAGATCAAAAAGGAGAAACTCAGCCCCCAGAAATTGCGGCAGCTCTCGGTTCTGGCCGAGCGCCCGAACTCGATGCACACCCATGACTATACGCAGTGGTTGGAGGTTTACGGAAAGGAAGGGTGGCCGGACAAGGAAGACCTTTCCCCCGACGATATCATTCAATGGATCAACGAGACGACCACGGGGACGAAAAAGCGGGGAGTCTTTGGGAGCGAGCGGGGGGCGGTGGGAAGTGAGGAAATGGTAGGCGAGAACTTTAATCTTTCAACATTAACGCCCGCGCAATGGAACAAAGTTTCTTCCTATATGAAACGCAATAAATACGACTATCGCGGGGGTGAAGATGCCCGCAATTTGATGATGAGAAAAAGAAGCGATGGAACAAGAATAGGAATGACGGATGACCAACGGAAAGCTATAGCCTACGCGATTGGTTTTAATAAACCGGCTAAAACCCCGCAAGCCCAAAATGTCTCAAAAGTGAAGCGCTATTTTGGTGTGACTGAAAACCCGAATATTGCCGGGTACATTACTGGTGACGGTAAGATGCTCGATTTTTCAGGGCGACGCCAGGGAAACACAGGTGCAACTACCCGGGCGCTTGATCACCGGGATATTGGTGCGGTGATAGAAGACAGCCCCGGCGGTACCGAAGGCATGCGCCTATTTATGCGTGAGGGAAATATCCGCATGGATTATAATGCCGGCACGTTTGATATTGCGGCCGCCCCATCACCCGAACAGTTTAAGACCATCGACAAGTTAATTGCATCAAACAAGAACGACGATATCACTATTGACCTCGAAAATGGTGCCGAACACTTTAATAAACAATATGATTCACGGACACCAAAAAGTACAATTTTGAAAGATATTCACGCGTTTTATTCCGGACCTAAAAAATCAGAATCTAATCTTTCTAAGTTACGTTCAACATCTGAACCGTCCTTTGATTCTTACGGTCGGATCGGCGGAACTGCCATTCTCGGCGGCATGGCTGCCTTGGGTGCGCTCGGAGCCACGGCCATCGGTGTGGCAAAAGCGAAAGAGAAGCGATGACTTATTCAAAAACCGATCCGGCGAGGGATTGCACTCTACTCTCAAAATGTGAGAGTGCAGAAACCGACCACCCGGACCTAACCGAGCTTACCGAAGACGCCGAAATCATGCGCCAATACGATCAGGATCAACCCTATCACGGGGAGTGAATTATGTCATGGTGGTTCATTTTTGCATACGATAATCGAGGCTTCGGCGAGATCATTCTGAAAACTGATGCGGGGAACTATGCATCATGGGCCGCCCGCACCGGATCGATCAACCCCGAAGGCGACCTGGTACACACCATTGCGCCGGCCACCTGGTTCCTCTGCGATAAATCCGTCAGCACTACCGAGCCCGGCATGGTGATCGATCCCGGCAAAGGCTGGAAAGGCCGCCTCTACCATGAAGGCGAAAACGGCATCATGGAATACACCCACTACCTGATCCACCCCGACCAGCACGGCAACGGAACAAAGGGATGCATCGGCACCAAGGAGACCGCCCAGGACCTGCGCGACATTATCGACCTCATCCTCGATATTCAGGAAAATATTCCGGTCATCGTATCAACCAAACCCAAGGAGGCCCCCAATGTTCAACTTAATTAATGTGTGGAAATCGCTCAGAGGCTACAAACGCCAAGCCGGCGCAATCATCGCCCTGGTCCCGGTCATCGCCAACCTGTTCGGCGCCCAGATCCCGGAGGACATCTACAAAGCGATCGTCACCCTCGGGACGGCAATTTGGGGTATCGGCTGGGCCGACAAAGGCGCGGTCGAGGTTACCACCCGGTTGAAGGGAGAACAGCCCAAATGAAGACCGACGCTCTCATCGTGGCTGCATTGCTCCTACTCGGATGCAGCCACAAAACCACCACCATCGCTCCGGCGCTCACCCCGGATAATCCCCCACTCTCAAAAAGTGAGAGTGGGAAAACCGGGATCCGCTTCGGCGATCAGCGCTTCACCGCAAAAACGCCCGCACCGCCTACGCAGGCCGCCACCGTTGCCATCTTCTTCCGTTTCGACGACTACCAGGTAGTCCCGGAAGCCGCCGCGATCCTGGCAGCCTATACGCAGGCACACCCGGCACCCGAATATTGGATTTATGGCGCCACCTGCACGATCGGGACCGCTGAGTACAACGAAACCCTCGGCGCGCGCCGGGCGCAGGCAGCCGCGGCAGTCATTCCGGCGCCATCGCATCGAATAACATGGGGAGAATCCAGGGCAACCGGCCCAACCCCAGGCAATCGCAAATGCATCATCTCAACGGAGCCGATACCATGACACTCAACAGGTCCGACCTCGACGCCACATTCGACCAACACAAGGATGATTGTATGAAAATGCTGGAGCTGAAATTCGTCCGCAAAAATCCGGGCCTCAGTATCGCGGCCGTAATATCCACGCTCGTCATCGTATCCGGCACCCTCGCCTATTACTACTCAGCCGAAGGCCGCCAGAACGAACGCCACTTCTCAGCCGAGAACAGAATCGAACAGGTCACAAAGGAGGTTCGATATATCGCAGATCGTCAAGACAAGATCGATAAAGAAATACTCGAAGGGCAGAGCGCAATACTATTAGAAATCAAAGAATTAAAACATCATAAATGAAGATCAATTCATAATATGTACCTGTATCAAATCACAACCCAAAAAAGGGAAAATCATGCAAGAGAAAAAGCGCAGAGTCGCACTGCACAAACCAAGCCAAAAAAAGAAAGCACGCCAGGCGAATAGAAAGCTTTTCACCGAACGCCAGGGAGAAGCCAATCGCGATTTTCTAAACCCGGCAAAAGTATTCAAAAAGCGGTCAATCGGGCAGATCCTCAATCTCATATCCCGCGAAGTGCTGCCGAGCATCACCACCAAGGCCGCCACCACCGCCGACCCGGCCGCCACCGCTCTCCTGTTCTCTCAATACAAAATCGCCGTGCGCGACAACATGGAGCCGCCCTCCATCCATTGTCCCCAATGCCAAACCACAACCGTGATTCCCGCTGTCGGGCAGTGCAAAGAGTGCGGCACAAATGTCGATTTCACCGTCCCGAATATCGCCATGGAGAACAACAGCATCAAAGCCGCCCAGAAACTCCTCGACAAGATGTATCCGAACCTGCAGCACAACGACAACACGATTAATTTCGAAGGCGCCATAATCTCCATCAGCGGAGAGATTGCCCGTATCATCGTACAGTATGTGCCGGCGGCTGAACGCAAGAAATGCATCAACGAAATCGAAAACCTGTTCCAGAAGGTGCAGAACTCTTTCGATGCCGCTGCCGAGCCTCAAATCTAAGCCCAAGGCGGTCTTCAATCTCGACCTGTTCCGGGATGAGATTATGCGCGCCATAGATCGGGCCAGCCGCCCGGTATACGAGCCCACCGGCCTGCAGGAAGATATCATCATCCCGTTCGGTTCAGGGAAATACCAGATCGTCCTGGCAATATGCGCCAACAAGGTGGGAAAGTCCTGCACCGCCATCAACATCCTCAAGAATATATTCTGGGAGAACGATCCGAAATGGTTCAACTATCCCCTGTTCAACTCCTGGCCCTTCCCAAAGCGCGGCCGCATCACCGCCACAACCAAGAACGCCGCGGAGGATGGTCCGATCTACACCGAGATACTCAGATGGTGGCCTAAGGGTCGATACACGGCAACCAAGGCCGGGAAACACTACTACAGCCAGATCTCAACCGACACCGGATTCTCCGGCGATATCCTCACCTACGAACAGGGCAAAGACCAGCTTGAAGGCCCACTCTGCGGCTGGACACTCTCCGATGAACCGGTCCCGGCCTCATGGGTCGGCGGCATCATGTCCCGGTTCTCCCTCGGTGGCGTTTGGATCATCGCCGCAACCCCCATCGAGTGCGGCGTGTTCCTCGACACCCTCGGAGACCTCAAAGAGAAAGGCATGCGCATCCACACAGTGAGCGCCAACATCTTCGAGAACTCCATCACCAAGGGCAAACCAAACCACCTGAAAACCAAACGCGGCCTCATGACAGAGGAGCAGATAAAAGACTATGTCGCCGGCATCCCCCTCGATGAGCGCGATGCCCGCATTTACGGCAAACCCTCCAACAAATCAGGAAAGATATACCCTATGTTCAATCTCGCCGTACACGTCAAAGATTTCGATCTCACCGGCTCCTACGCCAAGCGCTGGAACTGTTACTGCGCCATGGACCCACATCGCAAATACTACCCGGCCATCCAATGGTGGGCGGTCACTCCCGATGAGAAATACATCGTCTATAACGAATGGCCCACCAAGGAGCACCTTGGCGCGTACTACGACGAGGTCCGCGACTCACGTATCTGCAACTTCACCCCGGACCAGATCGCCGAGTTCATCCAGATCCAGGACTACGCCCAGATCGGCCTGCAGATGATGGGTCGCTGCATGGATCCGCGTTTTGCCCTGGGTAACGCCGGCGAATTCGGCAACAGCACCGACTCCCTTCAGCAGGTCTACCTCACCCACGGCCTGAAATTCGACATTCCACCGGTTGAAGAAATCTCCGTGCAGCGCGATCACATCCGCACCCTCCTGCAATACAACGAAAAGGCACCGGTCAACCAGTACAACGAGCCCAGCATCTACATCATGCCCCACTGCCTCAATACCATCCGGGCATTCGATCGGATACACTGGGAAGAGGGGAAAGAGAAGGAGGCGGAGGACTTCAAAGACTTTATCGACTGCGCGAGATACTTTTTCGCATATTTGGGGAATCGGAGATACGTGGACCCGGTGACAAGGCCAAAGAAAGAGGAAATCAGGGACCTTCTGGGGGAGATGGTGGAGGGGGTGATGGGCCGCTAATTTTTAGGGACGACATCATACACGATAAACCACTCATCTTCATCACAACGACGATTTCCGCCGAGGTCGCACCCTATGTGATAGCTGATTATTTTTGATGCGCCTGGTTTAATTTCAACCTTTACAAGAGAAGAAATCATTCTGATATGTTCATCATCCTTACCTGAAACCGAAAAGCCAGACCCCAAATCTCCATGCGTTTCAACTTCAAATATCGGCGGTTTATAGTCCATCATCAGATTAGAGAAAAGGCTCACTGTATGAAAACCGGGAGCAACAACAACTTTCACCGGTGAATATCCCCGATCAACATCATCAATAAAAATTCTGAAATTTCTTTCCATCCGTTCAATCTCTATCGTTTCAAGAGTGACGAGAATCTGACAGTTTTCAGGTTCAACTTTAGGTGCAACCGGTTCAATAATATCGGTTCGCATTGTTTTAAAATTTTTAGTGCATTCTTTGTCTTTAAACGTGAAATAATCATACTCCCGTTGACTCATCGAATCAAGCGGCTTTGATTTCAATTCAATGTAGCGCGCATCAGTGCAAGGGTCTTGACCGAATACGACAAAGAAAAGAGCGACCGCAATCAATACCGATTTAACCACCATCGCCAAGCCTCCCTTGCTGCAATCCCGACGACGATCAGCGCCGGCAGGATCAGCCATTCATACCAGGTCATCACCCTTGGCCTTGTCGAATTGTTCTATGATCTTAGCAAATACCGCAACGTCAAGCATGTCGACGCGCTCCCGTAACTCATAAATATACTGATTTATCTTTGGATGATCATGCATTTTTTCTATCTCCGCCAAAATTATTATAAGAGGCAGGTACGAGAACTGGCTTTGCTTACCTAAATTTTTTTTTCAACGGTCTCCATCTGCTCGGATAACTTTTCACCACACTTTTCAATCATGAAATAATGCGCGTCACGAATCGCTTCAAACTTCCCTTTCCAGAAATCGGCTGAGGTATCTTTATTCGCAGTGAGTGGTTGTATCTCGGCCGGCGTGACAACCTTGACAGATGCTAATGATTTGAGACCGGAACCAACCGCATTCATTATTCCCACCCCTTCTAAAAGCCACTCAAGCGAAACGTCAAAAACTTGACAAATTATCTTTGCATGTTCATAAGACGGTGGATATTTACCTTTGAACCAATCGGATACCGTTGGATAGGGAATTCCAATCATCCTGGCAAATTCTGCTTTGTTTCCGCGTAATTTGCCTACTTTTTTATTCATTAAAAGCTTTAATCTCTCAACCATCGAAAACCCTTTTTAGAATACAACTTGCATATATAATTCAATGCATTATAAACGCCTAAGTGAAGAACAGTTAATTTTAGAATACATTATTTTATGCTCAGACATTTTTTTTAATGTTTTAACATTGACTTCAATGTTCCACCATTGTATCTTTAACACATGAGCATACCTTATGTCACCTATATGATTATACTTAAAGATTAAATAAAAGTCAATCGATTAAGGAGAAAAACACCAAAATGCGCAGACTTGGATTCGAACTAAAAGACGAAGTAGCAGAGGAGAAGGACCGCATTGTCCTTGAATGGAAACTGCTCTTCAAAGAGGAAATCACCTGGGAGCGGATTATGGAGTTTGGCGTCGAGGACCTGCGCCGGCGGTTTGAAGAGAAAAAGGCCGCGTGAGCCATGGGTTTTACCAAACTTGACGCGGGAATCATACGCTCATCTATCTGGCTGCAACCCGAGAGCACAAGGGTGGTTTGGTTTGCGTTCCTGGCGATGAAGGACAAGGACGGTTTTGTGGGTGCATCGTATGGTGGTATGAGGCATACATGCAACCTAACAAACGATCAAAAAGGGGAGAAATTTGCAGCAGCCATAGCATGTCTTGAGGGTCCTGATCCTGATTCGAGAACTCCGGATAACGATGGGAGAAGGATAAGTCGCGTTGACGGTGGGTGGATGGTTTTGAATCATCAGATATACAGGGAGTTTTCATATTCCTCTAATCCTGAATCAGTTAGGAAGCGCATTTATAGAAGAGAATTAACGCAGAAAGCTACCACGGAGGGTGATGGGACATTGTTGGGACATGTCCCAAAATGTCCGGGACACTCTGTATCTGCATATGCAGCTAAAGAGGGGGGTGTGGGGGGAGAGAGGACATCAGGCCAAACAGACGACTCCCAAACCGCAGAAATATCACTGGAACTCCCATGGGGGACAAAAACAATCAAAGCACTCGGAGAGAAGGAGACCCATCATGCTATCGACCGTTGATTCCGACAGAGAAATCCTCGACCTTGTGGATGAAGAGCACAAAGGCACATGCCACAGATGCGATTCGCCCACCATCTTCGGCGTGTGCATTGCCTGCGACGCCGCGGTATTTTGCAACTGGTGCAACCGCGTGAAGCAGCCCGACGGCTCTTTTCTCAACATCCCCCACACCGATAAAATCTCTCACCCGACAATCTGCCCGCAGTGCCGGGAAAAACATTTTGGAATCGAGGCGTAAAATGTGCCATTGCGGTTGCAGGTATCAAATGTCCGAAACCAGCCCACATGCCGGGGAATGCCTCTTCTCAGGCTGCAACGTCCCCGAAGATGCCACATGCCGCATCCTCGACACCACAACGCTCGATCGGGTCATGCTCATCGCCGTAAAACGCAAAATCGAAAAGGAGCTCTCCAATGCCGCATGAACAGCTCATCGAAATCATCGGCGCGGTCGCGGTCATCACCGGATGCGCCGGCGCCCTACTCACCATCACCGCCACCATCATCATGGTGGTCCTCGAAAACCGATTCGAAAA
>CAUYUB010000232.1:0-3061 GCA_963575685.1 Gammaproteobacteria bacterium | reverse complement strand
TCTTGGTTATCTAGTCAGGAAAATTAAGGCATATTTCGAACTGGGTGTAAAGTCCTCGTGGTTGGTGATACCCCCTCTGGATGAGGTTCGGGTTTTCTCTCAGCCAACCGTTTATAAAACTTTTGATTTGAATCAGGGCGAGATTGTCGATGAAGTCATGGGTATTCGCTTACCTATTGCTGAAGTATTTGCAAGCTAACGACTATCACCCAATGGGAATGCGCCAGTCGTGCGTGTGAATAGCTTACTGTCAGTTTTACTCCCCATTTTTTGTAGTTTTAGGCATAAAATAGACCTCATCGTGAGGATATACTCGATAAGGAGTATTCCCCCCTTAAAAACCATGAAATGGAGGGTAGAGATGAAAAAAACTCCTCTCAAACAGTCGGTTGAACAACCGTCGCCCCCTTCCTCCGCACCGCCCGACTTGGTTTCGACCAAAGAGTGGCTGACGGTTCGTCTCGACGGACGCCTCACCATTAATGAGGTCGAAACCCGCCGACCCGAACTCGTTGACGCACTGACGCAATCCGATCGACTCATGCTTGATGCCTCCGGGCTGGATGCCGTTGACGTGGCTGGCATCCAATTGTTGAGTGCATTACGTACCGGCGCTACCCAGGCGGGCAAGAAGTTCCGGTGGGCCGTAGCCCCCAAGGGGGCGCTCTACACCATACTGGCTGCCGCTGGTCTGTGTGCGGCAACCGATGAAGGGCCACCCAACCTGAGCAACGATCTATTTTGGTGTGGTGAGGGTTAAGCGATGACGAATAAGACAATACTGACTGTCGATGACTCGGCCAGCGTGCGCCAGGTGGTAACGATCGCGCTGGAGGCGGCCGGCTATGGGGTAGTCCAGGCGGCAGATGGCCAGGAGGCATTGGTACGGCTCAAGACCGCCCCGATTGATCTGATTATCACCGACATCAATATGCCCAATCTCAATGGTATTGATCTGATTAAACAGGTACGGACCATGCCGGGCTATAAATTCGTGCCCATCGTCACGCTGACCACAGTGACTGATGAAGCGAAAAAACAGGAAGGACGGGCTGCTGGTGCTACCGCCTGGATCGTAAAACCCTTTACGCCGGACCAATTACGAGCGGTAGTGAAGAAGGTGCTTGGCTAGAGATCGAACTTTCACTTTCGATTCTTCCTTTGGTCCTGACTTATTGGGAAGGTGGGTGGCATGGCACACACAGCGAATCCGTCGGAGATCTTCAAACAGGAGGCGGCAGACCTCCTCGTCCAACTTGAGACGACCCTGCTCGACCTGGAAACTTCTCCCGACAATCTGGAGCTGGTCGATCAAGCGTTTCGTGCCCTGCATACGATCAAAGGCTCGGGGGCGATGTTTGGCTGGGATGCGCTGGCTTCATTTACCCATCATATCGAGAGTGCCTTCCAGAAAGTACGCGATGGCGCGGTGGCGGCAAGTCCCGATTTGGTATCGTTGACGCTTGCGGCGCTCGACCACCTTAGGATGTTGCTGGACCACCCGGAGCAGGCCGACCGGGTACGGGGTGGGGCACTGCTGGCCGCATTTGCCGATGTAACCGCAGCAGCCGGCGGCTCATCCAGTACTGAAAAAGTCGCACCCAAAACTCCCGCCAACCATGTCCCCGACCCGGAATTGGAGCGGGTATTTCGCATTCGCTGGTATCCAAGCCAAGAGATGTTGGAATTCGGAGGGAACCCTCTCTTATTGCTGGACGAATTACGCGCGCTAGGGAACTGTACGGTGGTACCAATGACCGAGCGGGTACCGTCTCTCTCGGAGATGGAGCCTACCAAATGCTACCTGGGCTGGAATGTAATGCTGACTACCCAGGCCGAGCGTACAGCACTGGATGATATTTTCATCTTTGTCGCCGATCAGTCGGAACTGGTCATTGACGAACTCTCGGTTGAAAAAGAGTTGACTTCGCCACCGAGGATTGGCGAGATTCTGATTAAGCGGGGAGACGTTGCCCCTGCCGATGTCGAAGAGGAACTCCACCGACAGAAACGACTGGGGACGTTGCTGGTACAGTCGGGCAAGATCTCGAAAGACCGATTGGCCGCGGCCCTTGGTGAACAGCAACACCTCGCCCAGACGGCAAAAACCCGAGAGACTGCGGCCTCGGGCGGCAGCATCCGGGTCCCGGCGGAACGTCTCGATAGCTTGATGGATCAGGTCGGTGAATTGGTGATTGCCCAGGCCCGTCTCCAACAGGTAGCGGCGACGGAGGATAGCCCCCTCCTCAAATCGATTGCGGAAGACATCGAACGACTGGCTGCTGGTTTGCGCGACACCACCATGAGTGTGCGCATGTTGCCAATCGGAACGCTGTTTGGCCGTTTTAGGCGGGTGGTGCATGACCTGTCGCAAGAACTTGGTAAATCGGTCGAATTGACCACCTCCGGCGAAGAGACCGAACTCGACAAAACGGTGATCGAAAACCTGAATGACCCGCTGGTACACCTGATTCGCAACGCCATCGACCACGGTATCGAAAATGCTACGCAACGGCGAACGCGGGATAAACCAGCGGCCGGAAAACTCCATCTGTCGGCGGTCCATTCGGGTGCCCAGGTGTTAATTACGATTGAGGATGATGGTCGGGGACTCGACCGTACGGCGATCCGCGCCAAGGCGGAAGAGCGTGGTCTACTCCAATCCGGCCAAGAGATCAGCGACACCGAATTGCTCGCTTGCATTTTCCATCCCGGCCTATCGACTGCCGCCACCGTGACCAATATGTCCGGCCGGGGTGTCGGTATGGATGTCGTCAAACGCACCATTGACGGTCTGCGCGGTAGCATCGAAATTGCCAGTACTGCCGGTCGAGGCACGGCCATTACGCTCAAATTACCGTTGACCCTGGCCATCATTGATGGCCTGTTGATCCAAATCGGTGAGGAGCGCTACGTCGTGCCGCTATCCGCTGTGGAGGAATGCGTGGAACTTACCCGCCAGGAGGACGAGCGTTCCAATGGCCGCAGCTTCCTCAATATCCGTGGCGAGATTGTCGCCTTTATTCGCCTGCGGCAATTGTTCAACATGTCCGGCCTCGCG
>CAUYUB010000231.1:0-3065 GCA_963575685.1 Gammaproteobacteria bacterium | reverse complement strand
TGGTTCACAAACCCGCCGGCTGGAATACGCATGCGCCATCACCTTATGCGGGCGAAGGTATTTACGATTGGCTCCGCCATCGCGAACCGCGATGGGCCTCACTTGCAATCTTGCACCGGCTTGATAAGGAAACCAGTGGCATCCTGGTCTTTGGTAAAACCACGCTCGCCAACCGCTCGCTCACGGAGCAATTCACCCACCGCCGCGTTCACAAAAAATATCTCCTGCTCACCGACCGTGTTGTGCCGGGAAAAGAATTCACGGTGAAATCTTCTTTGCTGCGCCTCGGTGAAAAATATGCCAGCCGGCCCGGCGGCGAAATGGCTGAGACAAAATTCACACCGGTGTCAGAGACTAAATTCTTCATCAAAAACACGAGAGTAATCGCGGTCAACGCCGAGCCACTCACAGGTCGCACGCACCAGATTCGTGTCCACGCCGCAGAAAGCGGGTTTCCCATTCTCGGTGATGTGCTTTACGGGGGAACTGCCGCTTCACGAGTGTTTTTGCACGCAGCGGAAATAGCATTCACGCATCCCGCAACGAATGAGCCGATAAAGCTGTTCGCACCGGTTGATTTCGATGGTGAACCTCGACTTGCGCTGTGCGCTACGGTCATTCAACCGACCGAGACAAATTCCTCCCGCCTCATCCATGGCGCGAGCGATGGTTGGTCTGGTTTCTTTGTGGAAAAGCTTGGCGACTACCTGCTCTCGCAATCCGAAGCAGCTTTGACCGCGGAACAGAGTGGAGAACTCGTGCGACTCGCGAGAATCCATTCTTCACGCGGTGCGTATCACAAAATACTTTCCCGCCAAGTTCGCCACTCAAATCCGGCGGCGGCCTCGCCGCAGCTCGTTTTTGGTAAAGCGGCACCAGAGCGGTTTGAGATTCTGGAGAATGGTGTTCGCTACGAATTGAGCTTCAAGGAAGGTTACTCCGTAGGGCTATTCCTCGATCAGCGCGACAATCGCCGCCGTCTGCTTACCGGACACATCGCTGCCGATTTTTCCATGCCCATGATCCAGAATCCAGAATCCAGAATCTTAAATTGTTTTGCCTATACCTGTGGTTTTTCGATCTGTGCGGCAAAAGCAGGCGCAATGACGACAAACCTCGACCTCTCGAAGAAATATCTCGCATGGGGATGTCGCAATTTTCTCCTGAACGGTATAGACCCGGCGCCTCATGATTTTATTTATGGTGACACGTTTGATTGGTTACGGCGGCTGGCGAAGAAAGGTCGCACGTTTGATGCCATTGTGCTTGACCCACCGACGTTTTCACAATCGAAGGAAAATGGGGTGTTCCGAGTGGAAAAAGACTTTGGCAACCTTGTCGCTGCTGCGTTGCTGGTGCTCAAACCGGGCGGTTTGTTGCTAGCTTCAACGAATGCCGCAGAGTGGCCACCGGAAAAATTTATCACCAGTGTGGATTCTGCGGTGGGTGTCGCAAAGCGGAGAATCTTGAGACAACATTATGTTCCGCAACCGCCAGATTTTCCCATCAGCCGCGCTGAACCAGCGTATTTGAAAACAGTGTGGGTTACCATTGAATGATTATCCGGTCTCTTGCCTACGTCAAGACATTACGCGATGCTGGTTTTAGCGAACCGCAAGCCGAGGCACAGGCCAACGCATTGGCAAACGAACTTTCTACCAAGCATGACATTGAGCGTTTGGAGTCGCTGCTAAAAAAGGACATGAACTTTGTGAGAAAAATATTGCCATCATGGAAGAACGCTTCAAACTGTTGCAATGGATGCTAGGCTTCACACTGGCCACTTGCGTTGTAGGTATGTGTGGTAGGAGACAGCTTCTCTAAAGCTAATGTCTGCCTTCTGCCAGGAGGAATACCGCTTCCAAATTCGGTGCGTCGAGCAACCGAGCTGCGCATTGCTCCAATTCTTCAGAGTCTGCTTTTGCTAACCGTTCTGCCGCCCATTTCGGCAGAGGACCGAAACGGCGCTGTAGCTGACGCTCAACCAGCAAACCCTCTCCTTTGCGTATTCCCTGCTGCATTCCCTGCTGTACACCCTGTTGTACCCAGCGTTCTGCAATAGTTGGCATAACCCGATCCCCATCTCGAAAATTCAAGGTGCGCAGGCGCTGGGTGGAGTAGCCCGCTCCCCCTCGGCGCGCACGAAGGCGTCCGCTTCGTCGAGCAGGAAGAGGCGAAGCGATTGTTGCTGCCTTGGGGGACATTGATGACCCTCTTGAACAGCAGGCGATTACAATCGCGGCTTTTTGCGAACGACTGAAAGCGGAGGCGAAGGCGATTGAACATGCGATGTTCAGCATGGCGCGTCGCAACGAAACACTGAAAGCCCGTGCCCGCCTCCTTCTGGATTATGTAAAAGGAAAAATGGAGACCGCCGGCATAAAGGAAATCCCATCCCCCTGGTTTATGCTGACCATCCAGGAGAATTCGCCCCTGATCGATATGTACGACCAGGATAGCATCCCAGCCAAATACCTAAAACCCAAGATTAAACCGGACCGCTCCGCGATAATGGAGGCACTTTCCGATGGCGTTGATGTCCCAGGCGTGCGATTGGTTCACGGTACCAGACTCGTGATTGGCTAGCAAGTCCACGGGAAAAGTAGCCACGGTTCGACCGTGGCTACGAGTTCTAATATTTTCCGTGGCGGGTGTATTTTGTTGGAATGGGGTGGGCAAACGGCCTTATCGCTTTTCTACGCGGAATTAGTAATTAGTAAGCGCGTGGGTAAGCGATAAGATGCTGCCTAGTGTTTACTCAAATCACGCTCACCCACGCTTGGGGATGTATTTGTCCAGTACGATAGGATAGAAAATTATGTTTCCCGGCCGATCCACGCCGCTAGATCCGCCTCGGCGTGAAAGTCGAGGAGATCCTCGCTGAGTGTTTCTAACCGTTCCAGGGAGAGCCTCCGAATAGCCGTCTCGTGATGTGGCGACAATTGGCCAAAACGGCGGCGGAGTTGGCGTTCGATAAGGGCGATTTTTCCTTTAATCTCACCTTCCGCTCGGCCTTCGTCTCGGCCTTCGTCTCGGCCTTCGTTTCGAACTTCGTTCAAATCTTG
>CAUYUB010000230.1:0-3069 GCA_963575685.1 Gammaproteobacteria bacterium | reverse complement strand
CCGTCCCCTTTCCTCCCCGCCCTCAAGGGCGGGGTTTCTCGGGGACACTGATGAAGGCGATGGTATTGGCTGCGGGCCATGGTGAGCGGATGCGTCCCCTCACCGACCACACCCCCAAGCCTCTATTGCAGGCCGGTGGACGGGCACTGATCGAATATCACTTAGAGGCCCTGGCCGCCGCCGGAATCACCGAGGTAGTGGTCAACCATGGTCGTTTGGGGGGGCAGATCGAATCCTATCTGGGGGATGGGGCACGCTACGGTCTTGTGCTTCGTTATTCCCCTGAAGGGGATCAGCCTTTAGAGACCGGGGGCGGTATCCTGTGCGCCCTACCGCTGTTGGGCGAAGATCCATTTCTGGTGGTCAATGCCGATCTCTGGACCGACTACTCTTACGATTTGCTGAAGGGAAAACCGGCACCCACTGACCTCGCCTATCTGGTACTGGTGGACAATCCACCGCACCATCCTCAGGGGGACTTTTCCCTGAATGGCGGACGAGTGACTACACTAGAAGCAGCGCGTCTGACCTTTACAGGGATCGGTGTATATCGACCGGAACTGTTTGTTGGTAGTACGTCAGGGGCCTTTCCCCTGGCGCCCCTGCTGCGGGCAAGCATGGCTGCGGGCCGCGTCGGTGGCGAGCATTGGTCGGGGAAGTGGATGGATATCGGAACGCCGGCACGCCTGGATGCCTTGCAACAAATGCTGATGACTGAGTAGAGATCCCTACGATGAAGGTACCGCAACCAGACCACCCGCGAGAACAAGATGGCCCCATCCGGCGTGGTTCGCGTTACCATCGTGTTGCGCCGCTGCTGAATCGCCGACAGTTCTTACAGGAATTAGCGGAAACCACGGGAGCTGCCGCGAGCGTCGGAGTACTAGCGTGGCTTGCCTATAGCGACGAACCGGTACGAGTCCGGGATAATGGTGAATATACTTTATTCGGTTTTCCCATTATCACGTCGGCACTCAAGGCCTCCCATCGGCGGAGAAACGTAGGATAGCGGGAAGAACTTACTGAGAAGGAGTCACCGTTTGACAGTCCTTGATACTCGTTTTGGTGACTCTGGCAGAGATCAATTCCCAAGCAGTATGAAATAGTAGCCGAAACGAGTGTCAAGGTCGTTTGACAACTATGAGAGACCATCCATGTTCGGCTTCGCAGGAAAAGTGGTAATGATCACCGGGGCTGCCGGCAATCTGGGCCGTGCAACGGCTGAAGCGTTCCGTTGCGTCGGTGCCCATTTGGCACTAGTGGGACGTAATCTCGGTCATCTGGAATGGGCTTGGCCGGTATCGGAAGGAATATTGCTGCTTGCTGCCGATCTCACCAATGAGAGCGAGACCCAGGGCACCATGGAAGAAGCCATTGCCCATTATGGACGCATCGATATTCTGGCCAATATTGCCGGTGGCTTTACCATGGGTCCCCCTATCCATGAGACACCGGTAGAGGTATGGAATAATATGCTTGATGTCAATGTCCGCTCGGCCTTTCTCATGAGCCGCGCGGTGTTGCCCCATATGCGCAGCCAGGGCAGCGGCAAGATTATCAATATCGCCGCGCGTGCCGCCCTGGAAGGAAAAGCCAATATGGGGCCCTATTGCGTCTCCAAATCCGCGGTCATCACCCTGACCGAGACCCTGGCGGCGGAAAACAGCAGTTATGGGATCAATGTCAATTGCATCCTGCCCGGCACCATTGATACCACCGAGAACCGCGAGGCCATGCCGGACGCCGACTTCAGCAAATGGGTTGCGCCAATGGCCTTGGCTGATGTCATCCTGTTCCTGGCCTCGGACGCCGCCCGGGCGATCCATGGCGCAGCCCTGCCGGTATATGGTACGAGTTGATGTCGAGGGCGAGTCATGACCGATCCGAGGCAGGATTCCCCTCCTGACGAAGACGAAGACGCCGACGAAGAGCTTGATGAAGAAATCCATCAGGAAACCGGTGAAGAGGCGGTGATAGAAACCTTTCTCGATGCCATGTGGATGGAACGCGGCTTGGCCGAGAATACCCTTACCGCCTACCGATTTGATCTCCAGGGCGCGGCACGTTGGTTGGTCCGGCACCAACAAACCCTAATGACGGCACAGCGGGCCGATTTGTTGGCATTTCTCGCGGCACGAACGCGAGAAGGAGTCCAGGCACGCACCGCCGCGCGGTTGCTCTCGGTCCTCAAACGCTTCTACCAATATCAGGTACGGGAGGGGCGTTTGACCGAGGACCCCAGTCTGCTCATCGACGCGCCGCGTCTGCCGCGGTCTTTGCCTAAATCTCTAACGGAGTCTGAGGTCGAGGCACTGCTTGCCGCCCCCCCGCTCGATGATGTACTCGGCCTACGTGATCGCGTCCTGCTGGAGGTGCTCTATGCTACCGGGCTACGGGTTTCGGAACTGGTTGGGCTGCGCTGTGCCCAGGTGAATCTGCGCCAGGGTGTGGTGCGGGTTACCGGCAAAGGTGCTAAGGAACGCTTGGTACCGGTAGGAGAGGTGGCCTTGGACTGGATTACCCGTTATGTAGAACAGGCCCGTCCCGAGTTGGTACGCGGGCACCCCAGCGATATCCTCTTCCCCACCCGCCGGGGTGAGGCCATGACCCGCCAGGCCTTTTGGCTCCTCATCAAACGCTACGCCGGCAGCGCCGGCATTCACCACGAACCCTCGCCCCACACCCTGCGTCATGCCTTTGCCACGCACCTCCTCAACCATGGCGCGGACCTCCGCGTGGTACAAATGCTATTAGGACACGCCAGCGTTTCCACCACCCAGATCTATACCCATGTCGCCCGCGAACGCCTCAAGGCGCTACACGCGAAACATCATCCGCGGGGATAAGTCGTCCCAGCGACGTCGGTACGCAATCTGTTAAAACAACTCCCGGCTAAAGAACTACCAGATCGGCCAATGCCGCGTAGCGACGTAATGAATTTAGCCGTGGGTTTCAACCCACGGTTTTGGACTTTGGAAAACATAGAGCCCCTCCTTCGTAAGTAAAAAGGCTCACCCATCACTAATTATAAATATTATTATTGCGATAATTGGGCTACGTAGCGAATAA
>CAUYUB010000229.1:0-3073 GCA_963575685.1 Gammaproteobacteria bacterium | reverse complement strand
TTTGCTCGGCGGAAACTTCATATTTCATGGCAGTAATCCGTTTGTAGCTAGGCTGGTTGCGCGACGATATATTTTGCTCTTTTAGCTCAGTGCCTGTCCACTCTTTTTGGTTCGAGCGGATGCGTTGGTATGTTTCTGGCGCAATAATCGGTCTCCTAAGAGAGATTTCCTGATTTTCCCGGAGTTAATTGAATGTCTAATCTGATGGTGTTTACCGGCGTTGTTTCCGCTTTTCTTACCGGTTTACTGGGTTCCGTGCATTGCATAGGTATGTGCGGTGGAATTGTCGGTACGCTGACGATGCAACTGTTGCCGGAAATTCGCCAGTCACCGTTGCGCCTATTTCCCTATCTATTAACCTACAACCTTGGACGTATTGCCAGCTACACATTTGCCGGTCTTCTGGTGGGTGGGTTAGGAAGCAGTTTCACTGCCGTGTTGCCGGAACCACATAAGCTGAGCATCTATATTTCCGGTGGATTTATGATCGCCTTGGGGATATACCTAGGTTCTTGGTGGTCAACGCTAGATTGGTTAGAGCGATTGGGCGCGAAGTTGTGGCGTCGGATTGAACCATTGGGCAGAAGATTTTTTCCAGTTGATAAGCACTGGAAAATGTTGGGAGTCGGGGCAATCTGGGGTTGGTTACCTTGCGGATTGGTCTATACGGCATTGGCATTGGCGCTGTCCGCTTCCCTCGATCAAGGCGGACCTACTCGTGCTGCCTTATTGATGTTTGCCTTTGGTCTGGGTACCCTTCCAACCTTGCTTGCAACGGGAAGTGCGGCCTATTGGTTGGCGAAATTCACCCGACATTTATGGGTGCGGCGGGCGGCAGGGATTCTGGCGATAGGATTTGGCCTTTATCTCATCGTGATACCACACGCTGACCATGCCCAGCATCACCATGACCTGTCGCAAGCGCATGAGGAAATGGATCATAGTGCTCATCATAATATGCACTGAATGGAACGGAGTGAAATTATAAGCAGCCCGCTCGCTAAAAAAGATGCGCACGTTGTAATAAGCTAATTATTGATTATTAAGGTATGGTACGATTGCTACTTAGGTATGGCGAAGAGGCGCGACCATGATTGACTTTGCGTTGGTATTCTCAAAAATGTATGATGATCCTGAGTTTATGAAGGAAATGCTGGAGCTTTACCTGACCAGAAGTCCGGAACTGATCGAAGCCATCAAAAACAATTCGGCCGAAGCGCAAACGGTTCGACTTTCGGCGCACGAGTTGAAAGGAATGTCTTTGAATATATCCGCCGAACCGGTTGCACAGCTTGCGGGTGAAATAGAAGAGGCGGCGCTGGCTAATCAGTTGGAAAAGATTCCGGTATTGCTGGACTCCTTGCAAAAACTGTTTGATTTGGCGCAGCAAGAAATGCGGAACTATTTAAAGGAACATTCCCTAGATTAACCAAAACTTCAGGAAGAGGTTGTTTGCCTCAATTCCTTCTCCAACTGCCGGAGGTATCTGGAAACACCGGCCACCATCGCTTCTGGAGGAAAAATTTCTTTAACAATGCCCAGCTTAATGACCGTTTCCGGCATGGACGGCGAGGTGCAGGTTTCAGGGGATTGGGCGAGAACGGTACCGCCCACCTGGTGAATTTCCGCAGAACCCAGGGAACCATCTCGTCCCAATCCGGTAAGGACCACGGCTACCGAATATTTTCCAAAGACTTTGGCGACACTGCGCAACAGCGGATCGGCGGAAGGACGGGCGTAATTTTCGGACGGGGTATCCGACAGCACGATTTTCAGCGTACGATATTCATTGCGCACCTCCATATGACGGCCACCGGGCGCCACGTAGACATGGCCGGGTTTGATTTCCATTCCCTCCTCGGCAAGACTGGCCTCCTGATTGGACTCGTTGCGGAGCATTTCGACAAAAGTTTCCAGCATCCAGGTAGGGCCATGTTGTACAATCAGTAGGGATGCGTTACGGAGACTCGGTCGGATTTCCTCAGCAAACCGAAGAATCAGCAGAGGACCCCCACTATCCGCAGTAACACAAACCACCGGATGCGGGGGATGTGCGAGGAGCGGTGGCACCGTACCGATTCTTGCCGTGGGTAGCTCGGGTTGCGGTTGATGTAATCGCAAGAAGCAGGTCTTGAGCGTTTTTAAGATGGCTTGCGGGTCGTAGGGCTTGGCAATAAATTCATCCACCCCAATGCATTGTAGGGCATGTTGCTTGGCCTGGGGTGAGCCCAAAATGGTCACCATAATGGTAAGCGGAACCGGCCTAATATTGGCCCGAATATGTCGTATCAGCGCGGCTCCATCCATATTCGGCATCAACCAATCGGTAATCACCGCGTCATAGCGGGATTGCGCCAGCTTTTCTTTCGCTTGTAACCCATCGTAAGCATGGGCGAACTCGTAACCCGCCGAGGATAAAATCCGCATCAGCTGCCGCGCGTTCATCTCATTATCTTCAACCACTAATATGTTCATTCACCAAATCCTCTCGCGGAGTATATTTTGAGCCTAGGCCGAAGGACCTTTTTGGTCGAACTTGAACCCAGCGATAATCTTGTTCAGCCGTCCCTGCTCACCGCCAACCTCGCGTAAGGTATCGATATCGCTGGCAGCGTTCTGTTGCTGTTGCCGGATATTGGCGATGTAGTTACGGCTACACTCATCAACCCCTTGTTGGAGCTGTGCAAGGTGTCTCGGGATATCTTCCATAGCCCTGACCCAGGTTTCGATATAGAGTCCCTCGACCTTATTGATTTTTGCCGTTATCTTGCGTTTGTTCAGGAGTTCGTTAAAGTCATCGCACCAGTCTGGCGGGGCCTTGTGGGAGAGCCGGAATACGATATCGATGTAGGGCTCCTTCCTGATCCGCGGTGGCCTTTTTTCATCTACACCCAAGATCTTAATGTCGCTGATACCTTCCACTGTCGGTCCTCCGGGATGCGGTTGCCCGCAGGATACGGGCGATCTGGGTTATAGCACACGTTGACCTAATAATTACCCATCACAGAACAGGATAAAGCCCATGATGTCCTCTGCCGCCATCACCGTTACGGACCTTGTGTTTGAATATCCC
>CAUYUB010000228.1:0-3087 GCA_963575685.1 Gammaproteobacteria bacterium | reverse complement strand
GGCAACCCCGCTGGAACGCTCATTGGGACGCATCGCGGGGGTCACCGAGATGACCTCTCAGAGCGCCGAAGGCTCGACCCGCGTCACCCTCCAGTTCGACCTTGACCGCAACATCGATGGCGCCGCTCGCGATGTCCAGGCCGCCATCAACGCCGCGCGTACCCTGCTCCCCACCGGTCTGCCCAGCAATCCGTTCTATCGCAAGGTCAACCCGGCGGATGCCCCGATCATGATCCTCTCCCTCACCTCCGACCTGAAGTCGCGGGGGGAGATGTACGATGCCGCCTCCACGATCCTGGCCCAACAGCTGCCCAGGTGGAGGGGGTCGGTCAGGTCAATGTCGGCGGAGCTCGGCCGGCGGTGCGGGTGGAGCTTAACCCCCATGCCCTGAACCACTACGGCATCGGTCTGGAAGACGTGCGCACGGCGATGTCACCGCCAATCCCAACCGTCCAAGGGGGCAGTGGAAGATGCCACCACCACTGGCAGATCGCTGCCAACGATCAGCCAAAACCGCCCCGATTATTGCCCCTCATCATTCCTATCGTCAGGGGGCGGCGGTGCGTCTTCCGACGTCGCCGAGGTCGTGGACGGTGAGCAGGACCTGCGCAACGCCGGCCTTGCCAATGGCCGGCAGTGGTGCTGCTGCTCTATCGCCAACCCGGCGCCAACATCATCGAGACCGTGGATCGGCTGCGCGCCTTGTTACCCCAGCTAACGACGCTCCTGCCAGCAGCCATTCGCCTCGATATCGTCATGGACCGCACCCCCACCATCCGGGCGTCGCTCCACGAGGTGGAGTTGACCCTTGCCCTGTCCGTAGTGCTGGTAGTGCTGGTGGTATTCCTCTTCCTCGGCGATGTGCGCTCGACCCTCATCCCGAGTGTGGCGGTCCCGTTGTCGCTGCTTGGCACCTGTTTTGTCATGTACCTCTGTCACTATAGCCTCGACAACCTCTCATTGATGGCATTGGCGGTGGCTACCGGGTTCGTGGTGGATGACGCCATCGTGGTGCTGGAGAACGTCTCGCGCCATCTGGAAGTGGGGATGCCACCCATCGAAGCGGCCCTGCGCGGGGTCCGTGAAGTGGGGTTCACGGTGGTATCGATGAGCCTGTCGCTGGTGGCGGTGTTTATCCCTATCCTGCTCATGGGCGGGATCGTCGGGCGGCTGTTTCGGGAGTTCGGGGTGACGCTGGCAGCGGCGGTCCTGGTCTCGCTGGTGGTTTCCCTCACCACTACCCCGATGATGTGCGCACAGCTGCTGCGTCCGGCGGACGCACGGATCGCGCCTTTTCATCCTGCTACAACGCGGCTATGTCCGTTCTCTGGATTTCGTATTGCGCTACCGTTTGATCACCCTATTCGTGCTGTTTGCCACCATCGCTTTTAATTTTTATCTATACAATTGTTCCAAAAGGATTTTTTCCTCAACAAGATACTGGGCGAGTAGTAGGCACGATTCAGGCCGATCAGGGGATATCCTTCAGGCAATGCGTGAAAGCTCGCCGGCTTCATGGACATCATCCGCGCTGACCCCGCTGTGGCCACATCGTCGGCTTCACGGGCAGCGGACAACGCAATGGTGGCTTCATGTTCATTTCCTGAAACCGCTCGTCGAGCGCCGCGTTGCCGCTGACTCGATCATCGCGCGCCTGCGGCCACAACTCGGACGGGTGGCGGGGGCGAGCCTGTTCCTGCAACCGGTTCAGGATATCCGAATGGGCGGACGTCCTGGTGGCGCGCAATATCAGTATTCGCTGCTCTCCGCCGACTTGGAGGAGCTACATACCTGGGAGCCGCGGATCCGGGCGGCCCTGGAGGTGTTGCCGTAGCTTGCCGATGTCAACTCCGTTCAACAGGAACGCGGCATTCAAACCACGCTCGCCATTAACCGCGACACTCTTGCTCGATTCGGTTTGAATATGCGCCAGGTAGACGCGACTCTCAACGATGCCTTTGGGCAACGACAAATTTCGACCATTTATCATCCACTCAATCAATACCGGGTGTGATGGAATGGGCACCCGCTTACGCGCAAAGCCCCGAGTCGCTGCACGCTACGCATATCGTCAGCGACCAGGTGCAGTAGTGCCCCTCGCTGCTTTTACCCAATTCACCACCACGCCGCGCCACTTGCGGTGAATCATCAAGGACAATTCGCCGCTTCGACCCTCTCATTTAATTTGCCAACCAGCGTGGCGCGGCGACGCCACTCGTGCCATTGACGCTGCCATGGTGAAAATTGGCGTACCGACTTCAGTACAAGGTGGTTTTCAAGGCACGACCCGCGCTTTTCAAGATTCGCTCGCCAGCCAACCCTGGCTAATTCTGGCCGCCTTGGTTGCGGTCTACATCACACTCGGCGTACTTTACGAGAGTTATATCCATCCCCTCACCATCCTTTCCACTTTGCCCTCAGCGGGCGTCGGCGCCTTGCTGGCCATGCTGGCCACGGATACCGACTTCAGCATTATTTCTCTGATCGGGATCATTTTGCTCATTGGGGTAGTGAAGAAAAATGCGATCATGATGATCGATTTTGCGTTGGAAACTGAACGCCGCGATGGCCTTTCTCCCTTGGAGGCGATCCGCCAAGCCTGTCTATTGCGTTTGCGTCCGATCCTGATGACGACTTTTGCGGCATTATTGGGGGCGTTGCCGCTCGCGATGGGGATGGGTGAGGGTGGTGAATTACGTCGGCCGCTCGGGATCAGTATTGTTGGTGGGTTGTTGGTGAGCCAACTATTGACGCTGTATACGACCCCGGTAGTCTATCTGTATCTGGATTCGTTACGCTTATGGCTATTGCGGAGAGCAAATTGATGCCCAAGGCCCGCAACCGATCTGCTAATTGCGGAGCGCGTCATCGTTGTTAAAAATGGATGGCTGCACGTTGGAATCCGCCGCATGGGCAGGACCAAAAACACATATCGGGGAACCTACGGAACCACCCAGAATTTCGCGGCGGATACCTCGATCCGCCGGGAAGGGGAAGACCCGCGCACCGGCGTCCGCTATCTGGAGGAACTCTCCTTCGAGGTGGTAAACGAGCAATCGTTGTGGCACATTACCGAGCGTGCCCGTA
>CAUYUB010000227.1:0-3106 GCA_963575685.1 Gammaproteobacteria bacterium | reverse complement strand
TATCTGGACGCACGATCAGGCTTAAATCGATATAACCATGATCGACTTCATTTTCCGACACCATCATATACAGCCGGTCATCAAACAGCAGGGTCAGAAACGCGATCTTGACCGACAATTCGTTGGTCCAGCGGTAATCACGATTGGAGAGTATTGGAAAATAACGTTGCTCGATAAAATCGGCCAAGGGAGAAATATCGCCAGTTTGAAACAAATGTTTGCTGAACTGCCAGATATGAGTGAGATCGTCATATTCCGGCAGCCAGAGTTCCTTTAATCGATCCACATACAGCGACCGGACGACTAGATTGGGAATTTTTAGAATATTTTCGTTAAATCCGGTTACACCTGCCATGGTCAATATGCCAAAGTAATACAATAGCGAGACCATGAAGGGTTGATCCTTAACGGCGGTCAACACGTCATGTACCCCAAAGCGTCGTGCCAATTGTGGGATCATCACCCCTTTATCGCCATTGAGCGCTTGAATTAGCAGATCTTCACCATGAGGCAGACGTGAGATGTAAACTAATTGATTGCGGTCCATCGTCATATTTTCGTCTAGTAACGGATCAGGATATTTACTATTATTTTGTAAATGCTTGAGAAAATACAAACTAAGCGTCGGATTATAGATACGTGCGTGTGCATTGACGCTAAAGCAGTAACCGTTATAAAACGTCCGCATCGTTTCCAGCGCGTTCGTTACTGACCAGGTGCCGCCATCCGTGGCCATGCGCGTCAGCACCGCTGCGATTTCTTTCTCGGTGAAACCACAAAGATCATTAAATGCATCGGTGAGGTAAATGCTCTCGCCAACGTTATAGCCACTGGTCATGTCACCGAGAACAATGGGCGAAACTCCGGTAATGAATACTCGATCCAATATCCCGCTACCCGCTGCTGCTTTCACGGCCTTGAATACCGTTTTTAATAATCCCTCGCCGTAGAGGAGGGCTTCGTAATATTCCTGTTTCCGTCCAGTCATCAGCACTTCATTGGCGAAGTTATCGTATTCATCAATGAGCAGATAAATTTTATGGGAAGTTGCCATCATGGCGGTGAGGATTGATGATAACGAGGAAATAGCATTTCCAGGGCGAATGGTAATCGGTCGTGTCAGATAGCTGGCATAATTATCAACGAATTGGATCATGCAGTCATTAAGATACTGATGCAGCGCTGCCTCGATATCCTTGATATCACCCTGAGCCTTCACCAACGAAAAATCCAACTTCATTACGAAATATTGATTGTGCAATGGCGTGGGATTTTTACCAACGGCGAGAGAACCGAAAAGCGTCTCGAATTGTCCGGCTTGATTCACATCGTAATAACTTTCCAGCATCGACAGCAGCAGGCTCTTTCCGAACCGGCGCGGGCGGAGAAAAATTAATTGCCGACCAGCCTCTTCTAACAACGGAATCCGATCAGTACGATCTTGGTAAAAGTAACCGTCTTGGATTAATGTAGCGAAACTGCTTAAACCATACGGAAATTTCATGTATTACCTTTTTGTTGGAATGATATAAATTTTGATTACCTTGATTTTAAGATTAAAAAAATGAGAAATTGCCAAACTCGCTACTAAATTTTTTAATTCTTCATCGGTCATGGGAGTACCGCTGCAATTTTGAAAAAATAATCTGTGCCTCTGCGCAGCCCGGTGATAATTGCGCTGGTACTAGTAACGCCAGTTTTGATCGGCGTTGACAATTCACCGTCTGACGTATTGCCTTGGTAAATGTTGTAACTGAGAGCAGCGTCAACGGTATTCCATTTCAGCGTGACCAGCGTAGGACTAAACACGGCATTGAGCGTCGGTGCGGTGGGCGGTGCGGTAGGATTAAAAACGGTCACACGGACATTATCTAAACCCCAGCCTTCATTGCATGCACTCTCATTTTGCATTCCCGTGAATTGCAATCCGAGTGTCGATGCAACGTGCGAGAACGTATATGACAATCGGTAAGTGCTGTCACCCCAACCACTATCGCTACCGGTTACATGTCCAATTTCAAACGCACCGGTACGCCATGGAAAGCGTCCGCCAGTTCCGTAAGGCGGTAATTGATTAGGATAATCCTGAATCTGCCCAGCAGAATAATTAGCAAAGCTGGTCAATAGCAAATTGTTACCATCAGCAGTCAATTGCCAATTGTCATAGCCAACTCCGTCCATCGACCCAATGATGTACAAATCAAAATCCACCCTCACTTCAGTATGAGAAGGAAGATTATTGAGACTCAAGGTATCGGAGCCGGGACCAAAACCACAGGCACTCGTGCCAAGGAACCACTCGCCATTGGACGTGGCTCTCGTTGGATCAGACCACTCGGAACCCGCCGCGACACTGAAATCATTCTGATAAATGACGGCCTGGGCCAGAGCGGTTGCGCTCGGCGTGGCGCTGGCCTCGTTCGAGAGCGTGCCGTTCCCCGCCGCGTTGACTGCGGCGATCTTGAAGAAGTAGGTCGTGCCATTGGTTAGGCCAGTGATGGCGATGCTGGTGTCGGTGGTCGTGAGCGGCGTCGTAGATTCCCCGCCGGCGGTGGTTCCTCGATAAACGTTGTAGCTGGTGGCGTCGGGGACCGCGGTCCAATTCAGCGTGACCTGAGCGTTGCCCGCGACGGCGCTGGTAATTACCGGTGCGACGGTAGGGGGAGCCGCGAAGCTGGCGGTTACGGTCTTGGCCGCGTCCATCGTTACGGTACAACCAGCGGTTCCGGTACAACCGCCACCGCTCCAGGCCGTGAACACCGATCCCGAGGACGGCGTGGCGGTCAGCGTAACCGCCATGCCCGGCGTGTAACTCGTCGAACAATTCACGCCGCAGTTGATTCCCGCTGGTGAACTGGTGATAGTCCCGCTGCCCGTGCCCGCCGCCGCGACGGTTAGGATGGGGAAGGAGAAGCTCGCCGTGACCGTTTGGTCGCCGTTGATCGTCACCGCGCAGGAAATTCCCGTCCCCGAGCATCCGCCCCCGCTCCAGCCGGTAAATGTGGAGCCTGTGGCCGGCGTCGCGGTCAGCGTGATGACTGTGCCGTAGGGATAGACCCCGCTGCAACTCGTGCCACAGTCAATCCCGGCCGGACTGCTGGTGACA
>CAUYUB010000226.1:0-3108 GCA_963575685.1 Gammaproteobacteria bacterium | reverse complement strand
CTCCAGTATGACGACTGCACCGAAGAGTTGATGGCGGTCCGCAATCTCTTTGGGGTCGAGGTCCGCGTCTTCCCGGAATTGGACCTCTTCCGCGACCTGGAAGGGGCCGCAGCCCTGACCTCCGCCCTGGATCTGGTCATCGCTGCCGGCAATGCCGCCGGCGAGATTGCCGCCGCGCTGGGGATACCCGTGTGGCGTCTGGAATCTCACGGCCGACCCTGGACCTCATTGGGGACCGCTGCCTTCCCCTGGCATCCGCAGATGTGGGTATTCCGTCAGGGAGTACGCGGAGAGTGGGGCGAGGTATTGGATCGGGTGGCCGCGAGTCTGATCGGTTTCCAATCGAAATCCTCATCCGTCCCTCTCCTTTCTCAACAAAAGACCAGAATCCGAGATCCGCATCAGGCGGCCGTCTCACTGATCGAAGCCGGCAATCGGGCCTGGGCCGCTGGCCGGCTGCAAGAGGCCGAGGATAGTTATCGTCGCGCCCTGATTTTGGCCCCGAATTCCCACGAGGCCCACAACAACCTGGGGCGTACCCTCCAGGAGATGGACCGCTTGACCGAGGCCGAGGAAGCACTGAACCACGCCCTCACCCTGGCACTTGAAGAGGAGCTGCCGCACTATCAACGTGCCACCCTGCTTCAGCGCCGGGTGACGCGCGTTTCCTACAAGACGGAGGTCAAGCGTCCGCTCGGGAAAATCTTCGGCAGCGAGCGCTTCGAGGGGGTGCGCCGCCAACTCGACGCCCTCCATTGAGAAGTGAAACGCGAGGGGGAATTGAGCGGGTGTTGCTGTAACTTACGGATTTCCTAATCGTTCACTCATATTCGGTAACGAACCAATGTCTATCACTATCCAAGCCGAAGTGCCTGATATTTTATGGCAGAAAGCCCAATTCTTCGTTCAGCACGGTTGGGCCAACGACATGCAGCAGTTAATCTCGGAAGCGTTGCGTCGCTATCTCGAATCTCATCAGGAAGCCATAACCGAGCGCTTTATCATGGAAGATGTTGAATGGGGACTCCATGAACAAGACTGAGGCGGAAAAGCGGATTGTTATCTCGGATGCCGGACCGTTAATCCATTTGGATGAATTGGATCGCCTGGATATCCTGAATTATCAAGAGATCTTAGTTCCAGATGCGGTATGGCGTGAGGTAGCACACCACCGACCGCACGCCTTGCAATGTTCCGCAATCCGTCTCATGCCACGCACGGTTACCACCCTACCCTCTGAAGTGATCGCCCTTTCTCCATTGTTTGGGCTACATCTAGGTGAACAGGAGGCGCTGGCACTTTGTATCGAGAATCCCAATTGTCTTCTCTTGACTGACGACTCAGCGGCACGCTTAGCTGCTGAAAATCTCAAGGTATCTGCGCACGGTACGATCGGATTACTAATTCGCGCAATTCGTCTTCACTTGTATAGTGTACAAGAGGGATTGAAGTTGTTGACAGAAATTCCAGTCCGTAGCACCTTGCATATCCGGTCAGACCTATTAGCACGCATTATTCGACAAGTCGTACAGGAATTTGTATGAGACCTGGCGATTCTCCCTAACAGTCAATACCTTCGCCAGTTTTTATCCAGTAGAGGCGCCGTCGCGTAACAAGCCGACTGGGCGGGAATAACAACGCGGTTTCGCCCAACAGCGCTTTACTCTTGAATTGTCCTTCCCAAAAACGCCCTTTCACTCCATCTTCCCGGTTGGCCTCGCGCGCGATGTTTTCGTTCAACACGCGCATGAACCAAGAAAAATTGGTCAACCGTTCGCGATATTCCTCCACGATTTCCTCTACCCGCTCACGTTCCGTCACGGTCATCATCGATCGCGCATCGGAAAGATAGCGTCGAGCAAGGGACCGGAAAAAAGTCGAGTCCAACGTTCCAATACCTGCGCCACCTCCAGGATCGGCTGGAAGAGGCGCTGTCCTGCTACCGGCACGCCCTGGCCCTACACCCGACCTTTACGCTCGCCCTCTACAACCTGGCCAATGTTCTACGCGAATTGGGACGGGTGGAAGAGGCCCTCCCGTTGCCCGCCGCGCCGTCGAACAGACCCACTCCACTCTGCATGATCGTCGTTCGCCAGAAATCAGAAATGGGTCCAGCTGGTTTGGTAAAAACCTAACAAATAAGAAGATACCCGTACCTGCTGGAAAACGCCTCGCAGCCAGCGCTACGCCCGATGATACCCTGTTTGCCCTGCTCCAACGGCGCGGGTGGTACAGATCTCCTACCGGGCCGAGGTCAAGCGCGCCCCCTGGGAGAGATCTTCGGCGGTGAGGGGGTTGAAGGGGTACGTCGGCAGCTCGATACTCTCCACAGAGAGGTCCGCTCGGGACGGCTATTCATGGCGCTGCATATGCACACCGGCGACGGCAACGTCCACACCAATATCCATCTACCACGGGAAGTCTATCCATGTACGCCGCAATCAAAGGCATATTTGAAAATGGGCAGGTGATTTTTGAAGAACCTCCGCCGACCACGCACAGGATGTCCGTGGTCGTCATGTTTATGGAAGAGAAACCAAAACCCGCCCCGTCACGCCAGCCCGGAAGCCTGTTAAAGCTGGGGGCATCACAAGGAAAGGCCTATAAACTCCCCGACGACTTCAACGACCCGTTGGAGGATTTAAAGGAATACATGGAATGAAAATCCTGATAGACACGCAAATACTGATTTGGTATCAGCTTTACAACCCAAAGCTACATGCCAATGTCTACGATTTACTGACCCACCTTGAAAATACCGTTTATGTCAGCCAAATCAGCTTGGTTGAAATCGCCATCAAGCAAAAGATAGGAAAGCTTCCAGAACTTGATGTTTCCATAAGCACACTTGTCAATCTGATTGAACAAGATGGCTTTGTGGTGTTCCTTCTGCAAACACAACATATCGAAGCTTACAACAAGATTCCGCTATTTCTTGAGCATCGCGACCCCTTCGACAGGTTGCTCTTGGCTACGGCGTTTAGTGAGAATATCCCCATCGTATCGTCGGATGAGAATTTTGGACTATATAGGCAACATGTTCAGGTTCTCAGAGGGATAGGAATTATAACCGTGTCTAGCCAAGTACGACCAGCACGATACCACTCA
>CAUYUB010000225.1:0-3112 GCA_963575685.1 Gammaproteobacteria bacterium | reverse complement strand
GTCACCAACCTTGAAACGGCCCTTGCACAGCGTGGGATAGCCGGCATTCTCTCCAGGACGATAACGGTCGATCAGTACCCCCCCCAGACGTGTGGTCCGTCCTTCCGGCGTTTCCTCCCAACGGACGTGGCTCCCTGGTGAGCAAGCACCGAAGGTATTAGGAGACTGGCCGGTGGCATAAGAAGAAAGGATACAACGCCCCTCCACCATCACGCACAGACTGCCGAACCCGAATACTTCCACCGGTACGGGTGAGTTCTCGATCACGTGGGCGACCTGAGCCAACGACAGAACACGCGGCAGCACCACCCGTTTGATCCCGAAGTTGCGATGATAGAAGCGAATGGATTCGTAGTTCGTAGAGGACGCCTGCACCGACAAATGGCGGGACAGGGTTGGATGGCGTTCGGCGGCATAGTCCAACAGGCCAGGATCGGCCAGAATGAGGGCATCGACCTTGAGATCTGCCGCCCGGTCCACGGCGTCGGTCCAACGCCGCCAACCGGCGGGTTGGGGATAGGTATTGATGGCCACGAACAGCCGTCGACCGTGGGAATGGGCATAGCGCACCCCCTCAGCGGCGGTACGGGCATCGAAATTCAATCCGGCGAAATGGCGGGCGTTGGTATCATCACGAAAACCCATGTAGACGGCATCGGCGCCGTTGTCGACGGCGGCCTTGAGCGAGGGCAGATTGCCGGCAGGGCAGACAAGTTCCATGGGAGTAATTCCGCTAGGTTATGAAAGAGGGAGATCAAGTGGGGCACCGTAACGGTCGCCCTGACGGGTACCCCGCCGCACGAGTTCAGCAGTAATGCCGTTGAGTACCGCCCATTTCTTGGAACACCAAACCGGCGCGAGCAGTAGCTCAGGTTCGGCGGTCCCGGTAAGACGGTGGAAGATAACCTCGGGTGGGGTCAATTCCACCACATCAGCCACTGCCGCCAAATATTCGAACAAAGTCAGTGGCAGATACCCGCCCTGCTGCCACTCATGAGCGAGCAGCGTACCGCGTACCACGTGCAGTGGGTGAAGCTTGAGGCCATCCACCCCGAGTTCGAGTACTCGTTTCAGGGTCATGTGGTAGTGCCAAGGGGTCTCTCCGGGTAACCCCAGGATGAGATGGGTGCAGACCGACAACCCCGCTGCACGTGCCGCCAACAAAGCGGTACGATACTCGGCGAAGCCATGGCCGCGGTTGACCCGTGCCAGGGTGGCGTCAAAGGCCGATTGTAATCCCAATTCCAGCCATACCTCATTACCCTGCGCCTGATACTGCGCCAGTAACTCGATCACCTCAGGGCTGACACAATCCGGACGGGTCCCTACGGATAGGCCCACTACATCCGGTTCGGCCAGGGCCTCATCGTAGAGGGCGCGGAGAGTTTCCAGTTCGGCATAGGTATTGGTGTAAGCCTGAAAATAGGCCAAATAGCACCGTGCCCCGGTGCGTCGACGGATGACGGCGCGGCCTGTGGCGATTTGCTCCGCCACACTAGGTGGACGACGGGCGTTGGGGCTGAAGGAGGCATTGTTGCAGAAGACACAACCTCCCCGTCCCTTGCTACCATCGCGGTTGGGACAGGTGAGGCCAGCGTTGATGGCGACTTTGTGTACCCGTTCACCGTAGCGGCGCAGGAGTGCTTGGCCGAAGGTATGGACGCGGTCCGCTAGATTCATAATCGAGTCGCTCAACTCGGGAGAAACCGATGATATGGCAGATGCGTAGCTTTCTAGGGTACGCCACGGTTTCACCTGTTTCCTACGTCGAGCCCATCGGGTAGGAGGTTATCAAGAATAGTGGGACGACAGTGGTTGCAGGAATTGTCTCAGGGCAGGGTGGGAAAGTCATTGATTTTTACTGAAAGGAATCTCATCGACACTAAGTTGCTGGCAACAGCAATGGAATCCTGTACCATTTTCCTACTTCGGACGTTGTCCCGCTGCCCTTACTCACCTCGTGATCCCTTTGCATCGCAATATTTCCGGTACTCCCCGCTGGCTGCGCACACTCTCTCACCTTCGACCCCGCGCCCCAGGGCAAGTCGCACCATGGCTGGTGGATACAGGCTCGCTCACACGGCGGGTGGTGCGCGCCTGCCCAGGGCGAATGCAGGTACGGGTGTTGCGTCAGGTGTGGGGTCGGGCTGACGCTGGAGAAATATCGGCACTGGGTATAGACCGCCACGGCCGGGTTTGGTTACGCGAGGTCCAACTGTTATGCGACGACCAGCCCTGGGTCTATGCCCGTACGGTAATCCCCGCTGCCACCCTAGCCGGTCCGGCACGTTGTCTGCTTCGCCTAGGAAGCCGTCCCCTGGGGGCCGTCTTATTCGCTAATCCTGCAGTAATACGCGGAGGGGTGGAGGTCGCCTGTCTTCAACCCCACCATCGACTTTACCAGCGGGCCGCCCTTTCTGCAGCAGCAATGCCTACCGTTCTCTGGGGTAGACGTTCACTATTTTGGCTGGGGGAACGGCCGTTGTTGGTGGCGGAAGTCTTCCTACCCGCTCCGGGCAGTCCTGCCGGATAAAATTAGGTCCTCGGACATGCCTGATACTTCTCTTTCTTCTGGTATGGCACGTTTAGTACAAGAACGCCTCCATCAATATTGGCTACTCACCCGTTTTCATCGTCCTATCGGTATTTTTCTGCTGTTGTGGCCGACGTTGTGGGCCTTGTGGATCGCCGGACAAGGCCGGCCCACCCCATTGGTGGTGGTGGTGTTTGTCGCGGGTACCGCGTTGATGCGCGCCGCGGGTTGTGCCATCAATGACTATGCCGACCGCAATTTCGACCCTTTCGTCCGTCGTACCCAGGAACGTCCGGTGGCGGCGGGTCGGGTGAGTCCTACCGAGGCGGTGGGCGTATTCACGGTGTTGGCGCTGATTTCTTTCGCTTTGGTGCTGCTCATGAATCCGCTCACCATTGAACTTTCCGTAGTCGGGGGACTACTCGCCGCAAGCTATCCCTTTACGAAACGTTATACCCATCTACCCCAATTTTATTTGGGGGTAGCGTTCGGTTGGGCGGTACCGATGGCGTTCGCCGCCCAGACCGGCACATTGCCTCCAGTAGCTTGGACGATCTTCACCGCTACCGTATTGTGGGC
>CAUYUB010000224.1:0-3113 GCA_963575685.1 Gammaproteobacteria bacterium | reverse complement strand
CTACTCAGCCACATTGTTCAAAACTGCCGCCCCGATTCCTACACCATTTACCTTGCGGGCGGTGCGCGAATCAAAGTCATCTAAGCTGATGGCCGCAACCTAATCCATTTCTATCCGCCTATCCCTAGCGAAGGACCTGGGCCTTGAAAGAACACCTTCACCTGCTGATTGATGCTACGGTAGCGAACCCGCCCAAATCCGCAGAGGAAGCGAAGGCTTGGCTCGACAACCTCGTCACCGAAGTTGGCATGGAAAAGCTGGGCGGTCCCTGGGCAGTCTATTGTGACGACCCTGAAAACCGAGGCCTCACCGGTCAAGTCTGGTTGACGACGTCTCACTCGTGTTTCCACTTCTGGGACAACTGCCCCACCCCCTTCGCTAAGTTCGACATTTACTCCTGCCGTCATTTTGACATTGGCAAAGTCGTCCGACTGTTCGATGAAGCCTTCAACATCGTCAACGGTTCGTGGACCTTCATCAACCGCAACGACGCCACTGCGCACCCTGAAATCACTCAGGGCACGATTCGCTAACGCTATACCCCTCGTCGCTAATACGTAAAAATAAAGCGTCGCGCTCGCAACTACTAGTCCTCGTCTTCGAATATATCATTGTCAGGTGAGAACAACTTCTCGCCGCAAACGAAAGCAAGGACCACTCTACTATGCGCAACCTCCGCACTATCTCCATGGCCATGGCCGCCGCCGCTATCTGTGCCATCGCCGCTGACGGCGCCGACGCCGCTTCGACCGCTTCGGGCTCGACCGACACCACGGCCGCTCCGGCGCCGAAGTACCCGGCGCTCAGCAAGAACTTCGAACGCGGCTCCTTCGCCGGTCAGCTCTCGAGCGTCCACCGCGATCGTGAAGCCTCGCCGGACAAGGCCGCGCAGTTCAAGCAAGCCATCGCCGACGGCGCCGACTTCATCACCATCCCGGCCGAAATCACCTCGGGCCAAGCCGCCAAGATGGGTGACCTGGGCATCCCGGTGCCGGCCTCGACCACGGTGAAGCAGCGCACCCAGGCGGCGCCGGCGACCGGGACCGAGGGCTAAGCGACCCGCCGCCCCTTCGGGACGGTCCAACCAAGGGGCGGCGGGAAACTCTCCCGCCGCCCTTCTGGTATCCGCTATATGACACCTCGAAAGGTGTCTGTATGAAGTGTTTTTACCAAGACGTCGACCACAACGGTAAAGGGGCTGCGGCCCTCGTCAAAGTTCTCCATCCTCACTGTGAACTGGTCGGCTTGGATTCTCCTGAACTCCCCTGGGACAGTATCGAGCCCGGCGAAGTAATCTACATGGTCGATATGGCGCTTCAGCCATACACCGAAATGGTCCGTCTGGCAGACTACTGTGACTTCCATTGGGTCGACCAACACTTTACCTCCATCATGGGCCTTAAGGCTCTGGGCGTTGAACTGAACGGCAAGCAAGAGTTCGGCCGTTCATCCATAGAACTCCTTTGGGAGTATCTGCACGCCGATGCGCCAGTACCTCTCGCCATCAAACTCATTGGCGCTTACAACCGGTGGGATCATTCGGACCCGCGCACTCTCCTATTCCACTACGGCCTACGCCTAGAAAACACTGATCCAGGCAACACCGCTCTCTGGACCAAGCTCTTCGCTCACGATACAACCCACGTCCAGGAAATTGTCGAACGGGGCGCCTTGATTCAACAGTTCGTCGAACGGGAATATCAAGACTACGCGAAGCAAGCGGCTTTCGTCACGCAACTAGACGGCGGCATCCGTGCCCTGGCCATTAACCGAGGCCTTACCGGATCGCCAATTCTCGACCCCCTCTTCGATCCTCAGAAGCACGACGTCATCTGCATCTTCTACTTCCAGGCTTCGCTCTTGCGCTGGCGCTTCTCGGTCTATAAACCCGCAAGCTCCCAATCCGATGCGAACTGCAACGATATCGCTGCTAAATATGGGTCCTCCCTGGGTGGGGATTTCAACGCTGCAAACTTCTCTCTTCCCTACATTCCATTCAAGCTCCCGCTCCCCAAGTAAGTGACGTACTTCCACACCTCGCCTTTCACGTCAGCAGTCCTTCGTCAGCGCTTGACCCAGGCCGCAGGTTCTATGCCTGTCTTACTCGTGGGTCAACCGGGCACCGGCAAGACTACTGCCATCCGAGCCTTCATGGCTGAACGGAATTGTCGAGCGGAACCCAAATACCGACCCTTTGAGTCTGGTCAAGATGCGACGAAGTGTGCCTGCTTTACCTGCACCAAAATCTGGACAAAAGACGAACGGACCCAGACCCAAGACATTCTGACTCTCAACGGTACAGACAAGGTCGATGTTCTGCGAGACTCTTTGTCCGAATGGATTGGCTCCCTCCCGAAGGAACTGGACGCCCGCTACCTCATCCTCCGAAACGTTCACCTCTTCTCTAAGGCTACCCTGGATACCGTCCTCAAACTCCTTGAGGAACCGCCTGAGTATCTAACAGTCTTTCTCACCACGACTGATCCGGAATCTTCCCCGCCTGCGATCCAATCGAGAACCTTCATCGTCAAACATGACCCTCTGGAAGCTCAGCAACTCGAACGAATCGTCCGGGCCACCCCCACCTTAATCGCCTATACCCGCTTCTTAGGCAAAGCTCAATTCACGTCAGTCAAGCAACTCGCCCTGTTCGGCAGGCTCGAACTTGAAAAAGCTTTCCTCGCTCTTTTTGTTAACGCCACCCAGGCCGCATCTCTAGAGAAGCTTGCGAAGCAACTCTGGAAGGACCTAGGGGAAGATCCGGACTTTCCAGCACCTGACGCACGAGCCTTTGCGGTTGATTACTTTGTGAGACAGATTCGCTGGTTCCTCCGAGCCAACGACACCGTCGAAGGCAAATCTGCCCTTCAAGTCCAATACCTCCACCAAACGATCTATTCGATGTACGATTCCTTCCTGTCGAACGTCAACAATCCTCGCGCTTCTGCCTATATTAGTCTAGAACATCAATGGGTGGGTTTTGTGCTCGCCCTTTTCACTGCGCGTAAGGTAGCAGAAATTGGCCCAGGCGGAACTAAGTGAATTACAACAAATCAACGCGGAGCGTTCGCAAGCTGCCGTTGAACTAGACACCGCTCTGGACTATCAAACGG
>CAUYUB010000223.1:0-3115 GCA_963575685.1 Gammaproteobacteria bacterium | reverse complement strand
GCACTTGACCATGGGATTTCCCCGGAAGATATCGTATTCAAAGTAGTTATTCCGGGTATTGAAACGATGATGAAGGCCATCACCGAGGATTTTGACGCGAATCTCGCCCAACATTTCATGACGGCCCAGATTGCGCTCCAGGTAACCGAGGAAATGTTGCCGCGTTTCGAACATCCGCCCGAGATTATTGGCCGGGTGGTACTCGGTACGGCCAAGGGGGATCTACACTCACTCGGGAAACGCATCCTCACGGGTTGCCTACGTTCTTTGATGATTGAGGTCATTGATCTTGGCGTGAATGTCGATCCCGTGCGCTTTGTCGATCAAGCCGTAGCTCAGGGTGCGGACGTCATCGGTATTTCGGCGATGATGATGCATACCGCTGATGGCGAGGAAGGTTGTCGTCGGGTGCGCCGGATTCTCCAGGAGCGAGGTCTGGAGAAATGTATCCGGGTGGTCGTCGGAGGTGCCCCGTTTCGCTGTGATCCAGAATTATGGCAACGTGTCGGAGCGGATGGTTGGGCACCCGATGGAATTAGCGCGGGTAAAATGATTACGCATCTAATTCAAGAGGTGCGTCAGGCATGATTACTCCCGTGGAACGGCTCACCGCGACCCTGCATGGAAAGGAAACGGATCGTGTGCCAATTTTTTGCAACCTGCTGGATCAGGGGGCACAGGAAATGGGGGTACCATTACGTACTTATTATGGCGATGGGGAATTGGTCGCCGAGGCACAATTACGCATGAGGGAAAAGTACGGCCATGACAATGTTTGGTGCCTTTCCTACGTTGGTAAGGAAGCGGAATTATTCGGTTGTCGGGAAATTCTCTTCGCCGATGATGGACCGCCTAATGTCGCCGACTTTGTGATCCAGCGGCTGGAAGACATTCAGACATTGCGGGTTCCCGACGATATTTCCACGCATCCCGCTTTCCGTACCACGCTGGATTGCCTGCGGGTATTGAAGAGGGAAGTCGGGGGTAAGGTACCCATTTGCGCCTATCTCACCTCGGCGACGACCCTGCCCGCGATGTTGATGGGGATGGATAAATGGATGGAATTACTCTTGCTCGGCCCATTTGATGCGCGGGATTTACTACTCGCCAAATGCTCGGCATTCTTTCATAAACAATGTCAAGCCTATCGGGGGGCGGGAGCGGATCTACTTTGTTATGCCAGTCCTTTTACCTCAGGTGATTTCGTGCCGCGCCGTTTCATCCGCGAGGTTACCCTGCCCTGGATGGAGCGTGATTTGATACCGGTCGGACTCAATGGCGTAGTTTATTTTTGTGCACAAGCTCGGGTTGCTCCCTCCCTTGATTTGGTGCTGGAACGTCTTCCCCCTCCCACCACGGTCTATCTTGGGCCGGACGAGGACATCGCCGTCGCGAAACGAATGGTCGCGGGGCGCGCCCTGACCTGCGGCATCATCAACGATATCAAGCTCTGTCGTTGGACTGAGCAAGAGGTACGGAGCGAGGTGAAGCGCTTAATCGAGGCGGGAAAACCGGGAGGACGGTTCTTTATTGGTACCTCGGTAATGCCTCTCGCGATCCCCGAGCGTAATATCCACGCCTATATTGAGGCTGCGTCCGAATATGGACGCTGGGACGGAGATCAAAATTAATGGCGCCGCCCCCCTTGCTGCTTGGTTGTGGTATTTTCGCCAAGGAAATTGCTTATCTTATTAAAAAGAATGGCTGGCTGGTGGAAACCTCCTTCCTCGATTCCGCGCTACATAATTATCTCCAACGTCTGGAAAAGGGCCTCACCGGCAGTCTTGCCAAACGCCACGACCGCGATATCGTGGTCTTTTACGGTTCTTGCCATCCGCTTATCGACCGTTGGATTAGTGCCGCGAACGCGACGCGGGTTATCGGGCAAAATTGTGTTGAGATCTTGCTGGGTAAGCATCGCTTCGATAAGGAACTGGAGCAAGGCACTTTTTTCTTGCTGGAAGAATGGGCGCTACGTTGGGATCGGATCACCCGAGAACTCTATGGTCCGAATCCCAAGGTAATTCGTGAGATCTTTCAGGGGGAATTACGTCGAATGCTTGCCATCCGAACTCCATGCTCCGCTGATTTCAGTGCAGCGGCCAAGGCCGCAGCGGACAAGGTCGGATTACCATTGGAGTGGACCGATGTTGGCTTGGAACATTTGGAGCAAGCATTGGAAAATGCCTTTCGGGGAAAGTTAGCTTCATTAACCAACACAACGGCTGAATGAACGATTCAACAGATTCAACCATCATCATTTCCCAGGAAAAATTGCGGCGTATCGAGGAGCGCGCCCGCAAGCTGGCCATGGAAAAATCCTTTCTTCAGTTGGCCATCCACATGATGAACCAACTTAGTACCGCGCCGGGATTGGAGAATACCCTAAGCACGGTACTTCATGTCGTTACCGAGAATATTGGTGGTCGAGATGCGACCATTACCTATTGGCTCGAGTCGGAAATTCATGTGTTTAGTATGTATGGGACCCACCAACGAATCGAGCGCATTGACGATCCCCTAATCGTTCGGGTCATTGAAACCCATCAGCCCATTGAGGAGGAGCAAGATTTTCAGGAAACCTTCATGACCTCGCGAGGTTTCACCAAGGCTTGGCATTGGACCTACCCTTTATTAGTGGGGGAGGAATTGGTTGGGATATTCAAGAGCGATGGGCTCCATGTTTCTGCGCGTGATTTCAAGACGATCTTATCGACTTTCTTCCATTATGCTGCGTTGATTGTCAAGAATGAGATTCTTGGCCGAAGCCGTCTCCAAGAGGCCTACGAACGTTTGCGCGAGAGTAATAACGCATTGCTCAAGGAAATCAGCGAACGCGAGCACGCCAATCGGCAACTCGCCGCCGCTCGCGACGCGGCCGAATCCGCTAATCGCGCCAAGAGTGCCTTTCTCGCCAACATGAGCCATGAAATCCGCACGCCCTTGAACGTTATCCTCGGTTTTACTCAAGTCATGCAACGGAGTTTGCTGTTCGACGCCAATCATCAAGAAAACCTCGCGGTGATTCAGCGTAGCGGTCGTAATCTGCTTGGCCTAATCAATAATGTATTGGAGATATCCAGGATTGAGGCGGGGCGCGTCCAGGTCAATGCGC
>CAUYUB010000222.1:0-62587 GCA_963575685.1 Gammaproteobacteria bacterium | reverse complement strand
AACAGATTATCCGGCGTTTTTCAACACGGTTCTTTTAAGTTGTCCAAAGTCCAATAGTTGAGAACTAGCCATTTTGTCTTGCGACTCTTCGGGGTTGCAAAACAAAATGGTATAGGCTTATGAAGCTATAGCCGACTCAATAATTCTGCTTTCTTTGCTACAAATTCCTCATCGGTAAGAATTCCCTTTGCCTTCAGGTCACCCAGACGTTCAATTGCGGTAAAGATATCAGTTCCTTGAGAAGTGGTTGGATGAGGGTTTGTTTCCACTGCAATATGGGTTGTTGGTACGGACTGGGGTGGTGGTACGAGTTGGCCACCACGGGAAACTACGGGCAGGCTCGCTAGATTTACGGTACCGTATTGACTCGTGAAAAGAATCGAACTACCCATACCTTGCTGCTGGGAAAAACCGCCGATCTGGTGATCCTGGGTGTCATAGATCCAGACGTTATTACTGGTTTCGACCGCAAGGCGTCTTGCGTTCGCGAAGTAGGCATAGCGTACATTGTTCTGCGTTCCGGTTGCGCTGGGCGGACCGAATTCGGGTGGCCACCAAGTAGCACGCGGATCAGGAATAAACAAACTGGATTGTCCTAATGGTGCGCCACTGGCCTGATGTTGGTGGGCACCACCGCTCTGACTCTGAGATTGCAAACTGCCGGTCTGCAATAGTCCAGGTTGAATGGCGAGGATTCCGGAAATCGCTTGGCATAAGTTGTCCACACGTGTTTTCAGGGAACTATTGAACATATCCCCGAGCATCATCATCCCGCCCTGCATCCACTGGCCGGCACCGGCGAATTCAGGATGATTGAATTGGGCCATGGTGCCGTTACCGTTGAGCACCGCGAAGATCATATGGGTAATGGCGTTGGGGCTGAAACCGTGGTGTTGGGCAAGGTCATTGACGACCCGTAATCCTTCTGGAGTAAGTTGCGGCATGTGCGTCCCAGGTCTGTTTGATTACTTGTCTTAACTAGACTTTAGCGTTTCACAAGGCCTTTGGGTAATCCCACTGACTCGTTGCTGAAACTCTAAAGTCTAGTTAATTTAATCAATATCCGGTGGGCACGAAAACGTACCCACCTTCACTTGCTTAGGGCATCCAGTTCCCCATACGGCCCATGGTCGAACCGACGCTGTAACTCATGACCGACATCTGACGATTCATGGCATCCATCTGGATAGCCATTATCGGTACCGAAGCCAAAGCGGTATTCATCAGATGGAGTTCTTTACCGATAGCATCAAGGAAGGATGGGCCATCACTTGCTGCGCTCAAGAATTCGCGAACCTTATCCGAATTCCAGCGGATCCGCCCTATAAGTACCATCATATTGGCGGTCACGTTCACCATGCTTCCGACGATGTCGGACATTGCATAATCTTTCATACAGTTAGGTTTATCCGTATCTTCCTTGCACTCATTTGGGTGGTTTATTTTGATCAGATTCCAGGTGTCTTTATTGTTCATGATTGCCATGGGAACCTCCTTGCCTAATATGGCGCCCAATTGTCCTACCTGGCCAAATACGGCCAGATTATTGTTGATATTTTCAAGGGCATCGGCCACCCTTTTTGCATCGCTCGATGGTTCGGTTAGTGTGGCGAAGGCAACCCCCATGGGGTTGTATACCAGCATGGAGGCGATACCGAGGAAAGCTACGAAAACCAGTGCCCCCCAGCGAACGATACGTTCCAATCGAGCGGTACGCTGTTCGGCGGAGGCGAGGGCCGCAGTGAGTAGGGTCAGGGAGGTGGTGACTTGGTCCAGTGTGGCGCTAGCGCCGGGGATAGCAGTGGTATTGGGTGTATCCATTAGGTAAATCCTTGGTTATAGGGATTTAGAGAGTTGTGTATACGCGAAGTAAAGTCGCGACAAGAGTATACCATTGTTTTTTGCCTTGGTAACTTTTCACCAAGCACCTTGCGCTACAATGAAAAGTCCTTCTGCTCCGCTCGGTTTTTATTGGGGACGGAGAATCGAAACTGATTCGATATGTTACTATGTCGCCGTGTTACCAAATAACGTTCGGGTAGCCACCGAGAGCAGAGAAACTATTGCCAGGAGGACTATGCATGAAAATCTTGATCGTGGAAGATGAACAAAAAACAGGAAATTATCTAAGGCAAGGTTTGGCGGAAGCGGGTTTTGTCGTTGATTGGGCGCATGATGGAGTGGATGGTGTGCATTTGGCGTTGACCGAAGATTATGACCTGGCAATTTTGGATGTGATGCTGCCCGGTATCGACGGTTGGCAGGTATTGCAAAGTATTCGTTGGGCCGGAAAGGAAATGCTGGTGCTCTTCCTGACAGCTCGCGATGATGTCGATGATCGCGTTAAGGGATTGGAACTCGGGGCCGACGATTATCTGGTAAAGCCCTTTGCCTTTTCCGAATTGCTGGCCCGCGTCCGAACCTTATTACGGCGTGGGGGAAAGGCCAAAGAGTCCGAATGCCTCCGCGTTGCCGATCTCGAACTTGATCTGATGCGGCGTCGAGTGAGTAGGGCAGGGAAAAAGATCGATTTGACTTCTAAAGAATTTACTTTGCTGGAACTATTTTTGCGTCGGCAGGGCGAGGTACTGCCGCGGTCGTTGATCGCATCGCAGGTGTGGGACATGAACTTCGATAGCGACACCAATGTGATTGAGGTCGCCATTCGTCGGCTACGGGCCAAGGTCGACGATGGTTTCGATTCAAAATTGATCCGGACGGTGCGGGGAATGGGCTACGTGTTGGACGTGAGTGAGTGGTGAGTATCTTCAGACGAAAATCCATTACTTTCCGCTTGACCTTGCTTTTTGCGTCGGTCTCGACAACGGTATTACTGGGGTTGGGCCTGTTGATTGGTTCGCTCGTCGAAAAACATTTCGAGGAGTTGGATATGGAATTGCTCGGTGGCACCCTAGATTTTCTTAACCATACCCTGGAGAAAACTCACTCCGACCGGGAATTGGTGGCGCTACCGCGGCAACTGGAGGATTCCTTGGTAGGGTACCATGGGTTGGCCGTAGTCGTTTTTGCGCCGGAGGGTAAGATCCTCTTCTCAACGGAAGGTGCAAAATTTCCGAAGGTGTTGCTCAGCGGTGCTGAAAACCATTCCCTTCAACCGCTCATTTGGACCGATCCTGAGAAGCGTCGCTATCGTGGAATTTCTGCCAGGGCGCCGATTGGTATTGCCGGTGCGGTTGTCGTGGCGGTGTCCACTGATTTGGCGCACCACGAGCATTTCATGCACTCGTTTCGGTCCGCGTTATGGACGGTCATGGGCGGAGCGGCATTCGTCACCGGAATCCTCGGCTGGATTGTTGCACGCCGGGGGTTGGCACCCCTTCGGGAAATGAGTCAACGTGCCGCGGGCATCACTGCAAATCATCTTGACCAACGACTATCGGCGGCTTTTATTCCTATCGAGCTGGTCGAGGTGGTGGAAACTTTGAATGCGATGTTGGCCCGACTCGAAGAATCCTTCCGCCGGTTGTCTGATTTTTCCTCCGATCTCGCCCATGAATTGCGTACCCCAGTCAGTAATCTGCTGACGCAAACGCAGGTAACGCTGGCCAAGAGCCGAACCACCAGCGAATATCAAGAGGTGCTGGCCTCCAATGCGGAAGAGTTTGAGCGGCTATCGCGGATGATCGCGGATATGCTGTTCCTCGCCAAGTCGGATAAAAGTCTTTTGCTCCCCCAACGGGAGCGGGTCGATTTGGTGGCAGAGGTGAGCAGTTTGTGTGAATTTTACGAGGCGGTGGTCGAAGAAAAAGGCGTGTGTCTAGCTTATTCCGGGAATGGGGTGGTTTCCGGTAATCGATTAATGTTACGCCGTGCGCTGAGTAATCTGCTTTCAAATGCCGTGCGTCATACCCCGGCAGGGGGGAAAATAACGGTTCGTCTGGATGATTCTGATGCTTTGAACGTCAGGTTGACGGTGGAAAATACCGGAGAAACTATCGCCGTCGAGCATTTGCCCCGGTTGTTTGATCGTTTCTACCGAGTAGACGCATCCCGACAACGTTTCAGTGAGGGTGCCGGGCTTGGTCTTGCAATCACGTACGCTATCGTACGTGCCCATGGCGGAGAGGCATCAGTTCATTCGGAAGATGGTATTACAACCTTCATGCTTCGGATTCCGGCGTGAGCAACAACCAATGATAATGACCATGATGATAATGAGAATGCGCAGAGGGCTTGTTCCGGGGGTAGCTGCGGCACTCGTCGCTGCACTACTGTTCGGTGCGAGCACCCCGCTGGCAAAATTATTGTTGCATGAGGTCGGCCCGTGGATGTTGGCCGGTTTATTCTATTTCGGTTCCGGGATCGGACTGATGGTCTTTCGGTGGTTGCGTCAAGCAGAAGGCGTTCCTCTGGAGAAAAAAGAGGCGGCGTGGTTTGCTGGAGCCATTTTTTTTGGGGGCGTGGTTGCTCCTATTTTATTACTGTGGGGACTTTCCAACATGCCGGCATCGAGTGCTGCGCTTCTTCAAAATGCGGAGGGGGTATTCACCGCACTCCTGGCCTGGTTCGCCTTCCGGGAAAATTTTGATCGGCGAATTGCGTTGGGCATGGCGGCTATCGCGACCGGGGCAGTAATTCTAAGTTGGCCGGAAGCGGCGCGTTTCGCCGGGGCGTGGCCGATGCTGGCGGTGTTGGGGGCTTGTCTGGCGTGGGGTATCGATAATAACCTGACGCGGAAGGTGTCCCTTTCGGATGCGACGTGGATCGCGTCGATTAAGGGCATCGCCGCCGGTTGTTTTAATCTGATGCTGGCCTTCTTCCTCGGAGAGAGACTGCCGGCCTTACCAACCCTAATGGTGGCAATGTCTCTGGGCTTTCTCTCCTTCGGGGTGAGTCTGACGCTATTCGTCATCGGCTTGCGGCATCTGGGCACGGCACGGACTGGGGCATATTTTTCCGTCGCGCCATTCTTCGGGGCCGTGCTGGCACTGGCGGTGGGGGAGCCGATTACATTGCGGTTGCTGGTCGCGGGGGTATTGATGGCGTTCGGCGTCTGGTTGCATCTCACGGAACGCCATGAGCACCCACACGTTCACGAATCCCTGGAACATACGCATGAGCACGAACATGACGAGCATCACCATCATGACCACGACGGCCTAATTGGTAATGACGAAAAACACCGCCACTTCCATCGACATGAATTTTTGGTACACACCCATCCCCATTTCCCGGACGCCCACCATCGGCATCGCCATCTATCCATTTAGGAACAAGAATTTTATAACTTATGCCGAGGTGGCCCGCACAGGAGTGCAAGGCTTGCCTTGCGCTCCTGCCTCCCGTTCCTTAGCTGCGGTAAGGCATATAGGCAGCTTTCCAACACCACACGGTACGTATCACAGATTTATTACTCTTAGGAGCGGTCATTGACCACCACAACTTTTCCCGCCATCGCACAAGACAACCCTGTCCCTATCCCTCCTTTCTGGGGAAGCCGCTGTCTCGAACATATCCCTCTGGGTACCGTGGTGCCCTACATCAATCGTACCGCCCTCTATAAATTTCAGTGGGGATTCAAATCCGCAGGGCGTACGCCTGAGGAATACACCGCCTGGATTCGTAGCGAGGTAGACCCTATTTTGACCCGCCTGGTGCGGGAGAGCGAAGCTGAAAACATCTTACAACCGGCAGCACTTTATGGTTATTTTCCGTGCCAATCAGAGGGTAATGACCTCATCATCTATGAAGATTCCTCGAACCGTCGTGAGCGTTTGCGTTTCAGCTTTCCACGCCAGTCTAGCGCGCGGGGATTGTGCATTGCCGACTTCTTCCGAAGCGTGACCTCCGAGGAGGTGGACGTGGTTGCCTTCCAACTGGTGACCGTCGGCCAGCGCGCCTCGGACCACGCCCGCGCACTATTTACTGCCGACCGCTACCAGGAATATCTATATTGGCATGGGATCAATGTGGAAGGGGTGGAGGGACTGGCGGAGTGGGTCCACAAGCGCATTCGTACCGAATTGGGGTTCGGTCACGAGGACTCACGGGACCTCCATGAGCTGATCAAGCAGCATTACCGTGGCTCGCGTTATTCCTTCGGCTATCCGGCCTGTCCCAATCTGGCGGACCAGGATAAAATATTGGAATTGTTGGAGGCGAGACGTATTGGGGTTGTCCTTGGGGAGTCAGACCAACTTTGGCCCGAGGAGTCCACTTCCGCCATCGTTGTCCATCACCCTGTGGCTAAATATTTTGGTGTTTGAGACATGCCTACCCTTTTCAAAATATTCGTAGATATCCTTTTGCTCCAAGCTGGTCCCCAGGACATACCGGCATCTCGTTTCTTATTCCAGGCATCCTTGATGCTCTATTTCGCAGCAGGGGTATTGGCCTCCCTATCCAATTTCCCGCCCTTGTCTTCGGTGGGGATTTCAGCAGTGGATACCACCCTACTCGCACTACTGGTGTGGATAGCTTTGCGGATGCGACATTTCGATAACCGAGTCCTCCAGACTCTCACTGCAGTTCTCGGGGCGCTCGGATTACTCACCGTTATCTCTCTACCCTTGGATGCCTGGTATGCCATGTTAAACCCATCGGACCAGGAATCTGACCAACTCCCCGCGTTGGTAATGTTAGGCCTGTTGGTTTGGAGTCTGGCCGTCTTGGGTCATATCCTGCGCCATGCCCTAGATATCGTCCCCGCCATGGCAGCAGGGTTGAGTCTCCTCTACCTGATTCTTTCTTTCGTCTTGACTACGTTCCTGTTCATTCCGGTGGCAGGCAATGGGTAGGCATTAAGTGGCAACCAACCTCCCGAGAAGGTGCTGCTATCAGCTCGCGCTTCTCGGAGGGTTTCTGGTTGGAGTCAGCTACTCATCAACTTCCGAAGTGGTGGTAGGTTCTTCGTCTTCATTGACGTTGCCTTCTTCGTCTTCGGTGACGGTAGCGGCAGGGAAGATCAGGCGTGAGGCGGGACCGGCGGGCGGGGTCGCTCCCGGTTTGTCGCGATTGAGGCGGTCGACGATGGCTTCAATCGCTTGCTCCACATCGGTTTGGGTGCCAGCCCGATAACCGGTCAGGGTAACCGCGTTGTTCGCGCCGACTTCATAGTAGAACCACTCTCCCTGGGCAGGCGGTCCCATACCCGATGGTCCGCGTCGTTCGAAGGTCATGACTGTGTACTTGATATTCGTCATGGAGTTGCACCTGGGGCTTGGTTTGTTTCCCCCACACGGGGGGCGATAGAGTTGGACCGGTAACAGTCCTTAGAAGTTCTGGAGCGCCGCGTCGGAAGATGCGGTGTCTAAATCATACCTCCAGGATCAAATTAGGGAGAGAGGGGAGAGGAGAAAAGGTCACAACCTGGTAACATGATCGTCATGGCGGCGAATGTCCCGGTGAGGACGTTCAAGTGCATCCCTTGATCCCTTGCGGGCATCGGGGAGAGGGGATAAACTATTGGTAAGTCAGTCTTATGGGTGGGGTGGCTGAGTATAAGGCGCCGCACCTGAGCTGGTTCCAACGAGGCCCCGATTTTCGGGGTCTTTTTTTGTCGGGAGTGGGCCTTGTGCCCACTTTTTGTTTTGCGGCCAAGAGATGGTGCTACAGACCGCAAAAAATAGACAAATTTCGATAGGTGTGGTTGGTTACGGTGGGCATCGACAGTCGGGCGAGGTATGGGCGTGGTTAAGGCGTCGTCACGGTTGCAACCATTGGTAGAGCCGGTAGTCACGGCCATGGGCTACGAACTGGTCGGGATGGAGTACACCGGTCAGGGGCGCCGTCATGTCCTGCGTCTCTATATCGATAGCCCGATCGGGGTAACGCTGGATGACTGTAGTCGGGTGAGTCACCAAGTGAGCGGCATCCTGGAGGTGGAAGACCCGATCGCGGGTCCCTATACCCTGGAGATCTCCTCCCCCGGTCTGGATCGCCCCCTGTTCGGGGTTCGAGATTTCGAGCGGTTTGTCGGGCGTAAGGTGCAGGTAAAACTTTCCCCCCCACCTTTCGGTGCCGTCCCGGAGGAAGAAGGGGAGCGGCGCACGGCGGTAGCGGGGCGGCGTAAGGTTTCCGGGGTGCTCAAAGGCGTACAGGGGGCAAATGTGGTGGTGGAGGAGCAGGGCCAAGCGTTGGTTCTGCCTCTGGAACGTATCGAGAAGGCCAATCTGATCCCAGAGGTCTGAACGCCGGCCCAAGAGGTGAACATGAGTAAAGAGATACTGCTGGTCGTCGAAGCGGTCTGCAACGAGAAGGGCGTTGCCGAGGAGGCTATTTTTCAGGCGGTAGAGTCAGCACTCGCCATGGCCACCAAAAAGGGCAAGATTGCTGATATTGACGTGCGTGTTGCTATCGATCGCAATACCGGCGATTACAGCACCTTCCGGCGTTGGGTGGTGGTCACTGACGATGAGACCGAACCACTCGAAAATCCGGCGGCACAGATGCGTCTGTCGCTTGCCCGTGGTCGCAATCCTGCCGTAGAGGTAGGGGGATACCTGGAAGAGCCCATGGACTCGGTACCGTTCGGGCGGATCGGTGCCCAGGCGGCCAAACAGGTGATCGTGCAGAAGGTGCGTGAGGCGGAACGGGCTCAGCTGGTCGAGAGTTATCTACGCCGGGTTGGTCAACTCGTTACCGGAGTCGTCAAGCGCGTCGATCGTAGCGGTGTGATCCTGGACCTTGGTGGTAATGCCGAGGCCTTCATTGACCGTTCCGAATTGATTCCCCGCGAAGCGGTACGTAATGGCGACCGGGTACGTGGCTACCTCAAGGCGGTACGTTCCGAGTCCCGCGGCCCACAGCTTTTTGTCAGCCGCACCGCCCCCGAGTTGCTGGTCGAGCTGTTTAAGCTGGAGGTCCCGGAAGTAGGCGAGGGGCTCATTGAGATCATGGCGGCTGCCCGTGACCCAGGGTTGCGTGCCAAGATCGCGGTCCATTCGCGCGAGGCTCGTATCGATCCGGTGGGTGCCTGTGTGGGGATGCGTGGCTCCCGCGTCCAGGCAGTATCCAACGAGTTGACGGGCGAGCGTATCGACATCATCCCCTGGGATACCAACCCCGCCCAGTTTGTAATCAATGCCATGGCCCCGGCGGAAGTGACCTCGATCATGGTGGATGAAGATTCACACGCCATGGACGTGGCGGTGCCCGAGGCCCAACTGGCCCAGGCCATCGGTCGCAATGGTCAGAATGTGCGCCTGGCTAGCCAGTTGACGGGCTGGGAACTCAACGTGATGACCGAAACCCAGGCAGTCGCGAAGAGTGAACAGGAGACCGAGAAGTTGCAGCGGCTGTTCGTGGAAGCCCTGGCGATAGATGATGAGTTGGCGGCGGTACTGGTCGAGGAAGGATTCTCGACCTTGGAAGAAGTGGCTTACGTCCCTGTTCATGAGATGCTCCAAATTGAGGGGATGGATGAGGATTTGGTGGAAGAATTGCGTAATCGGGCGCGGGATATCCTGTTGACCCGCGCGATTGCCAGCGAGGAACACGCCGGGGGCGAACCGTCGCCTGACTTGCTGGCCATGGAGGGGATGGACCCGGCCCTCGCCCAAATACTGATGGCGCGAGGGGTAACCACCATGGAGGAACTGGCAGAGTTGGCGGTGGATGACCTAACGGACATCGAAGAGGTAGACCAGGAACGAGCAGCGCGTCTGATTATGACCGCCCGCGCCCCTTGGTTCGCCGAGCAGGACCAGGCCTGAGGCCGGGAGTGAGAGATGGCAGAAGTAACCGTAAAACAGTTTGCTGAGGTGGTCGGTATCCCGGTGGAGCGCCTGTTGGTGCAGCTCGGGGAGGCTGGTCTTACCAAAAAAACGTCCGACGAGAGCATCACCGAGCAAGAGAAGGTGCAGCTCCTCGGTTATCTGCGCCGTAGCCACGGTGAAGTAACCGGGACGGCCGGGCCCCAGCGGATCACCCTCAAGCGCAAAACGGTAAGCGAGATCCGCACCACCGGCGCCCAAGGCAAGGCCAAGACCGTGAGCGTAGAGGTACGCAAGAAGCGCACCTACATCAAGCGCGGTCCTGATGACGTGGAGATGGCGCGCCCAACCACTGACGAGGAATCGCGTCGTCGGATCGAAGAAGAGGTGACGACGCAATCGTCCGAAGAGGCGATACGGCATCCCTCCGATGAGCAGGAAATGCCACCTCGGGTTGAGGAAGAGGTCGTGCGTCGCGTGGTTGCGGAAGAAGCACCGCCGCGGGTAATTGAGGAGAAGGCACCGCCGCCGATTGAACGACCCGAGCCCGTCGAAGAAAAGGTCGCGCCCCGAATCTCGGTGGAGGAGCCGCGCCCCGAACCCGTTGTTTTGGTACCACCTATTCCCGTCTCTGTCCCTACCCTTTCCGCCGCAGAACCGGCAACGCCGCGTCCGGTTGCCCCTCCTGCAGCGCCTGTAACGCCTCCCCCCGAGGCGTCCGTGGCCCTGCGTTCCGTTACTCCTCCTGCCGCAGCTCCTGCCGCAGAACCGTCGGCTGCACGTCCGGCCGCCCGTTCCGGGGAAAGACCGGCGGCTCGTCCCACCGCTCGTAGCGGTGAGGGGACCCGTTCTGCCGAGGGGACAGAGAACCGTCCTGCCGCTCGCTCCGGTGAAAGGAGCGGGGGGCGTTCCGGTGAAGGGGGAGGGCGTTCCGGCGACGGTGCCCGTTCCGCCGCTCGGCCGTCGACCGCTACCGGTGAACGCCCTGCCGCTCGTTCGGGAGAGCAGCGCTCGGGGGAACGTCCCGCCTCGCGTTCGGGAGACCGCCCTGCGCCACGTTCAGGGGAGCCGCGTTCGGGAGATCAGCAACGTTCAGGGGATCATCAACGTTCAGGGGATCATCAACGTTCATCGGATCATCAACGTTCAGGGGAGCAGCGTCCTTCCGGGGATCGTCCGGCACCACGGACCGGGGATCGCCCCGCGCTGCGTTCGGGAGACCGTCCCGCGCCGCGCTCGGGAGACCGTCCCGCGCCACGTTCTGGGGAACCGCGTTCGGGAGATCAGCAACATTCAGGGGATCATCAACGTTCAGGGGAGCAGCGTCCTTCCGGGGATCGTCCAGCACCGCGGACTGGGGATCGCCCCGCGCCGCGTTCGGGAGATCGGCCTGCCGCTCGTTCGGGGGGAGGGGGAGGAGGGGATCGACCCGCTGCCCGTTCGGGAGATCGGCCTGCCGCTCGTTCCGGTGATCGGGGTGGTGGTGGAGGTGGTGCCGGTAGCGGCCCTCCGGGTGCGGCCCGTTCGGGGTTGGCGGAAGGACGCGGACGCAGCGATGTGGCGCGCCCTGCACGGCGTCGCGGTGGTCCTTCGGAGCAACGCCCCGAGGAGGACCGTGATCCATTCGGCCGTGAGGAGTTCTTAAATAAGGGGAATCGGCGTAAGAAGCGTCCGGCTGCCGCGACCACCCTCCGGGGTGCTCTCCAGGCCCAACAGGGTTTCCAAAAGCCGACCGGACCGGTCGTGCGCGAAGTGCTCCTCCCGGAGACGCTCAGCGTCGCCGAGTTGGCGAACAAGATGTCGGTAAAGGCCACGGAGGTGATCAAGGCCCTGATGAAGATGGGGACCATGGTCACCATCAACCAGGTATTGGATCAGGAAACGGCCGCCATCGTCGTCGACGAAATGGGCCACAAGGCGAAACTGCTGCGTGAAAACGCATTGGAAGACGCGCTGGAGGTCGAACAACAGGCCAGCGGTGTCCGTGGTGGGCGTCCGCCGGTGGTGACCATCATGGGCCATGTTGACCATGGTAAAACCTCGCTGTTGGACTACATCCGCCGGACCAAGGTGGCGGCGGGGGAGGCCGGAGGCATCACCCAGCATATCGGCGCCTATCATGTCGAGACGCCCAAAGGCATCATTACCTTCCTGGATACACCCGGTCACGCCGCGTTTACCGCAATGCGTGCCCGTGGTGCCAAGGTGACTGACCTGGTGGTTCTGGTGGTGGCCGCTGACGATGGCGTGATGCCTCAGACCCTGGAGGCCATCCAGCACGCCCGCGCCGCGGAAGTACCGATGGTGGTGGCGGTCAACAAGATCGACAAGCCCGGTGCCGACCCCGACCGGGTCCGCAATGAACTCGTTCAACACCGCGTATTGCCTGAGGAATGGGGAGGCGACAGTATCTTTGTCAATGTCTCGGCCAAAACCGGTCAGGGCATCGACGAACTGCTGGACTCGATCCTGGTCCAGGCCGAGGTGTTGGAGCTGCACGCCACGCGCGACCAGCGGGCGACCGGGGTGGTGATCGAGTCGGCCCTCGATAAGGGGCGCGGACCGGTAGCTACCTTGTTGATTCAAAATGGGACCCTGCGCAAGGGTGACATTCTGCTCACCGGTCAGGAGTACGGTCGGGTACGTGCCCTGTTGGATGAGGCCGGCCGTCAGGTCGAGGAGGCCGGGCCATCCATGCCGGTAGTGGTCCTGGGGCTTTCGGCCCCGCCCAATGCCGGTGACCCAGCGGTGGTCGTACCTGATGAACGTAAGGCCCGTGAAATTGCTCTGTTCCGGCAGGGTAAATTCCGTGAGGTCAAGCTTGCCCGTCAGAGCAAGGTGTCGCTGGAGAATGTCTTCGCCCAACTGGAAGAGGGCGAGAGCCGCCAGCTCAATCTGGTCATCAAGGCCGATGTCCAGGGCTCTGCCGAGGCACTCAATGAGGCGTTGAGCAAGCTTTCCAGTGATGATGCCCGCGTCAAGATCGTCGCGGCGGGGGTAGGTGGTATTACCGAGTCCGATGTCAATCTAGCGGTGGCCTCGGGGGCCATCCTCATCGGGTTCAACGTGCGTGCCGACAGCGCGGCGCGGCGGCTCATCGCCGAGGAAGAAGTGGATACGCACTATTACAGTGTCATCTACGATGCCATCGACGATGTCAAAAAGGCCCTGCTTGGTATGTTGGCCCCCGAATACAAGGAGGAGATCATTGGTCTCGCAGAGGTCCGCGATGTCTTCCGCTCACCCAAGTTTGGGGCGATCGCGGGCTGCGTGGTTATGGATGGGGTGGTCAAGCGCCACAATCCGATCCGGGTACTACGCGACCATGTCGTCATCTACCAGGGCGAATTGGAGTCTCTGCGGCGCTTCAAGGACGATGTCACCGAGGTCCGCGCCGGATTCGAGTGCGGTATCGGGGTCCGCAATTACAGCGATGTCCGTGCCGGTGACCAGATTGAGGTCTACGAGCGCGTTCAGGTCCAACGTACCCTGTAAAGAAAGATAATTGATTAAAGATTAAAAGATTTTTCTTTTGCTCATAACAGAAAAATCTTTTAATTTCTTTTTGCTTGAGCAGTTAAGAAGCAACGAAGCTCCCTATGCCCAAAGAATTCAGCCGGTCTCTTCGACTCGGCGACCAGATCCAACGGGAATTGGCGGAACTCCTGGAACGCGAGGTCAAGGATCCGCAGATAGGAATGGTGACCGTCACCGCCGTAAAAGTGACCAGGGACTTGGCCCACGCCAAGGTCTATGTCACGGTTCTGGGCGACAGCGAAGCCACCCGTGAATCGTTACGGGCGTTACAACGTGCCTCGGGGTTCTTACGGAGCGCCTTGGCAGCCCGTCTCCGGGTCCGTATCGTTCCTGCGCTGCATTTTGTCTACGATGCCTCGGTGGAGCGGGGTATGCGCATCGGGGCACTGATCGATGCCGCCGTTGCCGCTGACCGCCGTTTTCACGACGATGAGCAATCCCCACTTTCACTGTCGACCTTCTCCGTGGGGGAGGAGGCATCCGACGACGACCAAGACGTATTGAGGACTCCCCACCCATGAAGCGCCACCACCATCGGGGACGCGATGTCCACGGCATCTTGCTGCTCGATAAACCCATCGGGCTTACCTCCAATGCCGCGTTACAAGAAGTCAAGCGCCTCTATCGGGCGCGTAAGGCCGGTCATACCGGCAGTCTCGACCCACTGGCATCCGGCATGTTGCCGCTGTGCCTGGGCGAGGCGACGAAGATCTCCGGTTTTCTGCTGGATGCTGACAAGCGCTACTGGGCCGAATTTCGTCTCGGTGTGACCACCACCACCGGTGATGCCCATGGTGAAGTCCTCAAGACCCGACCGGTCGGGGCACTGGACACCGACACGGTACGTGCCGCGCTCGCCCGTTATACGGGGCAGATCGAACAGATCCCGCCCATGCACTCGGCCATCAAGGTCCAGGGGCGCCCGCTCTATACCCTTGCTCATCAGGGGATAACCATTGAGCGTGCGGCGCGCACCATCACCGTGTACGATTTTACCCTCCTCTCCATGGAGGAAGAGCGTTGCACCGTGCATATCCACTGTTCCAAGGGGACCTATATTCGGACCCTGGCCGAAGATGTGGGAGAAGTTCTCGGGGTTGGGGCGCATGTGAGTGCCCTCCGCCGGTTGGCGGTAGGACCTTTTACCAATCCAGAGTCCACGGTGACGATGGAACGGTTGCGTGCCGCCGGAGAAGAAGGGGATGCGGCCCTAGAGTCTCTGCTCTTACCCATGGACAGTGCCCTCGGCCAGTGGCCGGCGGTTACCCTGACCAGCGATAGTGCCTTTTATATGCGTCAGGGCCAGCCGGTGTTGGTACCGCGCGCGCCGACTTCGGGGTTGGTGCGTCTTTACGTTCGGGGTAAAACCCCTGGCGGGGCTGGAGAAGGCGAGGTCGCCCCTTTCGTTGGGGTGGGAGAGGTGATGGATGATGGCCGTATCGCTCCTAGACGCTTGATCGCCTCCTAAAGGATCCGTCCGCTTTCTCCCAAAGGGTATAAAGACAAAAAATTTTCTTTTGAGATGAAAAGAAAAATCTTTTACTCTTTTGATTTTGAAGTTGCTTTAACGTTGATTTTTTAGAATAGTAGTTGGTCAGCCTTCCCTTGCAGTCTTTATTCCTTATGCAGGGGAGGGGGGCTACCGTTGTTTGACTGAGGTTGAATGCAGCCAGGCAGGCTCCTGGCTAGGTCTGATGTCCCTTCCCGGTGCTGTATCCCAGAGACTCCCTATGCACAGACACGCTACCGTTCTGCTCCTATCGCTTGCCTTGTCTGCCGTTACCGCTGCCGGCGCAGACCAGGATCAGGATATTTCTCAAATTCGGGAGACCATCAAGACCCTCGGTCCCAATGCACAAAACAACACCATCACTCCCAGCCCTATCCAAGGTATCTATGAAGTCGTGATGGGGCCGACGCTGGCGTATTTCAGTGCCGATGGTCACTACATGTTGGTCGGCGATTTGGTGGATACCAAGACCTACAAGAATCTCTCCGCCACGCATCGTAATGAGGCTCGGCTTAAGGCGATCAATGCGATAGGGGAAGAGAATATGTTCATCTTCGCCCCGGAAAAGCCAGCCAAGCACACCATTACCGTATTTACGGATATCGACTGCGGTTATTGTCGCAAACTCCATAAGGAGATCAAATCGTACAACGACAGTGGCATCAAGGTCCGCTATCTGCTGTTCCCGCGTGCCGGCAAGGATTCCAAATCTTATGAGAAGGCGGTCGATGCCTGGTGCGCCAAAGACCGCAATGATGCGCTCACTCGGGCTAAAAACGGTGAGGAGTTGGAGCGTAAGGATTGTCCCAATCCTATTCAGCAGCACATGGCGCTTGGCGAGTTGGTAGGAGTGACTGGTACGCCCACCATGGTTACCGACAGCGGCGAAGTTCTGCCTGGCTATGTCCCGGTGGCTCCGCTACTCAAGCTGCTGGACAACGAAAACAAAGGGGAACTCAGATGAAGGAATCGAGCAGTACATCGGAACGGCGCCGATTTACCAGGGTGCCCTTCGACACCCGTGCCCGAGTAACCCGGAGCGGGGGCGGGCAGTCTATCGAGGTGCTTCTGCTCGATCTGTGTCTGCAAGGGGCCTTGGTGGAACTGCTCAAGTCTGATTCTTCGCAGCCGGGGAGTAGCGTCCTAAATCGCGGGGAGAAGGTAAAACTGGAGTTGTTTCTGGATGAAGGGGAGACGGTCATTTTGATGGAAACCGAGGCGGTCCATATCCAGGGACAACATGTTGGTCTCCGCTGCCGAGCCCTCGATCTGGATAGCATCACCCATCTGCGGCGGCTGGTGGAACTCAATCTGGGTGATGCAGAGTTGTTCCAACGGGAGATTGCGCTCCTCGGTCAACCCATCCCCTCTTTATCGGAAAATAGGTGAACAACAGGGGATTCTCGGAGAGTTTGCCGAACCTCCCGGGTCTATCGCCGGGGGTGGATTGAGAAAAACGTGAAACCAGACCCCAACCCCAAGAGTATCCGTTCGCTTGCCTTATGGATGGCACCCCCCGCCCATGGCTGGCGACGTCGGGGCCGACGCGGCAGCAGTGCCAACCGCGCGCTGATGCAACCGTTGGCGGCGCTTGGCATCATTTTGCTCATGGTAGGTTTTGTGGGATTGCTGATCATGCAGCAGTCCATCTATCACTCTTCTCTTTTTCAGGGAGTCGGTGATCTCCAGCGCCAATCTCGCTATATTCTTGATCTTGCTGCCCCTCCCACCGATATTCACCGTTTGCGAACGGTCTTGGATGAATTTGATAGTCGGCTCCGGCGGCTTACCGTCGAGCTACGGATGCCGGTGAGTATCAATGAGACCGAAGTCCCCTGGCGCTCCTCGCCGGCGCAGAGTGCCCTTTTCAATCTCTCCGAACACTGGCAGACCCAGTATCGCCCCAGCCTACAGTCCTTGATCGGCGACAATTCTGCGCAAATCCCGCTTGCGGTACGCCAGACCGCCCATACGCTGGTCCGGGAGATCGACGCCATCAGCGAGGAAGCTACCGAGGCGGTACGCAGCCAGTCCTCGTTGCTGTTCATGACCCAGGTGTGCCTGTTGTTGCTCGGTGCGATGGCCACGGTGGTGATTGTGATGCGGGTCAATCACCAGCTGCTGGAGCCCCTGGCCCACCTGCGTAATTGGGCGAGTCGGATGCGTGGCGGCAACCTCTCCGCCCGCATTCCTGCGCCCGCACGTGGGGATTTTGCGGAACTTGCCAGAGATATCAATGCGCTGGGCGCAGATCTCCAGGTTCTTACGCGTGATATGGATAATCAGGTCCGCCACCAAACCGAACGCCTGGCCCAGAAAACCCATTCTCTCCAGGTGCTTTACGACATTGCGTCGAGCATCAACAGCGCACGGGATATGGACGATCTCCTGACCCGTTTCTTGCGTACCCTGACCGAATTGGTCGGCGCTGTGGCGGCAACGGTTCGCCTGGTAACCAGTGATGGCCAGATGCGTCTGGTCGCAAGTTTTGGTTTGGACCCGGATGTCGTCGAACGGGAGCGTCTGGTGCCGGTGAACCGCTGCCTATGCGGTACGGCGGTGACGTCGGGGGAGTTGAAAAGCCAGCCTGACATTCGCCATTGCGCCAAACTGAATAATCGTCCCATTCTGCCCATGGAGGGTATTGAGGTTATCGCCGTACCCCTGATGTACCGCGACCGGGTGTTGGGAGTCTATAACCTATTCCTCGATCCGTCGGGTCTTACCCAACGCGAGGACATGAAAGAATTATTGACCAGTATCGGCAAACATCTGGGAATGGCGGTGGAAAAGGCACGCCTGGACACCGAGTCCAAGCGTCTTTCCATCATCCAGGAACGTACCATGCTTGCCCATGAACTCCATGATTCACTGGCCCAGACCTTGGCGGGTCTGCGCTTTCAGTCCAAAATGCTGGAGGAGACCCTGGAAAAAGGTAAGGACGCCGGGGCGCTTAACGAGGTACAGAAGATCCGCGCTGGGGTAGAAGAGGCCCACACTGAGCTGCGCGAATTGTTGGTCCATTTCCGCGCGCGCATGGACGAGCGGGGACTCATTCCCGCCTTGGAGGAGATGCTGGATGGCCTCCGTCGCGAAACCAAAATTGCTGCCTTTTTCCATAATGAGTGCCAGCAGCTCAATCTGATTCCTGATCACGAGGTACAGATCCTCCATATCATCCAGGAGGCGCTCACCAACGTTCGCAAGCACAGTGGGGCACGTAATGTGCGGCTGTTGTTGCACTGCGAAAAAGGGGGTGGTTACCGTATTTTGGTAGAGGACGACGGCAATGGTTTGGTAAATGCGAACCGCCAGCCATTGCCTGGGGAGCACGTGGGCCTGTCCATCATGCAGGAGCGGGCGCGTCGCCTGGGAGGGACATTACGGGTGGAGGGCGAGCCGGGCGAGGGTACGCGGGTAGAACTTACCTGCATCCCTTTACCTCCTACCCAAGAGAATCAGTATTCCAAAGAGGCCTAGTTGTCCATGCGTGTACTGTTGATCGATGACCATGCCCTATTCAGGGCCGGCCTGGAGAGCCTGCTGGAACGTCGGGCCATCCAGGTGGTTGGTTCGGTAGGCAGCGGTGAAGAGGGATTACGCTTAGCTACCGAACTGAAATTGGACATCATCTTGCTTGACATGCGGATGCCGCGCATGGAAGGAGGTGAGGTCCTCAAGGTGCTCCGGCGGCGTGGGGTTGCGGTGCCGGTAGTAATGCTCACCACCAGTCGTGAGGAGCAGGACCTGGTGGACGCTCTGCGTAATGGTGCCAATGGGTATCTCCTCAAGGACATGGAGCCGGATGAATTGGTGGATGCCCTGCGTGAGATCGTGGCGGGGGGAATGGTCGTCGCCCCGGACTTGGCCGGTGTATTGGCGCGGGTCATCAAGGGAGATGACCGCTCCGGTTTGCACAATACCCCCCTCGCCGAGTTGACCCCCCGGGAACAGCAAATCCTGCGCCATTTGGCCGAAGGTCAGAGTAATAAAGTGATCGGTCGTGAGCTGGGTATTTCCGACGGTACCGTCAAACTCCATGTGAAGGCGATTCTGCGCAAACTCGGGGTCCACTCCCGCGTAGAAGCCGCGGTCATTGCCGTGGAGCAAGGGCTTTGTCGTCACTCCGAATCCTAAAGCCAAAACCAAAGGAAAAGGAAAACGTCAAAAGACTTAAAGCATTTTTCTTTTATACTTAAAAGAAAGATATTTTAAATTTTTTGACGTTTTCCTTTTCCTTTGTGATTCCAAAAGAGGTAATCGTCCCATGAAACGCTTCATGGATTTGGTGGAAGAGGTTCGGCCTCAGGTGCGGGAGGTGTTGCCCTGGGATCTGGATCCCGAGCTGAAGGCAGGCCAGCCGATTCTGCTCCTCGATATCCGCGAGCCTTACGAATTTGCCGTAGTCCATATTCCCAGCTCGCTTAATGTGCCTCGGGGCATTCTGGAGCAGGCCTGCGAGACCGGTTACGAGGAGACGGTACCACGTCTGGCTGGTGCTCGTGAGGAAGATGTTGTTGTCATCTGCCGATCCGGTCATCGTAGCGTCTTGGCCGGCTACGTCATGCAGTTGATGGGCTTTTGCCGGATCCGCTCGCTCAAATTGGGCTTGCGGGGGTGGAACGATTTTGAGTTGCCGTTGCTGGATGACCACGAGCAAATTGTAGATACCGATGACGCCGACCGTTATTTCAATCCCCGCCAACCGGTAAAATGAACCACGGAATGGCGGCGATCTCTCCATCTTCCCCTGTCAATTCCACCGCTAAATTTTCAAACCCGATCGGCCCCTTTCTGAAGTGGGCCGGAGGGAAAAGTCGGCTGCTGGCACAGTTTCAGAAATTCTTGCCCGACAATCTCGTCGGACGGGGTTATGTGGAGCCGTTTTTAGGTTCGGGGGCGATGTTTTTTCACATTGTCCAGACGCGACGGCCGGAGCGAGTCACCCTGCTGGATGCGAATCCTGAACTGGTCAATCTTTTTACCCAGATTCGAGACCATCTGCCCAAACTGATCCCGCTGCTGATCAAACACCGCGACCATCATAATGCCCCAGGCATCTCCGTCGAGGAACGTAAGGCATACTATTATAACGTGAGAGATGTTGACCTCCCCGCTTCCGGTACCCCCGAAGCCGCTGCCCGTTTTTTATATCTTAACAAGACCTGTTTCAATGGGCTCTACCGCCTGAACAGCAAGGGGAAATTCAACGTACCTATTGGTAGCTACCGTAGTCCTTCCATTTTCAATGCAGCGCATCTTGCCACGGTAGCGCGCCTGCTGGAGGGCGTCCGTCTATTGACGGCCGACTTCCGAAAGCTGGATGAGTTTATTCAGGAGGGTGATTTTGTTTACCTTGATCCGCCCTACGAGCCACTCTCCGCGACTTCCTCCTTTACTGCCTATGCCAAGGAACGCTTTACCGCAGAGAATCAACGAACCCTTCGAGATCTGCTCATCCAAGTTTCATCCCGATGCCAGTGGCTGCTCTCCAATAGTACGGCACCGCTTATTGAAGAGTTATACGAACAACCGGGGATGTATAAGCATTATATTCACGCGGGGCGTGCCATCAACTCGAAGGCAGAGGGGCGGGGGCATATCCCTGAATTGGTGGTAACGAATTATCAGGTCCAATAATTTTGCTAATTGAGTATTTTGGTCCGCCGCCATGACCTGAGGAAGAATGGTGAATCCTCGCGGCGTCTTGGCTCGGCGTTTTTACAGTACCGGACAATCCTTAGGCAAGTCCCGGTTAAAAAACTGGCCTTAGTCATCGTTTCGTCAGTTTATTACCCTGAAAGGGTTGCGTCATTCAGCCCAGGGTTGCGACGTAGCTACCCTGGGCTGGGCTGGGCCGGGCGCATCACCATTACGCTATTTCCTCTTTTCCCCAGGGTAGCGACTACGTCGCAACCCTGGGCTAAATGACATAACCCCTTCGGGGTAGCAAGCTAAATGTGGCCTGACGAAACGGTGACCAAGGCCGACCGAGGGTATGACCAAGGCTAAAACCGATGATCCCAAGCGTCTATTGGCACGCCGGTTTGGTGCTTTGCCTGACTGGGGTTACCCGGCGTAGGCTCAAGCGTAGAGAATGGATGTTGACATGGAAGGGAGTTGTTTCTAGTGGGCATCGATGAGACGATTAAGGAGATTTCTGATTTCCGAAATATTTAGAATTCACCTAAGTTGCCAAACTTATTGATTAATCGTAAGGAGTTTTTATGAGCAATCCGTTGATCTTTTCATTTTCATTCTCGCGCATCCTCCTCTTCTGTTTTCTGATGTTCGCCTTACCGAATATTTCTACTGCCACTGGTACTCCTGGTGCATTGAACGATACTGGACAAACCCAGTGCTATGACAATTCGGGGGGCGTGGTCGCCTGTTCTTCTTCGAATCAGGATGGTCGTTATGGGCGGGATGCGGCCGCCGTAGCAGGTCAATTGGCCAAAACTGGCGGTGGGGCAGCGGGGTTTGATTTCACCAAGATTGCCAATAATGGTAATGGCTTATCCTCCTCCGTCACGTTGGGCGCTAATCCCGGAGATTGGGCCTGTACGCGGGATAACGTCACCGGGTTGACCTGGGAAGTCAAGACCGCCGATGGCGGGATGCGTGATTTAAATCATACCTACACCTGGTCCGATGCGGCCAATTACGCCGCCTCCGTCAACGCGGTCGGTCTCTGTGGTTTCAATGATTGGCGGGTGCCCACCGTGAAGGAATTACAGGGCATCGTCCATGCGGGTACTTCTAGTCCAAGCATCGATACTACCTATTTTCCCAATACGCTGTCTAATTGGTATTGGACATCAACAACTTACACGCCCGTTCCGGACGACGCCTGGGACGTCCTTTTCAACGTTGGGTACGTCGACTACCTCGGTAAGGGCAGCAACGTCGACGTCCCCGGCGTCCGCCTTGTGCGTGGCGGACAGTGGCTTGACTCTTTTGTTGACAACGCGGATGGCACGGTAACCCATAGTCCAACGAATCTGATGTGGGCCAAATGCAGTGTCGGCCAAATCTACAACGGTGGGCAGTGTACCGGTAGTGCCTCTTACCTGAGCTGGGGTTCCGCCCTGGATGCCGCTAGAAATTCAAGTCTGGCCGGACATAGCGACTGGCGTCTCCCTACGTATAAAGAATTAGCCTCACTGGTGGATTATAGCCAGAGTGGTCCCGCCATCAATTCAACTTATTTCCCGAATACGCCCTCTGAATGGTATTGGACATCAACAAGTTACACGTCCGATCCGGCCTACGCCTGGAACGTCTATTTCGACAATGGATACGTCCACTACAACGATAAGGGCTACAACTTCGACGTCCGCCTTGTGCGTGGCGGACAGTGTTTTGACTCTTTGGGGGGCGCTTGTAATAGCGCCACCCTCACCGTAAGCAAAACGGGTTTGGGAACGGTAACCAGCAATCCCAGTGGGATTAATTGTGGGTCGGATTGCGCCGAGGTCTATGCGCCTGGTGCGAGCGTGACCCTAACCGCGAGCGCAGCGAGCGGCTCCACTTTTACGGGCTGGAGCGGCAGTGGTTGTTCGGGGACGGGAACCTGCACGGTCGCCATGAACGCTGCCAAGACGGTCACGGCAACCTTTACGCGTATCACGTATGCCTTGACCCTCAATAAGTCCGGGGCGGGTAGCGGCACGGTGACCAGCAGCCCCTCCGGGATCAGTTGTGGTACGGGATGCACCACGGCCGTCCGAAGCTACAACGGTGGTACGGGCGTCACTCTGACCGCGAGCGTAGCGAGCGGCTCCACTTTTACGGGCTGGAGCGGTAGCGGTTGTGCGGGGACGGGAACCTGCACGGTCACTATGAGCGCGGCCAAGACGGTAACCGCCGTTTTCAAGGCCAACCAAACCATTGGTGCCATCTCTTTCTCATCCGCCAGCCTCGTCGTGGGCGGCACGACCACGGCGAGCGCCACCGCGACCTCCACTCTTGGGGTTACCTTTAGCTCCAGCACACCGAGCGTTTGTACGGTGAATGGGCGCACCGTGACCGGTGTAGCCGCGGGAACTTGCACCATTGCCGCCAACCAGGCCGGCAACGCCAATTACAACGCCGCTCCGCGGGTCACCAGAAATCTTACGGTAACCACCCCCACCCCGGATTTTGTAGTGACGGGGGTTACTTTTACCCCCGTTTCACCGACGGCGAATAGTACTTTCAGCATCAATGTGACGGTCAGAAATCAGGGAACAGCCGCTGGGGATGGCGGGCAATTGACGCTTTGGACCAACCAGGCCGATTACCAAAATTGCGGTACCCCTGGGGATCGAAGTCTCGCTATTGGCACCCTCGCGGTGGGTGCGAGTAGGGTTCTGACGGTCAGTAATCTTGCCGCCGGAAGTGCGGGAACCAAGACGCTCCGCACTTTCGTGGATAGCGATTGCGCCATGTTAGAATCCAACCCAACAAATAACCAGGGTACCCGGACTTATACCGTGGTTCCGCCCCCCGCGCCTGATTTGGTGGTCACCGCGATTACCCTTACTCCCGCTTCACCAACGGCCAACGCCACCTTTAGCGCCATGGTGACGGTTAGGAATCAAGGGACCACGGCTGCCGCCAGCGGTGCGAAACTGGTGATATGGGCCAATCAACCCACGGATCAGAGCTGCGGCGCCAATGGCAATAATTCCGCTATCCTTGGGGCGCTTTTGAATGGGGTGGAAAGAAACGTGAATTTCACTGGACTTTCCGCGGGAAGCGCGGGCAGTAAAGCCCTGCGTGTTTTCGTGGATAGCAATTGCTTGATTAACGAATCCACCGACACCAACAATCAGCGAACCCTGATCTATACCGTCCGTTGAAGACCCTCACCACTCGTTTTTCTCTCCTCTCCCGTTGGGGGAGGGGAGAAGAGCGCCATGTACTGCTTTGCACTCCTTGCAGTACGCTGCCATGATCCGCAAATTCAACACGGCTGGCTTTTGTCGGGCAATAGAAGGCTCCTACTTGCGGTCTTTCCCTCCCAGCAATTGTTCGATGTCCTTGGTATCGAAAATAGCTTCCGCCCATTCCTCAAGTTGAGCGGTACCAGCGGTCTCAAGACGCTTACTGGCCCATTCCGGCAAAGTGCCGAAACGACGGACAATCTGGCGCTTGAGCAACAGTGCTTCGCCCTTGGCTTCGCCCTTGGCTTCGCCCTTGGCAAAGATAGATTGGTAAGCACGAGTTTCTTCAATGGGGATAACGGCTTGCAACATATTCCAGATCTCCTGTTCGGTAAGAGTACGGAAACGTTCGAAGAGCCAAAATTCAAAGATCTGTTCGAGGCTGGTACGGGCCTGTTCCGGTACAGTGGCTGAATGTATGGTACGCCAAAGGTGGGGTGCCCGCTGATTGAGTTCCTCCTCGTCGAGGATTAACGGTGCGAAGACAGCGACAAAGGGATTATCAGGCTCTTGGGCAAGAAGAGCAGGTAGAAAATCGTCTAAATAGACTGCCGACAGACCGGGAGCGGCGAGATTTTTGGGGATATTGGGATCGAGCGCCTTGCGCAGAAAAATCAGCACCCCGCGCACCTCTCGTTCCGGGTGCTCTTCTCCGTAAAGACCGATCTTGGTCAATAAGTTGTACCAAACTTCCGGTTGGTATTGGGCTTGGAATTCGACTACGTATACCGGACCATTGTGAGTATCGGGTTCGAAGATGCCATCAATGCGTCGCTCGACTCCTTTAAAAGTAACGGAACCAAAATGGTAAAGACCCGTGAGGGTCATGCCGCCGGTAAGAACACGGAAAGCCTCGACGCCGGTAGCGAGAAATTGGTAAATGGCATGGTCAGTTTTCATTGGTGGAATTATCCTTGATGCGCTTTTATCGCCCCCCCCCATCCCCCGCCCCGGGAAGTCCGCCCCTAACCGTGGGTTGAAACCCACGGCTAAATTCATTACGCCGCTACGTGGCGGTTGGCTCCTGGTAGTTTTTTAGCTGGGACTTGCCTAATCTCGCTAATTGAGTATTTTGGTACACGGCCATGACCCGTAAATTTAACACGACCGGCTTTTGTTGGGCAATAGAAGGCTCCTACTTGCGGTCTTTCCCTCCCAGCAATTGTTCGATGTCCTTGGTATCGAAAATAGCTTCCGCCCATTCCTCAAGTTGAGCGGTACCAGCGGTCTCAAGACGCTTACTGGCCCATTCCGGCAAAGTGCCGAAACGACGGACAATCTGGCGCTTGAGCAACAGTGCTTCGCCCTTGGCTTCGCCCTTGGCTTCGCCCTTGGCAAAGATAGATTGGTAAGCACGAGTTTCTTCAATGGGGATAACGGCTTGCAACATATTCCAGATCTCCTGTTCGGTAAGAGTACGGAAACGTTCGAAGAGCCAAAATTCAAAGATCTGTTCGAGGCTGGTACGGGCCTTTATCGTCCCCTCCATCCCCCGCTCCCGGAAGTCCGCCCCCCAATCCTCCCCCCCGCCCCAACCCGCCCTGGCGTTTTTGCACGCCCAGGACGAACCTCCCCAATAGGTTTCGGAACCTCTACCAACGCCGCTGGCGGAATCGGAGGCGCCCCCTTCCCGGACGAAGGAGACAACACCGCAATCAAATATTCCGCCGCCGCAAGCCGACTCGTAGTATCCGGTAATACCGCAGTAACGCGCAGTTTGTCCTGCCCATCCAACCGATAGATCTGCGGCTGGGTCTGGATGAGTTTGAGCACCGCGCCCGGATCAATCGCAGGCTCGGGATGAAACAGCAGCCGACCGCCCAGCGGTCCCAATTCGATCTTACGGATCCCCAACGGCCGCGCCAGCAGTTTTAATTCTGTAGTGCGGAATAGGGTCTGGACTGGCTCGGGCAGCAGACCGAAACGGTCGATCATCTCCACTTGCAATTCGCGCAATTCCCCCGCCGTCGCGGCGTTGGCGATACGCTTATACAGAATGAGCCGGATGTGGACATCCGCTAGATAATCCTCGGGAATGAGTGCCGGGAGATGGAGATCGACCTCGGAGTTTTGTTCCAACGGTCGTTCCAATTCCGGGCGGCGGCCGGATTTCAAAGCATTCACCGCCCGCGTTAGCAGTTGTTGATAGAGAGTAAATCCTACCTCCTGCATCTGGCCGCTCTGCTCTTCGCCGAGTAATTCGCCCGCGCCGCGGATCTCCATGTCGTGGGTGGCGAGCGTAAAACCGACTCCGAGATCCTCCAGCGATTCAATGGCGTCCAGACGTTTAATCGCGTCCGGGGTCATCGCGTTTTTTTCCGGGACAATCAAATAGGCATAGGCGCGATGGTGAGAACGCCCGACTCGGCCGCGTAATTGATAAAGCTGGGCCAATCCAAGACGGTCGGCGCGGTGGATGATGATGGTATTGGCGCTCGGTACGTCGATGCCGGTCTCAATGATGGTGCTGCACACCAATACGTTGAAACGCTGGTGATAAAAATCAAGCATCACCCGTTCCAGGTCGCGCTCGCGCATCTGGCCGTGGGCGACGTTGACCGTTGCCTCGGGGAGCAGTTCCTCCACCGTTCGGGCCATCTTGTCGATGGTGTCAACCTCGTTGTGCAGGAAATAGACCTGCCCCCCGCGTTTGATCTCGCGCAGCATCGCCTCGCGTAGCAGGATGTTGTCCCAGGGGCGGACGAAGGTCTGGATGGCGAGTCGTCGCGCCGGCGGTGTCGCGATAATCGAGATCTCGCGCAGGCCCGCGACCGCCATGTTGAGGGTGCGCGGGATTGGGGTGGCAGTCAGGGTGAGCAGGTCCACTGAGGTGCGCAGAGCCTTGAGCGCCTCCTTCTGGCGGACACCAAAACGGTGCTCCTCATCAATGATGGCAAGTCCGAGGTTCTTGAAGACGACATCCGCCTGGAGCAGTTTGTGGGTCGCGATAACGATATCCACGGTGCCCGCCGCCAGACCGGCAAGGACCTCGTCCTGTTGTTTTTTCGTACGAAAGCGCGACATCACCTCGACCCGCACCGGCCAGCCGGCGAAGCGGTCGATGAAGGTCTGGTAGTGCTGCTGGGCGAGTAGCGTAGTGGGGACCAGGATCGAGACCTGGCGTCCGCCCATTACCGCGACGAAGGCGGCACGCAGGGCAACCTCGGTCTTACCGAAACCGACATCGCCACACACTACCCGATCCATCGGGCGACTGGTCGCGAGGTCCTTGAGTGTGGCGTCAATGGCGTCCTGTTGGTCGGGGGTGGTCTCGAAGGGGAAACCGGCGGCAAACGCCAGATATTGCTCGTGCTCCATGGTAAAGGCATGGCCGGCGCGGGCGGCGCGGCGGGCGTAGAGGTCGAGCAGTTCCGCGGCGACATCGTGTGCCCGTTCGGCGGCGCGGCTCTTGGCCTTCTCCCATTGTCCTGAGCCAAGTTTGTGAAGCGGTGCGTGTTCGGGGTCCATGCCGGTGTAACGGCTGACCAGCTGTAGCGCCGCGACCGGGACATAAAGTTTGTCGCCGCCCGCGTATTCGAGAGTGAGAAATTCGGTGTCTATCCCATCCACACTGAGTCGTTGCAATCCCAGATAACGCCCCACCCCATGGGCCTCGTGGACCACTGCTGCACCAACATGGAGTTCGGTAAGGTCGCGGATCACGGCTTCGGCGTCGCGTCCTTTGCGTTCGCGCTCGCGGCGGCGACGTTGCATCGCCTGTTCGCCGAAGAGTTGATGCTCGGCCACTACTGCCAGTGCGGCTGGTTCCTTTAGCAGTAGGCCTTGCTCCAAGGGGGCGATGGTGATGGCGAGTGGTACTTGACCCTCCAGGAATTCCCGCCAGTTTTTCACTGGAGCGGGCTGGAGGTCGGCTCCGTGCAGTACCTCTAGTAATGCCTCGCGTCGCCCGGTGGTTTCCGCGGCGATCAATACCCGTCCAGAGAATTCACCCAGAAAATCCAGAAACCGCCCAAGCGGCCGCGTGGCGCGGGCCTCAATGGAAAGTTCAGGGGGGAGTTCGGTGGCGAAATTGGTGGTTCCGGCGCGTGATTCTTGGGGATCGTGGTGAAAGGTAACGCGAGGATAGGTATTGAGGCCGGCGAAGACCTCGTGGGTCTGTAAATAGAGCGCGCTCGGCGGCAATAGGGGCCGCTCCCGGTCGTGACGGCCGGATTCGTAACGTGTCCCCACTTCGTACCAGAAAGCGTCTGCCGCTCCCTCCAATCCTGGGGCACCGATTACTACGCCGCTCGTCGGCAGATAATCGAAAAGGGTGGCGGTATGTGTAAAAAACAATGGTAGATAATATTCGATCCCGGCGGACGCCAGGCCGCGGGTCACGTCTCGATAAATGGGGCTGGCGCTGTCGCCATCAAATGATTTGCGCCAGGCTTCTCGAAAGCGAGAGATAGCTTCTTCGTCAAACGGAAATTCTCGGGCCGGTAGGAGTCGAATGGATTTGATCGTTTCGCGGGAACGTTGACTCTCTGGGTCGAAGGTGCGGATCGAATCCACCTCGTCGTCGCAGAGGTCAATGCGGTAGGGCAGTTCCGCCCCCATCGGATAGAGATCGAATAGTCCGCCGCGCACGGCGAATTCGCCGCGTTCCATCACCGTGGCGACGGCACGATACCCTGCTGCTTCCAGTCGGGCGCGTAGCACTTCGCGGTTCAGACGTTGGCCGACATCAAGGAGCAGCGTTGAGGCATCGAGATATTCCCGCGGCGGGAGGCGCTGCATCAGGGTCGCCACCGGTACCAGTAGGATGCCCCGTGTCAGGGTCGGCAGGTGGTACAGGGCGGCCAGGCGCTCCGAGATGATGTCCTGGTGGGGAGAAAAAACGTCGTAAGGTAACGTCTCCCAGTCCGGGAAGCTCAATACTGGGAGGTTGGTTGCGTCCGGTCCTCGTCCCAGATAGAAACGTAGATCTTGGGTGAGACGAGTGACGCCGGCGGTATCTTCGGTAACCACCACCAGGGGGGCGGAGCAGGTCTGTGCTGCGTTGGCCAGCGCCAGCGCCAAGGCGCTGCCGTGGAGTTGCCCCCAGATGAGGCGTTGCCCAGGACGTTTAGGAATGGGAGGAACGAAGGGACTGATCGGATTAGCGGCAGGCGTTAGGCTGGGAGCGGTCATGGTCGAGTGGGTGTGGAATGGAGGGGGCGGAGATGTCCAATTCGCTGACTCCGCAAAACAGAGCAGCCCCCCAACAAGCTTCTGGTTCCTTTTCTATCCTATTGTTTTAAAAAACGATCGGTTGCGGGCAAGTGCAACATCTTCGGTATCTCCTCTCGGGAGAGCCTCGGTAGTTTGTAGACAAGGATAGTCTCACTCTCCCCCCTCGTCGCGGGGTGCGACAAATATAGATTGGTGCCCTACTGCGAACTTGATTTCTCCCAGCAAGACTGGCATTACTGCGCGCCATGAAAGGGGTGCGCAATAATATTTTTCTCGTGGGACTCATGGGGGCCGGTAAGACGACGGTCGGGCGTCAACTCGCCCGTGCCTTGCGCCTCCCCTTTGAAGACAGCGATCGTGTGATCGAGGCCCGCACTGGGGCCACCATCCCCGTCATCTTCGACCTAGAGGGAGAGGCGGGTTTCCGGGCACGGGAAAAAGCCGTCATTGATGAACTGACGGCGGCCAGTGGCATTGTACTGGCCACCGGCGGTGGTGCCGTACTTGATGCAGACAACCGTACCTGCCTGAAGACCCGCGGCTGCGTAGTGTACCTACGGGCTCCGGTCGAGATCCTGGTCGCTCGCACCGCCCATGACCGAAACCGTCCTCTCCTCCAGGGTACCGATCCGTATACCCGACTCCGTCAACTCATGGCCGCCCGTGACCCCTTATATCAGGAGGTGGCGGATGTGATCCTGGATACCAGTAACCGCAGCATCCGTATTGTGGTCAGGGAATTATTGCGGCGTCTCGATCGTCACAACCATCCTCCGCTACCCCCTTCCTCCATAGACCAATGATCACCTTACACGTAGACCTGGGACCTCGTAGTTATCCCATCCATATCGGTGCGGACCTCTTGGGACACACCGAACTTTATGTCCCGCACCTCCGTGGCCGGCAAGTCCTGGTGGTAACCAACGAGACCGTCGCCCCCCTCTATCTGGATACCGTACGCAACGCCCTTGCCGCATGGCAATGCGAAACCGTGGTGTTGCCCGACGGAGAGGAATACAAGACGCCGGCGGTTCTCGAACGCATTTTCGATGCCTTACTCCGCGCACGTTTCGACCGCCGTTGTACCTTGGTCGCCTTGGGGGGCGGCGTGGTTGGGGATATGGTCGGTTTTGCTGCTGCGGTCTATCAGCGCGGCGTGGACTTCATCCAGGTACCTACGACCCTGCTCGCTCAGGTAGATTCCTCGGTGGGAGGCAAGACTGGGGTTAATCATCCGCTCGGCAAGAACATGATTGGGGCCTTCCACCAGCCCCGCCTGGTGCTTGCTGATACGACGACCTTGAATACCTTGGACGACCGCCAGTTGGCTGCGGGCCTCGCCGAAGTCATTAAATATGGCATCCTCCGTGACGCTGATTTCTATACCTGGTTGGAGCTTCACCTGGAAGAATTGTTGGCACGCGACCCACAAAGCCTTGCCTTTGCCATTGAGCGCTCTTGTCGCAATAAGGCCGAGGTGGTCGCTGCCGATGAATTCGAGTCCGGCAATCGTGCCTTGCTCAATCTCGGTCATACCTTTGGCCATGCCATCGAGACCGGGCTCGGCTACGGCAACTGGCTCCACGGTGAGGCGATTGCGGCCGGTATGGCCATGGCAGCCGATCTCTCCCTGCGCTTGGGTTGGATCGGTCCGCGCGAGGTCGAGCGTATCAATGCCCTGCTCCTCCGTGCCCACCTTCCCAACCGTGCCCCCGCCACCCTTTCTCCCGAGCAGTTTCTGGAGCTGATGGCCGTCGACAAGAAAGTCTTGGCTGGGCAGATCCGCTTGGTGCTGTTGAAAGCAATCGGCGCCACGGTGGTCACTGCCGATTATCCCGCCTCGGTACTACAGGAGACCCTGGCGGCGTGCCGAAGCAACCGTTGAGAAACTGATCGCGCTCTGCGCAACTTTATGCCAGCGGCCGTGTATCCTACCCAATATGCCGCGCTCCCCTATCTATCACAGTTCTCCAGATTATCCGGCCCTGAGCGGCCGTGAGGTACGTCGCGACGCCTTACTTAGCCGTATGGTAGAGGCTTGGCGTGCTGGTCATCGGGTGCTGGGTCTGTACGGCCCAGGGGGGATTGGCAAGACGGTCGCATCGATCCAGATGGCTGCGACTCTTTGCAGCGGTAGCCAGCGGGATTCGCGTTTGCAGGTGCAGGTCACTCGGGCGCTGTGGCTGGAACTACGCATCTGCCCGGATGCCGGCGGCTTTCTCTCCCAACTCGTCGATTGTCTCCAGGAAATGGGTCAACACGGCTTGGCGCAACAACTGCGTCAGGAAGCACAACCCGACCCCGAGCCCCTGGCCCATGCCCTAGCGCAAGCCCTGGGACCGGATTGCCTGCTTATCGTGGACCAGTGTGAGGCAGTGCTGGACGATCAGGGTCGCGTGACCAATCCCTACCTGCGCAAACTGCTTACCGCTTTGTTTGTCCGGACCGGTTGGCGCGGTCTGCTTACCATCCGCGTCCCGAGCAGCAGCGGAGAGGCGGGACAAGTGACGCCTTCTCCCACCTTCTTCATCGCCGATGGAGAAGAGGATGGGCATGAGGTCTGCCGGGTGGATTGGTTTCCGGTGGAAGAACTGTCCACCAGCGAGCGTACTACCCTGTTGCGCTTGGGGCTGCCCTCCAGCCCTCTGCGCTGGGATGAGTTGAACGGTGGGACCCAGCGTCTGATTCTCACCGAAATGGCGAGCCATCCCCATACCTTCTCCCTATTTTTGGCCGATCCTGGGAACGACCCCGCTGCTACGGTAACAGAGATCCGCCGCCGTGCCACCAACGGTGCCGGCGAGTATGCGGCGCTCGACTACTATGTGGGCCAGGTACCAGCGGCGGTGCGGCCGATGTTGGAATTGTTGGCTGCGCTCGAAGACCGTGAGCCTTGGCCCTTTTTGGAAGGGGCCTGGCAGGCACTGGGAAGTACCTTGGGTTGGCCGGTGCGCCGTGCCGGTGCTGCGCTGTCCGATCTGACCCGGCGTGCGCTGGTGGAGGAAGGCGCGGAGGGATACCGGGTCATACCGATAGTGCGTCACTATTTATTGCACCGCGCACCACCGCTCGGTCTCTCGGAGACTCTCGCCAGATTCTTCCATCAGCACTTGACCCGGCTCTACGAGGTCCTAGCCAAACAGGTCAGGGATCAGGCAGAGACGCTGCTCACCGAGAAAGAGAATGCCGACGCCTCCCAACGGGCGGCTGAGTTGGTTCGATACCATGCGGTCTTGCGGGATCGGGCGTTACGTCAGGCGCTGTGCCGGGGCAGCCTCCGCCTGGTTCGGGGGGCGCTGGAAGGATTGGTGGAACCGGTGCCGTGGCAGTTGACCGCGCAGTTGACTGCGGGGCGGTGTTTGGCCTACACCCAACGTTTGACGGCGCTCGTCGAAGAGGCCATCACTCGATCCGACGATGACGGCCGGCCGGCCGAAGTTGGTGCCTGTTACCACGCCATCGGTCGCGTGTGTGAGGAGATTCACGCAGAAGAACAGTCACTTGCCGCCTACCAAAGCGCCTTGGGCTGGTGGGAGCGGACCCGTCAGCCCCATCGGATGGGCGACACGTGGGTTCAGATTGGGCGGATCTATGTAGGTCGGCACCAGTGGTCGGAGGCGCTCAGCGCCTATCGTACTGCCCTGGACTGGTGGGAGCGGACCCGGCAGTACCCACAGATGGGGAGTACCTGGCATCGAATTGGGAGGCTCTACGCAGATCAGGGCAGTTGGCCGGAAGCACTCACCGCCTACCATACCGCCCTGGATTGGCAGGGACGAACCCATCGCCAGCGTGAGTCGGGCGGTACTTGGCAACGGATGGGAGAGACCCATGAAGCGCAGGGACAACTTGGACCTGCCGCATTGGCCTATGCTCAGTCACTGGAATCCTTGCGTACCCACAATGCCGGTTCTAAAACGCTGGAATCTGTTTTGGCATCCGCCCAGCGGCTATTGGCTGCCGCGCCTCCTGACACTGGGAGTGAATGGGAACAATTGCGTGGGGTGATTGAAGCATTGCAGAACCGTTGAACCTTATTTTCGATACTGATTCCATTTGATTCCCTCCCCTGTTCTATGTTGATCTCTTCTCGGCTCTGACCCGCCACAAAGTAGATTACTTGTTAATCGGCGGGTTGGCCGTATCGTTGTACGGTGTGGAACGCACCACCATGGGTGTGGATATTACCCTGTGGAATTTATCGATATGACGCGTCGTGCGGTAGTATTTAACGTTGCCGACATCCCCATTCAAATTGTTTCCATAGACGATCTGATCGCACTCAAGCAGGCGGTTGGACGCCCGATAGATATCTCTGACATTGCTCATCTCCAACGGATTAAATCGTTATGAGTCAACCGTTTCCTCCAGATGATCGAATCTACTACGTCAGCGATGAACGCTTGCGTGCATTTCGGATGCTTACCCCGGAACAAAAGTTACGCTGGATGGAAGAAGTGACGACGTTTTTGAGATTGGCAAAAGTTGGTAGAGAAAGGCTGCAAAAAAGTTTTGAGCGAAGACTACCCGATGCTCATGACTGAAAAATCTACGTGTTGGATGTCTTGTGTCTTCCCGATGAAGAACGCGCTGCCTAGAGGGTAGAAGGGAATGAAGAAAGGTTACGTTATATGATGATGTTCCTTCAGACCAAGAATAATCTCGTTGGAGTCACGCAGACGGGTGGCTAATAGTTTGGCGATATTAAAATGGAGTTTGGCTGCCGCATTCGGCAGATGAACCAGATCTTTCCCGTTAAGTCTGAGGACGGTACAACGATCCAAGGTCCGGATCGATGCGGAACGCGGTTTTTTCTCTACCAAAGCCATCTCACCGAAGCTTTCCCCAGGACTGAATCGAGTAATCTCGATCGGGTGGTGGGTGGTTTTTCCTTTGATTACCTGCACTTCTCCAGAAATTAAGATGTAGAGCGATTCGCCTAGATCTCCCTCGTAAAATATGTATTCGCCTCGGGCGAATACCACTTTTTCTATAACATTCAGAATTTCTAAAAGGTCGCTACGCTGAAAACCAGCGAACAACCTCACCTGTGAAAGGAGGCGGAGGAGTAAGGCATCTACCCGAAAACGATCGGCAGCGTCATGGTCTTCCGCCAAGGAACCGAAGGGGGGCATGGGATCTGTACTCCTCGATTAACTTCCATATTCTACTATTAGAAATAGAAAAAATACTAACATATCAGTTCTTTCCTGATAATCTGTTTTAACGTTTTCAACATGTTAAAAATGACCATTATTTCTTCATCATCAGCATTGTAGCTTTTACTGATGCAGTAATGATGATTGTTCAGCACCACAAAATTCCAGATCAAGCCTACGACAAACAAGCCATAAATGGGGATTTCGTTATTATTCTTTTCTCTAGCAACGAGCATGGCTGCTAGAACTTGGGCGTCGGGTGAACCTTGGTTTTCGATACTGCGTTTGCACTCATGTAAACAAAATAGTGGCACATCGGGATCACGAAACCCTGTGGCAATCATGCCATCCACCGTACCCGACAATTCATAATCGCCTATAATATGGGTTAAATTTCTCTCCAAAAAATAGCCGATTTGCTCATCATCAATATCGGCGGTCATGATGACAGGACTGATAAATTTATTCTCTAATTCTGTTTCGTTCCACGCCCGGCCACCACGAACCAGCGATTTCTGCAGTTTTATCAAAATATTTTTATCGCTATCTGCGATGTTGCCGGCTAATGCGTTTTGTTCCCAGCAGTCCATTAACGGGCATTGCCAAATTTGCTGTAAAGCAAAGGCCTTGTCCAAGGTCGTCAATGTCCATTCTTTGAAGGAGGCAGTTTTCATGGACATTCTTTCTTCAGCTCATTCCAAAATTCATTCTGCTGACGGGTGTAGAGATCGCCCTCAGCGGGTTCCGGCAGGTCGTTAACATGACGCAGGCTGGCAGCCCCAACGGTCGTATCAAGGATGGCGTCTCCCGCCGCGATGGTGGCATCAATAAAACTCAACAAATACCATTCCGTTGCCAGCAGCGCGCCCATCAATCCCCCTCCGAATAGATTGGTTGGACCAACCAGCGGAAGTACTACATAGGGTCCTAAGGGAATTCCTGCATTACAAAATGACTCACTTATCTCGACTTGGCGTCGCTTTAGGCCAATTGGCGTGGCAACATCAAATATACCAGCAATGCCAACGGTAGTATTGACCGCGAGCCTTGCCACTGATATCGCTGAATCTTTGAAATGGCCGTCCACAAGGTTGGTGAAGATGAATTCCGGTTCGGTGATATTCTCATAGACGTTGGCACCGGTCTGCTTCAACCAAGCCGGGACTACTTTGCTGAGAAGGTTGGCAGTAGGATCGACGACATAATCGGCAAAGAAGGCATTGAACCCGAACATGGCGCGATTGACGGGCTCAAAAATGTCGGGAGGCGTCGTCTTCGTGGGGGAAGGCTGGATTTCGGAGGGCTGGGTGATGGCGGATACCGTTCCCATCCAAACAAAAATACAGACTGCTGTGCAGAATTTTATGATAGTGATCATGACTTTTATGTTCTCATTGTGGTTGCGGAATCTTTTGGATATCCGGTAGAACCAATGGCAACGACTTCCTCTTTTTCCCGTTCCTCCTGTTGCAGTGCCCACAAATAGGCATAGAGCCCGCCCAGCGTAAGCAGCTCGCGGTGGTTGCCGCGTTCTTTGATACGTCCGTCTTCCATTACCAGAATCTGATCGGCATCCATGACTGTAGAGAGTCGATGGGCAATGACCAGCGTGGTGTGGTTCTCGGCTACCTCGGTAAGTGCCGTCAAAATTGCCTGTTCGGAACGAGAATCAAGGCTGGAGGTTGCCTCGTCAAAAACCAAGAGTCGCGGGTTTTTAAGAATTGCCCGGGCGATGGCGACACGCTGCTTTTCTCCACCGGAGAGTTTGAGACCACGCTCGCCCACCACAGTTTGGTAGCCCTGGGGAAGGCTGAGAATAAAGTCATGGAGATGGGCCAGATCGGCGGCGCGTTCCACCTCCTCCCGCGAGGCATTGGGACGGCCATAGACGATGTTGTAGTAAATACTGTCGTTGAACAGCACGGTGTCTTGGGGGACGACGGCGATGGCTGCGCGTAGGCTGGGTTGGGTGACCTGGCGAATATCCACACCGTTGATCAGTACCCGGCCCCCTGTCACATCGTAGAAGCGGAACAGCAACCGGGCCAGCGTCGATTTGCCCGCACCACTCGGCCCCACCACTGCTACCTTACGTCCGGCCGGGACCTCAAAATCCACTCCATGCAAGATGGGACGGTCGGGACTGTAGGCGAAGTCTACGGCCTCAAAACGTAGGGTCGTCTCCCCATCGGGGAGGGAGATGGCGTTGGGGTGGTCGAGCACTTCGGGTACTTGTTCCAGTAGGCCCAGCATCTGTTCCATGTCCGCCAAGGCGTGCTTGAACTGGCTGTAGACAACTCCCAGGAAATTTAAAGGGATGAAAAGTTGGATGAGAAAAGCATTGACCAGCACCAGATCGCCAATGGTCATCTGCCCGGTGACGATCCCCTGGGTAGCCAGCCCCATCACTCCCGTCACCCCGAGGGCAATGATGCTGCTCTGACCGGCGTTGAGCGTCCCCAATGAAGTCTGCGTTTTTACGGCCGCATCTTCCCACTGGGCGAGGGTGTTGTCGTAGCGGTGCAATTCGAGGGCTTCATTGCCGAAGCACTTCACCGTCTCGTAATTGACCAGGGAATCTATCGCTTGAGAGCTGGCTTCAGACTCCAGGGCGTTCATGCGATGACGAAATGGTATCCGCCAGTTGGTGGTGGCAAAGGTGAAGGCGATGTAAATGATCACCGAACCGAAGGTAACCAGTGCGAACCACGGATCATAGCGACCCAGCAGAATGAGCGTGATGAGTACGATCTCCACTAAAGTGGGGAGGATGCTGAACGCTAAGTAGTTGAGAAGTGAACTGACGCTACGGGTGCCGCGATCAATGTCGCGCGTAAGCGCACCGGTACGCCGTTCTAAGTGGTAACGCAGGCTGAGCGCATGGAGATGGGAGAGGACCCGGATCGAAACCTTACGCATGGCACGATGGCGGACCCGTGCAAAAAGGCCGTCGCGCAGTTCATTGAAGGCTGAGGCGGCAAGTCGCAGTGCGCCGTACATAGCCAGTACGGCGAGAGGGGCGACCAGAGGGGTCGGTCCGTTGGGACCCAAACGGTCAACCAATTCCTTAAGGACCAACGGAATGCCGACATTGGCAAGTTTGGACAGGACCAGCGCGAGCAAGGCCGCTAGAACGCGGCCCCGGTAGTCCCAGAGAAAGGGGAGAAGGGCACGAACCGTGCCCCAATCGTCGCGGGTTGCGTGGATGGTGGTGTGGCTGTCGTAACGCATCGGGTTCGGCGGCGGTGTCGCAGCTCCAACTCTTTGGTGTGGAATAACTTTTCCCCTGGGTGTCAGTTGCACGAGATTACGCGGGCGACCTCGCTGCCTAATACGGCAACACGCCTTTTTATCATTTCACAGTTCACAATTGATATCCGCTGACGGTATGGGTCAACTGCTGACTGAGGGCGCTGAGATTGGCGGCGGCGCCATCAAGCTGACGGGTGGTGTCGGCAGTCTGTTTGCTGGCTTGACGGATGTTTTGGAGTGCCACCATTACCTGCTCCAAACCAATCTGGTGCTGGTTGGTAGCGGCGACGATCTGCTGAAAGGTTTGTACGCTTTCGCGGATGTTGTTGCTCATCTCCTGGATGTTTCGTTGGGTCGCATCGGTATGCTCCTTGCCGAAGGCAATACGCTTGACCGCCTCCTCGGTAAGCATCACTGAGGCGTTGATACCGCGTTGGATGTCGCCGAGGATGGTACGTACCTGGGCGGTGGCTTCCTTGGCCTGATCGGCGAGATTTTTGATTTCAGCGGCCACCACGGAAAATCTGCGGCCGTGTTCTCCGGCGGCTACCGCTTCGATGGCCGCATTTAGGGCCAAGAGATGTGAACGCTCGGCGATCTCGTTGACGGAGATGATAATCTCGCCGATTACTTGGGTTTTTTCGCTAAGCGTAACAATGTTCTCGGCCACCGATTCCGCCTGATCGCGAATGGAGTCCATGGCGTGGGTGGTATCTTCGACGGCGCGGAGTCCCGACTGGCTCGATGTCATCGCCGCTTCAGCGGCAATTACTACCTCTTTGGCGCGTCGCGAGATTTGGACCCCTGATTGGGTGATCTCGTCAAGCGTCGCCGAGGTCTGTTGAACCGCTGCCAGCTGCTCTTCGACGCTCGCTGCCTGTTCCTGGGTGGATGCCCGGATCTGAATCGTTGCGCTATTCAGGTTTTCGGTCGCATTGCGGGTCTGCCCTGCCACCTCACGCAGACCAGCCACCATCTGATTGACCGAGTCACGCAACTGACCCAACATTCCTTGGTATTGAGGGGAAATCTGTTGGGTCAGATTACCCTTTTCCACTGCGGCCATTACTCGCATTACCTCAATGACAGGACCCACAATCGTATCCAGGGTGACGTTGAATCCTTCCACAATGCGCTGGTAATTACCCAAATGGCGAACGGTGTCAGCGCGTACGGCCAGTCGTCCTTCGGTCCCCGCCTGAATCAGGATGCGCACGTCCTCAATGAGCGCATGGATTGCCACGCCAGCGGCATTTAGGCTCTCGCGGATGCCGTCAAATTCCCCCGGCCAAGGTTCTTGCACAGACTCGGGAATGTCACCGCGACCGATGCGGCCGATGAAGGCTACTGTTTTATCCAAAGGCCGAGTGACGCTAAGCCCGATCCATAACGCCAATCCTAGCGCCATAATGAGCGCTATCCCCGCTACGACCAGCAACAGCATCATGCCCCGATCCTGAATATCCTCGGCATTGGAGCCGGCTTGCTCCATTAATTCTTCTTGATAGGAAATGAGGGAGTCTACATTCTTCTCGTAGCGATCCTGTAAAAGATTCATCTCGCCAAATAATAATTGTGTTGCTTCGTCAAAACGGCTATTCTGGACCATTTCTAGAAATCGATCCTGTACCGTAATATAGACTTTGAGGCTGTCGTTGATGTTTTTCAAAAGTTCCTTGCCCTTTTTGTCTCCGATCCTGCTTGCCAAAACGCCTAGTTTCTCGATAACGATCTGGTGAGCTTTTAGAATGGCGGTTATCTCTGCTTTTTGCTTTTCCAGATCTTTGATGATTATAATGTTTCGGGCGTGACGTACAATATGATCGATTCTGCTGCCAATTTCATTGGCCAGCACTATTTTCGGGTAACGGTCTTTGACGACGGCATCGACTGCGTCTTGTGTTATATCTAAACCGTAAATTCCGATACCTGTCACCACGACCAACATCAGCAATAGCAAACCGAAGCCTCCCCACAGCCGTATCCCTATTTTCATACGCTGAAACATTGAATCACCTCATGCCCGGCGGGCCGTTATTGGAATATGGGTATACAGTACCATCTGGTGATATTGCGATCTTGCAAAGATTATCGGTCAAAATTCGCAAGGTAGTCGGTAATGGCTTCCAGATCTAGGAGTTGAATGCCGTCGATGGAGCCGAGGGTCCAATGGGTTGAGCGGTCGCCTGAGCGGCCGGAGGTGAGCCGGTCAGCGTCGATCTCGACGATACGTTTGGCACGGTCTACCCGTAATCCAGTAGGGTAGGCGGAATGCCGCAGTACCAGAACATGTCCTTCGGTCTCGGCATCTCCTCCACTGCCGATTATGCGCCGGAAGCCAAAGATGCGGTGAATGACACCATGTAGGTTCATGGCCCCAAGCAATGCCGGGGGTGCGCGCGGCGGCATCGTCAGATTCCCGAGGGGGGCTACTGACGCAACCGCGTCGAGCGGCAGTGCATAGTCTTCGCTAGCATTTCGGCAGACGAGCATGGGCGTCCATCGGCTGACCCGGTTGTCCGGCAGCGGTGCGGCCAAGCGCTCGGTTCGTTCCGCGAGCAGGAGACGAAAACGTTCCGTTGCTAATTCCTCGCCGGTGGTGAGCGATTGTCGGCTCTGTTCCAAACGCTGACGGAGGTCGTCCCAGTCGAGGACTCGTTGGCGGGAGGGGGGCGGGGAGCGATAGGTGATTCGGGCAATTGTCATGGCGGTAACCTTCCTTTGGATTTGGACACAGTAAGAGTAAGTTGACAATATTACATTACCTCATTACCTTTTTGGCTCATATTGAGTTTTGAGGACATGGCGCCGGTTGCAGCAGGATGTCCAGAAGCGATCCCAACAAAGCCCGACCGCGCCGCCTGGTGTTATGTACGAATTCAAAAAATCCCAGGTAAATCGGCAACTTCTCCTGGGAAATGCCCCGATGAGGACGTAGCCAGGAACGCAGCAGCGACCAAAATCCCTCGATCGTATTGACATGGACCTCATGGAAACCATCGCCGTCCTCGTCGCGAGCATATTCCCCGCGACCGTGGCAAACGCTCGCGTGCTCATAGCCCCACTCCTCCAAGGCGTTATAGATCACGTACTCGTCGGTATAGATCAGCGTCCCAGGTTCGATGGTCTCTTCTATGAGTGGCCGGATGGTTTTCTGCTGCACGTTCTCCAGCATGATAATTCGGACCTCGCCACCGCGTTCGAGCATGCCAAAGATCGGCGGTTTATCCTTCTCCAACGTGCCCCGGCCGGGTGCTCCCTTGAGCCGCCTACGGCGCGGAGCCCGGCCCTCGATCCGGTCGGGCTGGCCTTTATGTCCAGCTACGATATACACCTCGTCACATTCCGCCTTGCCCTTGATATGTGCTTTGGGACGGCGTTTGACGATACCATCTCGCAACTGATTCGCCATTGCTTGACCATCGCTTTCGTTCAGGTTCAACTCCATGGCGATCTGGCGGTTTGATATGTTCAACCCCATCAGGTACAGGTAGGAGAACCACACCGACAATGGCTGGTGCCGCCCCATGAAGATGGTCTCCGTCAGATCGTCAAACCGGTTCCCACAGTTTTGGCATGAGTAACGCCGGCATTCCTGTTGTCGATGGTTTTTGCCGCGTTTGCTGATTTTGTTGGATGTGCACTTTGGGCAGCACACCCCGCTGGGCCAGCGTATCCGCCTGACTTCTTCGTAACATTTGGCTTCGTCTATGAGGTCGTTGATATGACACATGGCGGGTAAACCTTATATACTATGTGGAAACATTCGCATGTTACCATATGCCCTCAAAACCCAATATGAGCCACCTTTTTTTGTAATCAACATCCTCCCACCTGATCCTGTTTCTCCGTACGAGTACGGTTGCCCGGTTGCCGGGACAACTGTTGGGAGCAAATAATCTGTCCGGTTTTGGAGCACGTAGCCTGTCTGGAGTGGACCAAAATCCGGGACTTTGCCCCACGCCTTCCGGCGTGCAACTATCACCATCGCGAGCCTGTACCCAGGATCAACATCGTCCGTCGAGATAGCCGGTTTATCAGCGCACAAAAAGACGTGCGCTGATAAACCGGCCATCCTCCACGGAGAGATTGACTCCTGTGCACAGTCACGCAAAGGAGTTAGTTAAGTCGACGAACGGGTGTGGCCAAGCCCAGATTTCCCTGATCTGTCCAAGGAAAATTGGACAATTCATTTGCTCCAAAACCGGACAATTTATTTACTCCCAACAGACAACTTGACATTGAATACCATACATATTAAGGTGCGCATTGGTTAGGCGACATCTACTCAGATCTCAGATCATGCGGTTGAATTTCCAATTTATCCAAACTCAAAAATAAGGCTATTTATGTCTCTTATCAATGGTACCTCTGAAGCCGATCAGCTTAATGGGTTTGACGGTGTATCTAACGTCATTAATGGTCTGGATGGTAACGATACTACAGATTTTCAGATAAATAATTTCCAGACAAAATTACTACGTCAACAGTAGAACAGGGATGTGTTCGAAAAAAGATGGATAACCACCTATTCGGAAGATCGATGGGAGAACCCGTCGAGCCGCCTTTCTTTTTGCCGCGTAGCGGAGACTGACTTTAGGTTAGGTGATTTGATTTATAGAAAAAATCCCCAATTCAGTCGACGCTGGACTGGAGCTGGATAGTTCGAGTTGCCCACGGAGCTTGGAGTACTCATGGGGATTCTTTTCTATAAATCACCTTAGCTGTGGCCTCAACGCCACGGATTGGCGTGGACCTTCCAGACCAGTGACTTTTTAGCTTATGCGGTTTGCTAGTCGCTAGCTGAACGTGTCGATCCAACAATTAGTTAAAAAAGTTAAAAATTAAGCTGTAATCCCTGAATCCTCTCGCAATTTTTTCATCACGCAAATAATTTTTCTAGCATCATTCATGTACGACTCAAAAGTATCAATAACCGAGGCATAAAGGCATTCAAAAGTTTTGAAATATTTCAAATGCGTGGCGTCGCGCTTGGTATTTTTCCATAGCTTTTCGATTGGATTATAGTCTGGAGAAAAAGCAGGCAAACGCTCAACCGTTAGACGCCCACTATTGGCTTTCTTAAACGCGGTAACTACTTTGCTACCATGATAAGGTGCTCCATCCTCAATTAGAATTATCTTGCCTTCATAATTGTTAAGCAATTGTTTTAAGAAATCAATATAGCTTTCCCCGTTAAATTTTCCAGATGTTTCGCTGTGTTTTAAAAGAAGAGGCTGATACTGGACAATTAAATCAACATTTACAACCTCTTCTAGGGCTGCCATGAAAGAGTTTTCTGTTGAGTATTTCCTGTTTTTAAAATGTTTAATGGCTTCCAATAACTCCGTGGGAAGTCCTGCTTCCTTTAACATTCTGAATGACTTGGGTTTTAGCGAATATGCCAACGATTGAAGATATTGAAAACCACCACCTTGAAGTTCAATCGCCCCAAACATTTTCAGTCCTTTTCTAATCCCCTTTGTTTTTAATGTGGGCTGCTGTCCGATAGGTGCCCAGGTACGCGACAGCGAGCCCCACATCGCAAAAGAAACCTCATCACCAAATAAGATGACGGAATTATCCTTTTTAGCTTGCGCAAGAATTGCTGGAAAAGTTTCATTTATCCATTTTTCTCTGCTGGCTTCATGGTTTTCCTCATCTTTGCGATCAGTAACAAACTTCGCTTTTTGGTAAGTCAAACCAATTTTTTTCAACAACGTAGGCAAGTAATTAAGATTATAGCGCACCCCGAATTTTCGCCAAATTAATTCATTAACCATCGCGCTATTCCAGATTCCACAGCTAAAGCCATTAGCCTCTGGGCCTTTAACGATTAGGTCATAAAGCAGTTCCCGCTGCTTTTGGGTAATTTTTTCTTTTCGTCCACGTCCCTGGTAATGTAAGCCGTTCAGCCATGCAAACCCCTTGCACATAAAACTCTTTATCCAATTAAAAACTGTCTTGGAACAAACTCCTATCAACGCGGCAATTTCTTTTATTCCCCGGCCTTCGCTATACCAAAGAAGTGCTGAAGATAAACGATATAAATGGATGTTATTCAATTTTAGTGAGAGGACTATATTTTTTTGTAGCTGCGCTATAATTGGTTTCGAAAAAACGAGTATTATCATGATATTGATCCTATTTAGGAAAGATTCTGGTAGCTCGTGATGAGGGCAAAGAGGAAAAGATCTGAAACAAAACCCATTCAAATTGTCAAATCTTGAGGTTTCCTAGAAAAACAGATGGTTATATGGTGGGGCTATAATCATGTTTAAAGAGTGTTTTTATTCATAGCAGAAATTATTTATCTGAAAATCTGTATAGTGGGTATGGTTCTCACCGTCGCAAGATTTTTCGCTGCTGGAATTCCTGGATACCTTGCGCGCCGGTACCGACTACGGTCTTTGGTTGTCCGGCAGTTGATAACCAAAACGTTTTTTCCATTCACGGTAAATTACAAACAGTTTAAAGGAAATAACCATGTCAACCGAAACAAAGTGCCCATTCTCAAGCGATGTTCGCAAACACACGGTAGCAGGAGCTCCATCCAATGCAGACTGGTGGCCCAATCAGCTGAAGCTGAGCATCTTGCATCAGCACTCCTCCAAGTCCGATCCCATGGGCGAAGCATTCAACTACTCCCAGGAATTCAAGAGCCTGGACTTAAATGCCGTCGTTGAGGACCTCCGCGCCCTGATGACGGATTCGCAGGATTGGTGGCCCGCTGATTTTGGCCATTACGGGCCTTTATTCGTACGCATGGCATGGCACAGCGCCGGCACGTATCGCATCAGCGACGGTCGCGGTGGCGCAGGGACGGGTAACCAACGCTTTTCTCCCCTGAATAGTTGGCCGGATAACGTCAACCTCGACAAGGCACGCCGGCTACTTTGGCCGATCAAGCAAAAGTATGGCCGCAAAATCTCCTGGGCCGACCTGATGATCCTTACCGGCAACGTCGCACTGGAATCGATGGGATTCAAAACGTTCGGTTTTGCCGGCGGGCGTGAGGACATCTGGGAACCGGAAGAAGATATCTACTGGGGATCTGAGAACACCTGGCTGGGTGACCAACGCTACAGCGGCGACCGTGAACTCGAAAATCCGCTGGGTGCCGTGCAGATGGGTCTGATTTATGTGAATCCGGAAGGCCCGAACGGCAACCCGGATCCAGTCGCGGCGGCGCGGGACATTCGGGAGACCTTCGCGCGCATGGCGATGAACGACGAAGAGACGGTTGCACTCATCGCTGGCGGTCATACCTTCGGCAAAACCCACGGTGCCGGCGATGCGAAACAGGTGGGGCCCGAACCGGAAGCTGCCGGTATTGAGGAGCAAGGTCTGGGTTGGAAGAGCAGCTTTGGCTCCGGTAAAGGTGGTGACACGATCAGCAGCGGCCTGGAAGTCACCTGGACCACCACGCCAACGAAGTGGAGCAACAACTTCTTCTGGAACCTATTCGGCTACGAATGGGAACTGACGAAGAGCCCGGCCGGTGCGCATCAGTGGGTACCAAAGCATGGTATGGGTGCCGGTACCGTGCCGGATGCCCACAATCCGTCCAAGCGTCACGCACCCGCCATGCTGACCACCGATCTCGCCCTGCGCTTCGATCCTGCCTACGAAAAGATTTCCAGGCGCTTTCTTGAGAATCCGGATCAGTTCGCAGACGCATTCGCCCGTGCCTGGTTCAAGCTGACGCACCGTGACATGGGACCGGTCGCCCGCTACCTGGGCCCGCTGGTGCCCAAGGAAGTGCTGATCTGGCAGGACCCGATCCCCGCCGTCGATCATCCGCTGGTCAATGAACAGGACATTGCGGCCCTGAAGGCCAAGCTTCTCGCGTCCGGCCTATCCATCTCACAACTGGTCACCACGGCCTGGGCGTCTGCCGCAACCTTCCGTGGCAGCGACAAGCGTGGCGGGGCGAACGGTGCGCGCATCCGCCTTGCACCTCAGAAGGACTGGGAGGTTAACCAACCCGCCGAGCTGGCGCAGGTTCTATCGAAGCTGGAAGCGATCCAGAAGGAGTTTAACGGCGCACAGTCTGGCGGCCAGAAGATCTCCCTGGCTGACCTGATCGTGCTGGGCGGCTGCGCCGCCGTCGAGGCCGCAGCGAAGAAGGCCGGTCACGATGTGAAGGTTCCCTTTTCGCCGGGGCGCATGGATGCGTCGCAGGAGCAGACCGATGTGCACTCGTTTGCCGTGCTAGAGCCAATCGCAGACGGGTTCCGCAACTACGCCCGCAAGGGATTCGAGGGATCCGCCACCGAGCTGTTGGTGGACAAGGCGCAGTTGATGACACTGACCGCCCCTGAGATGACGGTGCTGATTGGTGGCCTGCGCGCCCTGAATGCAAATTTCGGTCAGTCTGAGCACGGGGTGTTCACCAAGCGACCTGAAACGTTGACCAATGATTTCTTCGTGAATCTACTCAATATGAATACGCGATGGCAGAAGTCCGCCACTGTGGAGGGAGTGCTGGAGGGGCGAGAGCGGGCGACGGGTGCGCTCCAGTGGACGGGCACCATTGTTGATCTCGTTTTCGGTTCGAACTCCCAGCTTCGCGCCCTTGCGGAAGTCTATGCGTGCAGCGACTCGCCGTTGACGTTCGTGCGTGACTTTGTGGCGGCCTGGAACAAGGTGATGAACCTTGATCGCTTCGACCTGAGGTGATTTTCAGAGGATAGGTAACAGTCCCATACCGCGCAGCTTCGACGTGGCATCGGTTTATCCAAGCCAGGGAGAAGCTGCGTGAATCCTATCCACGTCTGTGGACGAGAATCATGTGTAGATTTAATGGTGGCCGACAGGAAGTAAGAAGGGATAAGATCCAACATCCCACACCGGATACGTAGGATGTTTTCCCTATTGGCTAATCGAATAAAAATTCTTTGTAAGACCGCCGTTGAATGAATCAATCAATCACACAGGAACAATCAAAGGAGCAGCACTTGACTCACAAAATCTATTTAATAGTTAAGGGGTTCTTATTTTTGTGATCGCTAACTTATGGATGGAAGCGATACGATTAACTAGCAAAACCTTTTGCTAGATTAAGGAGCAAGGAGTGTATCCATTTGTAACCGATAATCATCGGGGGATTCAGAACCAATAATTTTGTCAAACGGTTCTGATGATTGATTTGCGAGGTCTAACCTCATCGTGGGAAGAGGGCGACGTCTATTTTTGTCGTAGACCACTTTAACCACGGGTCGTAGCAAATCACCTTCGTTTAATTCAACTACCACAGCAAGTCGTCCGCTTTGTAAAAGCGTTAAGGTTCCAACTGGATAGATGCCAACACAGCAGATAAACAGTTGTATTAATTTTGGGTCAAAATGGTATTTACTCCATTCGGTCAATTTTCCCAAAACCCAATGAGGGGATTTTCCTTGATGGTAACAACGATGTGAAGTTAATGCATCGTAAACATCAACAATCGCAGCCATCCGTCCATAGCGACTAATTTCTTCGCTATTCTTATTGATTGGGTAACCGCTACCATCATAGCGTTCATGATGCTCAAAAATAATTCCGTTAGAGATGTCTGACAAGCTGGAATTTTTAAGAATTTCGTGACCGTAATCAACATGACGGCGCATAATCGAGAATTCTTCCTCAGTAAGTCGTCCGGGTTTATTCAAAATTTCCGATGGCACCATGCTTTTGCCAATATCATGCAGAAGCCCTCCAATAGCCGCTTGGCGGATAATATCGTGCGACATGCCCATTGTCTTGCAAAAAGAGGTTAATAATGCCGCCACAGATACCGAATGCTCGAAAGTATATTTATCCATCTTACGGATACGCATCGCTCCAAGCAGTGCGTCTTGGTTGTTGAAAATAGACTGTATCATCCCCTCTACAACGGGCTCTAGGCGTTCGGTCTCTACTTGTCTTCCAAGTCGAGCATCATCCATGAGCCTTGAAACTACCTGTAAGGCTTCTTTCTTTATTTTTCCTGCTCGTGGCCATTCATCTTTGATTGGTATTTTTTTGATTTCGCCGAGGTACGGTATGGTTTCCTCCATACGTTTCTGACTCTCATTGCGTACTTCAACAATATTCTTTCCTTCATCTACATCTAATCCTTTTTGAGTATCAATGTAGATTTCCTGAAGTTTGAGTGAGAAAATCTTTTCCATGTCTTTAGTGGATGTTAGTTTGAAGCGTTTAGCCAAAAAAGGATGATCCATCCAGCCGATATCTAGATCATGAATGAACATTCCAAGACGTAATTGAGTTATTTTTATCTTTTTAATCATGCCTGCTATTCTCTGTGCCTAAAAATAATGGATAGGAAATCTAAGTGCATTTAGCCAAATACGGCCAGCACGATACCACTCATGCGTGGAGTATTCAATGGGTTAAATCTGGGAGGAAAATTAATGGTAATGGTCGGGGAAATAGTCCCATGCAGTGTTTCTGGATATTTTTGGTAATTATCTCCTTATTTGTTGGGTTTTTACCAAACCAGCTGGACCTAGTTCTGGCGAACGACGATCATGCAGAGTGAGCGGAGAACTTATGACTGTCGAGTACCGATCGGAACCGGATAGATACAATCTCAGCCCGAGCATCTCGATAACGTTATAGCCGGTTGGAATGCTTATGAAATGTTTGTTTTCTGCGCCAGAATCGCACAGGGATTATTGCAATTCATCGCGATTAAATTTTGTAGCGAGGTTTGGAAAACCAGGCCACACAAGAATGGCTCGCCAAGGAATCCGCCGAAAGACAGGTGGAACAGCTCATCGCCCTGCTCAAATAATCTGGTACCACCAAATAAGAAAAGTAAACTCCTTTTTGTATTTTCTTGTGGGATGATCTGGGTTCCTCTTATGCGAAAGACCTTGGCAAAGTGATTACCTATTTCCTGCGTCAATGGCTGCCGACCGGACGCCTAGCCAAAAATACATTCTTGGTCATGTTTTGGCAGGGCGGGCGGATCGCAGCCCAAGCACTCTGGTTGGTGCTGATTGCCCGTACGTTGGGGCCGGAAGAGTACGGTACCTTTTCTGGAATCGCTGGTCTCGGTGCGGCGCTAGGCAGTTTTGCCGGGTTTGGGCTTGGGTTGGTGATGTACCAAGAGGTGACGCGACAACCCGCAATATTCGGCGAATACTGGCGCCGAACCTTAGTAGTGACCGCAGCCAGCGGTATCTTATTTGCCATTGCCTTTGCTCTTTTCGGTGACCGCGTATTTGGTGATACGGAGGGCTGGTTGACCATCGCCGCGATTGCCCTTTCGGAACTTTTCTGTTTCCCATTGGGAACGGCAGCGATCTTTGCCTTCTCTGCCCACGAACGCATGGGCTGGTCGGCGGCTTTATCGGCAATACTGGCCAGCCTCCGGGTAGTCGCAGTTACCGCCTTCTATTTTCTTGCTGGTACGCAGACGCTGGCGGTCTATGTCTGGTTCCATACCGCCGCGGCAGCACTGTTCGCCAGCTTGGCGATATTGCTGGTGCAGGTTCTGCTACGACCCGCAGCCGCGCCGCTGATTCTCCGCTGGCAGGATTTACGCGATGGATTGGGATTTTCCGCGGTATGGGTGACCAGCAACGCGCTAACTTCGCTGGACAAGGCTCTGGCGCTACGCCTCGCTGGCGATGAAGTAGCGGGCATCTATACCTCAGCCTATAGATTTGCCGCGATTCTGGCATTGCCGATGGATTCGTTGGCGGCAGCGGCACTGCCACGTCTCTTTCGTGGTAGTCATGGTGCAGCTGCTAATCCGCGTCTGGTGCCCAGTCTGTTGCTGGTTACGTTTGTCTACAGCCTCCTGGCCGGCACGGGCCTGTGGCTACTGGCGGACCTGCTGCCCCTATTGCTCGGGAAAGGATTCGCCGCGGCTGCTCATGCGGCGAGATGGATGGGATTGTTCCTGCCTTGTTATGGCTTGCGCGTACTCGGCGGCAATCTCTTGATGGCGGGCGGACACAAGACGCAACGTGTACTGATGGAAAGCGGCAGCCTGGTTTCTCTGGTGTTGTTCGGTGGGTGGTGGCTTCCCCGTTTCGGCCTAGACGGGGCGGTGATGATGGTGATTGCTACGGAGGCGCTACTCTGTATTGCCACTTGGGCATTGCTGCTATTCCGTCGAGGGTTTAACCCATCGAACGCGCTCAATACCCTTGACAGGTAAGACGGTATCTACAATTCTGCGGTATCGCGATGACTATTTTTATGATTGACGACGATGGTTGGCTTAACAGAACGCAACGCGTGGATTCTCCCAATTGTGACGAGCGGCCGCTGGGCGTAGCTATTGATTTGCTGGTAATCCACGGGATTAGCCTGCCACCGGGACAATACGGGGGACCATGGATCGATGCCCTATTCACCAATACCCTGCCGGGAGCGGCCCACCCCTATTTTTTGCCGTTGGAAGGAGTGCGTGTTTCGGCCCACCTCTTGATACGCCGAGATGGTACCCCGGTACAATATGTCTCTTTCCCTCGTCGGGCCTGGCACGCCGGAGTTTCGACCTGGGCAGGACGTCCACGCTGTAATGATTACTCGATAGGGATAGAGTTGGAGGGGGCAGATCATGACCCGTACACCGATATCCAATATGCGGTCTTAACCGATATCCTGCGGACTCTTATATCCATCTACCCCGCTATTACTCCAGACCGGATTGTCGGTCACTGCGATATTGCACCAGGACGAAAAACCGATCCCGGCCCTGCCTTCGATTGGGCTCGACTACGCCACGAATTATACGAACCGAATGGGTGACGCCAATTAATTCCTAGGGAGAGGGTGATTTCTCTGGATCGCTAATGGTTATTAACCAGGGTAGTCAACTGCCTAAACGGGTAGACGAGAAAGTCCAATTGCGGGCCACCCACCAGGTCGCTAGGGAGAGGATGGGGCTATCGTACGTGGATGTAGGCGTATCTCCAGGGTTCGGAGTCCATTTGCGTTTACCATCACAACCACAACCAGAATTAACAGCAATCCGTGGACCCACCATAGTCCCAATTCAACCGGTACGATTCCCCGCTCCATCCAATTGCGGGCCACACCCAGCAGGTTGCTGAATATGACGTAGACTAGAATCCCTATGAATATTTTTCCGTAACGTCCCTCGCGAGGAGTGCTATGGCTGAGCGGAACCCCGAGGGCGGCAAGCAGTACGGCAGAGAGGGGGAGCGACCAACGCCACTGAAGTTCCGCGCGATCTTCCCGAGCGGTCGAAGCAAACAACTGCGTAGTAGAAATCGCCTCGCGTTTACGTCCGCCCACCTCAACATGGGGTGGTGGGATGGCGATTCCGTGTTGATCGTACTCCATGGCACGAAATTCCTTTTCATCCAAGGATGCCTCGTAGCGGTGACCATTCACCAGAACGAGGAAACGATTCCCCGTACGGGGATCCACTTCTTGGTAACCGCGCGCCGCTGCCAAGATGCCACTAATCTTCCCGGAACGTTGGTATTGGATGAAAACGTTTTCTAGAGTACCTTCGGGCTTGAGGTTCTCCACAAAATATACGGTTTCGCCGCGGGTTGTTTCCTGAAAACGGCCGGAGGTAATGCCGGACAATTCAGGTTTGGCCCGGGCTTGATCCAGGACACGCGATTTCTGCTCGGCTGCCCAGGGAGTAAGATAGAGGGAAAGGATTGCCAGGATGATCCCCACCACCGCAGCGGTACGCATGACACTTTCCAACACCTGCAATGGCCCGATACCACAAGCCGCCATCACCACCATTTCACTATCCCGATAGAGCCGACCCAGGCCGACGATCACCGCCAGAAATAGGGCAAGCGGCAATACCAGCCCCGTAAAGCTGATGGCCTTGAGTCCGATCAGTACCAGCAACATATCCCCCGGTACCTCCCCCGCAGCTGCGTCGGCCAGGTAGCGGACAAACTGGTGACTGAGAAGGATAACCATGAGGATGCCAAATACCGCAAACAGGGTATAGGTAATCTCACGGGCAATATAGCGGTTGATGACCATGTTCGTCCGTCTCACTCATACAAGAATACTTTTCCAGGGTTTCAAAAGCGATTTAGGATTAATGCTTCGTTTAGGCTAAACAGATGTTCCCCCTCCATCTCTACGGCAATATCGATATCAGAATCTTCCCGTGCGTCTCCACAAGCATAGCTACCAAAGAGTCCGATTTTGGTGACGCCAAGACGATTGTACATTTCCTGTTTATGTCTCTTTAGAAAGTTAATAATCTGCTCGCGTGTCATATTGGAATCTCCTGGACTGCAGAGAAACAAGGCGGCCCAGAAAACAGCAACAACCAGATTTGTGTATCGGAAACATCATAAACCGTAAACCGTTCACCCCTCCCAATGGGAGGGGTATGAACGGTTAGAAAAACCTACCACTCCCTATTCCTAAGGGACCACCAACGCGGTTCCCACCAATAAGGGACCGGCATTAGTCAGTAGGTGGTTATTGGCTTCACGCACCTCACCCCAACGACTGCCGTCTCTGGAGGCAAGGCGCGCCAAATTCGATAGAGAATCACGGGGACGCACGATATAGAGTTCACCACCACCACTCACTCTCATTACTCGATATTGGGCAATGAACAGCTCATGGCGTGCCTGTTCTACCTGGGTCAACAAAGTCGAATCATTGCTGCTACGACCCAGGTGTTTCTCCCAAAGGATACGATAACGGTTATAGGCCTCTGCCGCCTGGGTACGGGCGGTCTTAATATCGAGCGTACCGCCGTCAACCGGTGCCAGGGTAGAGGTCAAATGTCCGTAGCGATCTTCCAAAGCGGCATATCGGTGGTTCATATCGGCTAGGCTCTGGCCGGTTTTTTCCAGGTCTCCCCGTAGCGCAGCACTTTCCGTTGCCAGGGCGGCTACATGGGTAAGGGCGTCATCCCGTTCTTTTGTAACACCACTGAGGTCCGAATGTAGTGCTGCGGTTTTAGCCTGTTCTGCGGCAAGTTGGTCTTTGACTGCCACCAAGGCCACCTCCTGTTCTTGGAGCTTCCCCTGGACCGTCTTCAGTGTTTCTTCCCGCTCCACGAGCTGGTTTTGCGTTGTCGTCAGGGTTGCCTCACGCTCTTGGAGTTGCCTATTGACCTTCGTCAGGGTTTCTTCCCGTGCTACGAGTTGGCCTTTAGTTGCCGTCAGTGTCTCCTCACGTTCCTGAAGCTGTCCCCGGATTGTGGTTAAGGTTTCCTCCCGTTCGGAGAGCTGACCTTTGGTTGCGACCAACGTCGCTTCCCGTTCCTGGAGCTGACCACGAACCTTGGCCAGCATCTCTTCGCGCTCTGCAAGTTGTCCCTTGAGTTCATCCTGGGCCTGGCTCAGATTCTGGGTCTCTTGCTGTAAGCGGGCGATCTGTGCAGTAGCTGCTCGACCACGATCTTCTGAACCTATCAGAGTCTCGCCACAATGCCGTGCGGCATCCATGGCATCGTGTACTTTTGATTCTAGGCTCGTTATTACCGTCAGGTCGTGCTTGGTCTGCTCCCGACCGGTCTGTACGTTTTTCTCCAGGATGACCATCCGGGTACGAGCGGCACGCAGATCCGTTTCCAACCCCGTTGCCCGAGTTTCGGCAGCGACTTGGGCCTGACGTATCGCATCAACATCAGCCCGAATCCCCTCCAAATGGCTGACGGCCTCGTTGCGTTCCGCTTCCACCTTGGCGAGTTTCATCCCTAGAGATGCCAATTCCTCCGTGGTCGGCGTTGGAACGACGGCCGCGGCAGATACCTTCTCTTCCACTATCGGGGCTGGAGTTTCTGCCGGTACTGGCGCCTTTTCCTCCACCGTAGGGGACGGAATCGCTACTGGCGATGCTGGAGTTTTTTCTTCTGCTACCGATGTCGGAGTTTCTACCGGTGCCGCAGTCTTCTCTTCCACCACTGCGGGGGACGACGGAGCCGCTATCGGTGATACCGGTGTCTTCTCTTCCACTACCGGGGCTGGAGTCTCTACCGGTGCCACGGCCTTTTCTTCCACCACCGCAGGGGGCGAAGTTTCTACCGTCGCTCCCTTTTCCTCTGTTGTCACCAATGCCGTTGCCGCTGGGGCTGGGACGGTTTCTTCCGGTATTGCCGCATTCGTCAGGGTCGCTACCAGACAAAAAATGCACCCCAGGCGCCAACTACCATTTTTCATGCCACTGCGTTGATTCATGCCGGCCTCCATCTCTAACTATTTGGTTATAAATGAGAAATTAGTTCCTACCAGAGACAGGAAAGCTCCGCCCCTGGTAGTTGTGGTTATGTGACGCTAACATGCCCCCCCTGAACCTGCACATGAGGCCCTCCATCTGTGAAAGAGCATGTAGATTGGATTGTCGATGTTACCGAAGAGGACTTCGCCGAGCAGGTGGTCGAGGGCTCGCGACAACGGCCGGTGTTGGTGGATTTCTGGGCCGAATGGTGCGGCCCCTGCCGGTCCCTGACGCCCCTGTTGGAGCGTGTGGTAGGCAGTTATGGCGGCATGGTACTGCTCGCCAAGGTTGAAGCGGATGAGAATATGCGTCTGGCCGGACATTATCGGCTGCGCGGGTTTCCCACCTGCCTCCTGTTCCGGGACGGAGCGGTAGCGGGACATTTTTCCGGGATGCGTCCGGAGCATTTCGTGCGAGAGTTTATCGAAACCCACGGAGGGCTACCGCGGGATGGAATAATTCATAAACCGGCCGGGCAACATCATACCTGACGAAGGCATCAACGTTTCATGGAGTCGAAGAAGGCCGCATTGGTCTTCGTGGCCTTGACGCGCTCCAGTAAGAAATCCATGGCGGCGACTTCATCCATTGGGTGCAGGAGTTTGCGCAGGATCCACATTTTCTGGAGTTCGTCGGGTTCGGTAAGCAACTCTTCACGTCGGGTGCCCGAACGGTTGATGTTCAGCGCGGGGAAGGTACGCTTCTCGGAGATCTTGCGGTCTAGGTGGATTTCCATATTGCCCGTCCCTTTGAATTCTTCGTAGATGACATCGTCCATGCGTGAACCGGTATCGATCAGGGCGGTGGCGATGATGGTCAGGCTGCCCCCTTCTTCGATATTGCGTGCGGCACCAAAGAAGCGCTTGGGGCGATGCAGGGCATTGGCGTCCACGCCGCCGGTTAGGACCTTGCCGGAAGAGGGTACGACGGTATTGTAGGCGCGCGCCAGACGGGTAACGGAATCGAGCAGGATGACCACGTCGCGTTTATGCTCGACCAGACGCTTGGCCTTTTCGATGACCATTTCGGCGACCTGCACATGACGGGTGGCCGGCTCATCGAAGGTACTGGAGATCACCTCGCCCCGGACCGAGCGCTGCATCTCCGTCACCTCTTCGGGACGTTCGTCAATCAGTAGGACAATCAGATAGCTATCCGGGGAATTGTAGGCAACACTCTGGGCGATACTCTGCAACATCATGGTCTTGCCTGCCTTGGGCGGCGAGACTAAAAGCCCACGCTGGCCTTTGCCGATGGGGGCGATGAGGTCGATGATGCGCGGGGTAACGTCTTCGGAGCTACCATTGCCCCGTTCCAGGGTGAGGCGTTGGTTGGCGAAGAGAGGCGTCAGATTCTCGAACAGGACCTTGTTCTTGGAGTTTTCCGGGGACTCAAAATTGATATCGCCGACCTTGAGGAGGGCAAAATATCGTTCACCTTCCTTGGGGGGGCGAATCTTGCCGGAGACGGTATCGCCAGTTCGGAGGTTAAACCGCCGGATTTGGCTGGGCGACACGTAAATGTCATCGGGACCGGCAAGGTAGGAGCTGTCTGCGGAGCGCAGAAAACCGAAACCATCCTGCAAAATCTCCAAGACCCCATCGCCGTAGATGTCCTCTCCTTTTTGGGCATGGGCCTTGAGAATAGCGAAGATCACATCCTGTTTACGGGAGCGCGCCATCCCTTCAATGCCCATGCTTTGGGCAACATCAATTACTTCAGCGGCGCTTTTTTTCTTAAGCTCAGTAAGATTCATAGTGGTAAAGTCAGGTCAAAGACGGTGCGAGCCGCGGAGACATACGGGCACGGTATAGCCCCAGGAAGGACTTCGGGAGGTATGCGGAACGGACTGGCTAGGGAGACAACCGACGCCGGATTGGGTACGTAAGGCGTCATGAGGAATTGTGCGAGAAACCATAGCACCTCCGCTAAGCGCCGTCCAGTCCCAAAACTGGCAGCGCGGCGGGATGCAAGCCTTACCAATGGTCTGGATACTCGTTTCGGCCACTGCTTCGTGATACCTAAAACCGATGATGGTCGGCGGTGACCGAAACGTAACCGTTTATCTCGAAATGAACGGTTCTCACAGGTTGCTGTCGATGAAGGCAGCGAGTTGGCCCTTGGAAACGGCACCAACCTTGGTGGCCTCTACCTGACCATGTTTGAACAACATCAGGGTAGGAATACCACGGATACCGTAACGAGGTGGGGTGTTGGGATTTTGATCGATGTTGAGCTTGGCGACCTTGACGCGTCCGGCGTACTCTGCGGCAATGTCGTCTAGGACCGACGCGATCACCTTGCACGGGCCACACCACTCTGCCCAATAGTCGACCAAAACCGGTATCCGAGACTTTAGCACTTCATCCTCGAAGTTGCCGTCGGTGATGGTTGCGATGTTGACACTCATGGGAAACCTTTATCTCCAAGGGAACGGAGGGCTGAGGAAGGATGGATTTGACGGGTACAGGACAGACACGCCCTGTGTAACCAGGATATGACTCGAATTTCATCCCAATCGACTGTCCGTTGCAAGCCCGAGCCCCCCCATTTTTGCTGACCTTTATCCGAAAATGACAGATAACTACCTAACTAAAAAAGACTTCTCTGGTTTCGACCTACCCGAACCACTGTTTCGGGGCCTTGCCGGGCTCGGTTTTACCCATTGCACACCGATCCAAGCCGACGCCCTACCCCTCACTTTGGCTGGGCAAGATGTTGCCGGCCAAGCCCAGACCGGTACCGGAAAGACTATCGCCTTTCTGCTGGCAACTTTTAATCACCTATTGCGTCATCCCGCAGTGGAGGGTCACCCGCAGCCGCGTGCACTGATTATGGCCCCGACCCGAGAACTGGCGATCCAGATCCATAAGGATGCGGAGGAGCTGGGACAGTATACCGGTCTCCGTCTAGGTTTGGCGTATGGTGGAACCGGCTACGAAAGTCAGCGCACAACCCTTTCAGAGGGAGTAGATATCCTCATTGGCACCCCTGGGCGCCTTATCGACTACCACAAGCAGCAGGTGTTCGGGCTCAAGGGGATTCAGGTCGTGGTATTGGATGAGGCTGACCGGATGTTCGACCTTGGCTTCATTGCCGACGTGCGTTTTATGCTACGCCGGATGCCGCTCCCTGCGCGGCGCCTGAACATGCTGTTCTCGGCTACCCTGCCGTGGCGAGTCTACGAACTTGCCTACGAACACATGAACGAAGTGCACCTGATTCAGATCGCCCCCGACCGCAAAACCGTAGAACAAGTCCGTCAGTGCGTGTATTACACCGCCAACGAGGAGAAGCTGCCGCTGCTAATCGGCATGTTACGGAGCATGGACCCTCGGCGCAGTATTGTCTTCGTCAATACCAAAGCGGAGGCCGAGAAACTGCGTATCCACCTGGTGGCCAACCATATCCGGGCCGCAGTGCTGTCCGGTGATGTCCCCCAGATCAAGCGGATGAAGCTGCTCGACCAATTTCAACACGGGGATCTGCCGGTATTGGTGGCCACCGATGTCGCCGCCCGTGGACTGCACATCCCCGACGTAAGCCACATCTTCAACTATGACCTACCTCAGGACCCCGAAGATTACGTTCACCGCATAGGTCGTACTGCCCGTGCAGGGGCTGCGGGTGACGCTATCAGTTTTGCCTGTGAACGCTATTCCTTCTTTTTGCCCGAGATCGAATCTTTTCTGAATTACAAGATCCCTTCCGGACAGCTTAGTGCCGACCTCTTCGCCCATACCGTGGCACCGTCGGCGGAGGCTTTGCGTCATGCTCCCGGACGACCACCCGGTAGACCGCGCGGCCGCTCAGGTCCACCGCGCTCGAGCCCTCCTCGCCGAGGGCGTTGAAGGCTCGAACGTGTACCTAAATACCTAAAATATCATCCAAGCTCAACACCGCTCGATGATGGGCGGTGGATTTCCTTGTCTTAAAGTCTTAACAATAAAGCCACAGGAAGGCCGTTTCCCCATCACGGGGCAAGATGAGCTGGGGCTGAGCCTGAAGTCAATGCAGGGGGCAGCAGCGGCCGAAATCATGACTACTTTGGGGCACACTCAATTAGCAACGGCACAGTTTTCTATCCACTGGGCGCAAGACTCCCGCGCTAGTCTTGCCGAAAAATCAGCATCCCATATCACTGCCGCACTGGAAGAAAAACCGGAGGCAAAGGTGGTACCAATCATGCCGAAGAAAACAAGTTTTGTCGGATCACCGTTCAGTGGTTTCATTTCGTAGGACATGGTGAAAATTCTCTCGTTTAATGGTTAGCCAGGGGAAACAGCAACATCCCGAGTGCTGCCGCCCCCAGTATAACTACTGGTTCCTGCAGCTTCTTGAAGTTCCACAAGAGTGCCGTGGTGGTAATCGCTAATAATGCGGTCGGTATATCAAAAATGGAACGTTCGGCAATGACGATCACCGATCCGGTAATGGCGCCGACCGCCGCCGCGGTAATCCCGTCTACAAAGGCGACGATGCCGGGCAGCTTGCCATATTTCTTGAAGTAGGGGGCAGGAATGATTGTGAACAGATAACAAGGCAGAAAGGTCGCCAGTGCCGCAACGCAGGCCCCAGGTAGACCTGCCACCAGATAACCGATGAAGCCTACGGTAATGACAACCGGCCCCGGCGTAATCATCGCCACGGCCACCGCATCCACGAATTGCTTTTCATTGAGCCAGTGATAGTCGGAGACGACGCCGCCGTACAGGAAAGGAACAATCGCAAGCCCAGAACCGAAAACAAAGGCACCGGCCTTGGCAAAAAAGAGGCCAATCTGGGTCAGTAACGCCGGGTCGAAAGACATGGCAAGACCTGTGGTATGGGGGAGTTGCGCCGGCAATACGGCCGCGATGCCGCCCTTATCAAACCAGTTTTTCGGCGGTGCGCGCCACAGCCAGACCAGGATACCGGCCGCGATGAACAGCCAGGCGATCTCCGATTTGGTGATGATCGTAACTGCCCCCAGGGTAAGATAAATCGCCCACAGGAGTTTATCCTTACCAACACTCTTCTTGGTCAGCTTGTAGGCACTGATGGCGATGATACCGATTACCGCCGCGCCGACCCCGTAAAATACCGCCTGCATCCATTGCAGACCGCCGAATTCAACATAGGCCCAACCTAAGGCCACCACCATCAGAAAGGAAGGTACGACGAAAACGATGCCAACCAGGGTAGCACCGAGAATATGGTAATGGACGTAACCAAGATAAATGGCGAGCTGTGCCGCCAACGGACCGGGTGCCATCTGCGCCAACGCGAGCCCCTCTTTATAATCGGCTTCGGTAATCCAGCCGCGCTGCTCGACCAAATCACGATGCATGTAGCCGACCAGAGCAACCGGCCCACCAAAACCGAGTGCGCCAAGACGCAACATATAGAGGACAATCTGCCAGAGGGTATAACCAGGGTGGTGCGTGTTGCTCATCAGGTAGATCTCAGGTTGGGAAATGATTACGAACAGGCTATTTCGCTTGTTTAAAAAAGGTATAAAGTGAGTCGAGTACAGTACTAATTTCTTCGAGCAACCGATCATCGTCGGCATGACGTTGGCGTGCGCCGTCCAGGATAGCCTCGAAACCCTGCCCTTCGGGGGTGGTACCATCACCAACATCAAGGGTATGCACCATCGCACCCAGGCGTACCAACCCTATGTCCGTATCCAGGCCAAAACCGACCAACAGGATTTCGAAGGTCACCTGATCGCCGACGTGGGTAAAGGTTGCGCCGTCGAAATCAAAACTGAGCACATCGACCGGACAGGTGTTGATGTCGAACAGCCAGAGAAAACGTGCCTCACGATCGATGAAACGGCGGATCAGCCAAGCCGACGCGACCCGATCCACCCACAGCCGGGCACGCGTAGCCCACTGTCGGCTCTGGTAATCGCGTAGTTCAAGACGCGGCACTGAGCCGACGGTTGATGCCGGTTCGTCTGGGGCGTATTGCCCGGTGAGGCGTCGTTCGGCATTGATGAGTGCTTGGCGCGCACTGTCAAGGCTCGCATCAGGGAAAAAATCAGTCGCCGCAATTACGTTGAGGTCTTTACGCGCCTGACGCAACAACCGCCGCGCCTCGGTTTCGGTCGTATTGGCAAAGGAGCCTTCCGTAGCTGCCAAGGTGGTACGCCACTCGCGGTACGCCTCGCTACGGTTGAAGAGCGCACGCCACGCCTGTTCCGTGTCCGGGGCTTGCGGTGCAAGGTCCAACAGCCAGGCATTGCCCTCGGCCGCGATCAATTCGTCGCACAACGCCATCAACGGCGGACGCAGGCCCTCTCGGCTGGGTAGCAGATAGACACCATCCCGCAGATTGGCGGCACCAAAGCCTTTCAACTGTCGCCAGAACCGCAGGCGTAGGCTGCCAGCCTGGCCGGGGAGCGTTGCAATGAGGAGCAACCAGCCCATGATGTAATATTTAACTCATATAATGATTCATATATTACATATTACCTCAACGCAGAGGCAGGAGCAAAAAGTTCCATGGCCCATGGCCTAAAAATTCAGGGCTTATTCTCTATATTTACATGGTAATACCATCGCTTGGAGAACACCTATGTCTCTTCCTGCTGTCGAACTTCCCTTGAAAATTAAATACTATCCCCCGCCCTCCGCTGAGTTCATCCCAGAGGCCATCTACTGGCGTGATTATTACGAGCAATCCGATATCGATACCGTTTATGAATGGAATAACGGTTACCTGGAGGAAAAAACCGTGTCCGACTACGAGAATTGCACAATTTACAACTGGTTCATGAAATTATTGTTGCTGTTCTTGAATACTCGACCAATTGCCGCTGTCACTAGTCTGGATATGGGATTCCGCCTCGCCCTCCCGAACAAAATCACCGTGCGTAAACCAGATTTAGGGGTGGTACTGAACAACAATCTTATCCCTCTGCATGCCGATGACAGAAGCTATCGGGGAATTTTTGATCTATGCGTGGAAGTATTGTCCGATAGTGATCGAAAACAGAAAGAACGAGACACGGCGACGAAAAAATCAGAATACGCGGCGGCGGGAGTACGTGAATACTTTATCCTCCATAATTCTGGGGAAAAGGCATTTTACCGCCTGAATGCAAAGGGGGTGTATCTACCGATTCAGCCAACCCCGGACCAGGTGATTTGTTCCAGCGTCCTGCCGGGATTTCAATTCCGTATCACGGATTTGTTTAACCAACCCGTCGAGGAGGAAATGATCGAGGATCCGAATACCGCGATTTCGTCTTGCCTGCCTGGCGAGAAGATCGAGTGCTACGGCGGGAAGCTGAACAACGCGCGCAGGCCGAAGTTACCCTTCGCCGTGAAGCGGAAGTGGCGCGTCAAAAGGCCGAGGCGGCACGCCAAAAAGCCGAAATAGCACGCCAAGCAGCAGAGCAACGCGCGGTTATCGCACAAGCGGAGATTGACCGGTTAAAGGCACTGTTGGAAAAAGACGGGGTGTTTTCGCAGGGTTAGCGTGCGAAATAATTGGTGCTGTGTTAAAGTCCTACTCTACACTAGCCCCAGGAGTAACCATGATGAAATATTTCCGTTTTATCCCTTTGTTTCTTTTCCTGTTGCTTATCTACGACGCAATGATCCTGACGGGGGTCAAAATGAATGGAGACCTCTTTACCCTGCGTCTCATTTCTGGAGAAAGCTGGAGCTCTACCTGGAGCGATGTGTTGCTGGTCCTCGGAATCATCGCCTTGTATATTGAACTGGTAAAATCCACCAGTTCTTCGATGACAACCATCATCGAACATTCCCTGTCCGTTCTGGTATTCATCGGATTCCTTGTGGAATTTCTTGTGATGAAGGGTACCGCTACCTCCGCTTTCGTCATCCTGATGCTTATGTCTCTTTTAGACGTGATGGCGGGTTTTACCATCACGGTCTCTACTGCCCGACGTGATTTTATGGTGGAACCGGGATCGCGTTAACCGTTTCTACTTTGCTCGCCGTATTATTTCGAATCGGGAGGGGTCCTCCCTCTCGATTCGTTACTATTCGCCCCCCGCAGTGTGCGGATGACCGGCGCCGTAGCGGGACGCACGCCGCGCCATAGAACAAATGCCTCAGCGGCCTGCTCCACCAGCATTCCCAGACCATCTTCGGTTCGGACAGCACCATGTTGGATGGCCCAGCGCAGGAAAGGGGTAGGGGTAGTGGTACTGGCATACATCAGGTCGTAGCACCAAGCGCCTTCCGCAAGCAAGCCATCGGGTAAGGGCGGGACCTCGCCTTCCAGGCTGGCACTGGTGGCGTTGATGACGAGGTCGAATCGCTCATCCAGCAACTCGTCAAAACTGCCGCCGACCACTGGCCCCAAGTCGGCAAAGGTAGCGGCCAGCTCGCGGGCGCGGGCGGGTGTGCGATTGGCAACGAAAACCCGGCGGGGTCCCGCAGTCAGCAAAGGTTGTAAAATCCCCCGCGCCGCGCCCCCAGCCCCTAGTATCAGCAGTCGGACCCCACTCAGCGAAACGCCCAGGTTGTCGATAAGGTCGCGCAGCAAACCCACGCCATCGGTATTGTCTCCATACCAGCGACCATCCGCGAGAAGGCTCAGGGTATTCACTGCCCCGGCCCGCGTGGCCCGCGTACTACGTACCTCGGCGAAGGCGTAGGCCTCGGCCTTGAATGGAACGGTAACATTGAGCCCTTTCCCTCCCGCGGCGCGAAAGGCAGCAACGGCGGCAGGAAAGGCATCGCGCGCCACCAGCAGGGCGGTATAGGTGAGCGCTTGGCCCGTCTCTTGCGCAAAGGCGGTGTGGATGAGCGGAGACTTGCTGTGGCCGATGGGATTGCCCATTACGGCGTATTGGTCGAACGCAGGCATCGGGTGATTCCTCCCTTACCATAAAAGAAAATAACCGGTTATCTCTTCATCCTTCATTCCGCTCAATTCCCATGATCGCACTCAACCGCATGTTACTTTTTTTCTTCCTCGTACCACTACTCCCCTTATTGACCTCCGCCAGCATTGCCGTCCACGTCCTCTCGGGGAAAGCAGTGGGCGATGATGGCGAAACACTAACGGCACATTTGAGTGTGGGAACCGCCGTGGCGGTACTGATTTTGTTGCTATGGTTCGATGCCGTTTCCATTTTTTCCCAGATACCGGACCTAATCGTAGTCGGGCGATGGTTTAGCAGCGGTGATTTTACCTTTCCCATTT
>CAUYUB010000221.1:0-28109 GCA_963575685.1 Gammaproteobacteria bacterium | reverse complement strand
AAAACGTGAAACCAGATCCCGAACAACAGAAAAATCGGTAACCCAATGATATGGATAAAGGCAATCAGCGTAAAAAATCGATCGCTCAGGCTGCTTTCGGTAAGAAAATTACGCGCCATCGGGTCGGTAAAAAAAGGCAAGGCATCCAGCCATTCCGAGGTGGTAACTGCAATATATTGGGCAAGGGTATCCCAGACCATCCAGTAACCAGTAATACCAAGGGGAATGACCATCCACAGCAACGGTATTGAGGTCAGCCAGGAGAACCAACGGAAACCGCGATGATGTCCACGCACCAATTCCCGTAGCAGGTGCAATATCATGGTAATGACGACCGCATCGGAGGCATAGCGGTGCAGACTCCGCATCACTCCACCCAGCCACCATTGATCGTGGGTCAGTGACTCTACCGAGGCATAGGCCCTACCCATACTGGTCTCAAAAAATACGAGTTCATATACTCCACTGATCAGTACCACCCAAAACAACAGGATGGTAAGCGCCCCCAGATGGTGAAATGGGTTCCAGGCGGGGGTAAAGGCGGTATCTAGCGTACCTTCAATCAATGATAAGGCGCGCCGACTCCCGCGTCGGACAAGTGCGAACAAAGGTTTTGCTCCTCAATCGTCAGGCATAAAGATACTACTAGTGAATTGCTTCCAATACCTGGTTTAGCTTATGGACAGTACGAGCGTACTCCCTTTCGATCAGGACAACCAGCATATTGGTAAGGCTACGAGTTTCCGCATCGGCAAGCTCGGATAGTTTATCTTTCACCTTACCCGAAACGCGCGCATGAATAATTTCGGTTTTTTCGTTTAGCATATCGCGGCACATTTTATATTGACCTGTCTAATATGGGCTTATATTCTGTTTTTCCTTTATACTTTATACTTTATAGTAAACAACAATAAATTCTAAGTCTTCACCAGGTTTATCCACTCCCAGCTATTCAATGGTACCCTTTCCGGCCACGCCGTATCTCGTTCACCAAAAAGGCGATACCAAAAATAAGAATAGAGGCACCGATGGCCATTCCGATAAACAGCGAATAATCTATAGCATAACGGTCGCCGCTGGGGTCGTAGGTGGTGCAAAATAGCCGTACTTTCGTCCACAACCGATCCAATGCGTTTTGTGCGACCCCGGTACCCAGCACCATCTGTTTGAGTGGCTCGACCAATTGCGGGATGGGAAAGAGGTCACCGTATACTTGGAGCCGCACTATACCTGTACCGTCAACCACCGTTGCCTGAATTAGATGTTCGTAGCCCTTGGGCGAAGGGGTGTAGAGAAAGCCGAGATCCTTTACCAAGGACTCCATAGTGCGCGCATCGGCGCTCAGAAATTCCCAATTTTCTAGGTCTACCCCCTGAAGCTTGGCAAAATTACGCATAGCAAAAGGCGTATCCAAGCGGGTATCAAAGCCAATCGTCAGCACCGTGAAACTCCGAGGCCCCAAGACCTGGCGTGCGTTACGAACCGCCTTCAGCAAATAACGGGTAGTCATTGGGCAGGTGTGGTAGCAACTGGTATAGACCAGGCTTACCACCAACGGCCGACCACGGTAGCGGGTGAGCGGTACCGGTCGGCCATCGACATCGGTGAGGGTGTACTCACCCAGCGTGCGACCGATGGCCGATTGACTGTATTGCAGAGCCCCGGCGTTATCGAAACTGCCGGTGGTGTCGGTGGTGATTGGCGTGCTGCCGCCATCGCCCCACGCGGGTACCAATCCCGACCCCAGCAGGAGGAGCAATAGGGATAGCACCCGGCCTATGTTCACCATCTATCTCCAATACATGTCCACCATTGCCGTCATCAGCACCAGGCTGAGATGGAGCAACGAGGCATAAAAGTTCAGCCGTCCCAACTGTGGACAGGGGTTGCGCACGAGTTGGAGATTGCGGACCAGAAACCAGCCGCCGCCAATTAGCGCCCCGCTCAGATAGATGGGTCCGAGCAGGCCGTAATAGACCGGGAGCAGCGATACCGCGACCAGCAACAGGGTGTTGCCGAGGATGATCCAAGCAGTGACCCGGTCACCGACCACGCATGGCAGCATCGGCACGCCCGCGGTGGCATATTCTTCGTGCAGGGCGATGGCGAGGCTCCAGAAATGCGACGGTGTCCACAAGAAAAGTACTGCCGCAAGCAGTAGCGGCAGCGGGCTGAGGCCGGGATCGACAGCGGCGGCCCCGGCAAGTACCGCGAAGCTACCGGCGAGCCCCCCGATCACAATGTTCATGGAGGTACGCGGCTTCAGCCATAGCGTGTACACCACGGCATAAAAGAATGCGCCCAGGAATACGTAAAGTGCCGCTACCGGATTGAGGACCACAGCGGCCAAACCCACGGAGACGATCTGCAATACGGCTATCAGCCACAACCAGGTATGACTCGGCGCCAGCGCGCCGGTGACGAAAGGACGTTGCCGGGTGCGATGCATCCGGGCATCCAGATCGCGTTCGATGTATTGATTGAATCCGCCCGCACTGGCGGAAGCCCCCATCACCGCAAACACCAACGCCACCACCTGCCAAGCGGAGGGCGCCGGTCCTGGGGTTACCATTAGACCCACTACCGCGGTAAAGGCGATGGTGATACCGATGCGGAGCTTAAAGAGGTTGGCGAGTTGGCCGGGCAAAGTGCTCAATGGAAGAACCTCCTCATTGCTCACAGACGTGCCGGGGGAAACGGCGGCGAGCCTACACTCGCCGCCGTAATGTGGTTTAGCCGAAATGCCAAACCGAGGCTAGGTACTTCCAGTTAATGGCGTAGTAGGCCATGAACAGGGCAAGGAAGGTAAAGGCCAATACCAGCGTGCCCGGCGCGGAAAATCCCTTGATGCCGACATGGCCGTGTCCCTCAATGGCAACCGCCATCGGTGCCTGCGGTGCGGGGGCCGGTGCCCCATACGAGCCCTGGGGAAGCCGCTTGCCAAAGAGGATCGAGCCCACCGTGATCAGGATAAAGGCCGCTCCACCGACGACGGCAACGACTGCCGTGATCCCAACCACCCCCATCAACAGATAGGCTGTTGCCGGATACTCATAGCCCAGGGGAGCCCCGGTGAAGGCCATGTCCCAATGACGACGCGCTACTCCCAAGGTGCCGGCCCCCATCATCACCAGAGAAAATACCGACATGCTGATGCCGAACAGATACGGCTGCCACTGCGCCAGCCGGGGCAGGATCAGTTCGCGTTTGAACAGCACCGGGATCAAGAAGTAGGTGAGCGACATGAAGGCAAGGGTGGTCCCGATCACCACGGTGGCATGGAAGTGGCCGGGGACATAGATGGTATTGTGAATGATGAGGTTGATCTGCTCGGTCCCCATCACTACCCCCGAGATCCCGCCCAGGAAGCCAAAGCCGATGAGCGAGATGAACATGCCCGAGAACACGGGGTTACCCCACGGGGCCTTGCGCAACCACTCGAACAGCCCCTTGTTGAAGCCCTTCAGCCGCTGCGCCACCTCAATACTGCCCGGCACGGTGAGGCCATGGACCATGCTCGCCAGCACCGCCAGGTACATCGCATAGCTGGTGTTGAAGATGCGCCACTCGGCGGTATGGCCGGGATCGACCAGGATGTGGTGTGCCGAGGCGAGTTGCAGGAACAGGATGTAGAGCAGGAAGGCCATCCGGCTCACCTTCTCCGACATTGGTGTCGCGCCGAAGACGATGGCAGCGATGGCATACCACACCGCGATATGGGCCGAGACGTTGATCTGCTGCGAAGAATGGCCCAATGCCCACCAGATGGTGCGGTACATCAAGGGGTCGATGTTACTGATGAGGCCAATCGACCATAGATAGGTGGGAATCAGGATGATGGCGCCGGAGGCGATGGTAAAGATCGCGATGATGCAGGCGGTGGTCGCCCCAAAGGTGACCAACGGAATCGACCCCTCATAAGTACGTTCTTCCTTTGCAATGACCAGCGTACCCAGGAAGACGAAGCAGCCGAGCAGCGCCCCCACCGCGAACAGGATGAGCCCCAGATAGAAATTGGGGTTGGCCGGCATCGGTACGTAGGAGGTCATCATCACGCTGGAGTCGCCCTTGAGGATGGCGAGATTGGTAGTGATTGCCCCGATCACCATCAAGGCAAACCCGAGCCAGGCGATCCGCGGGGTTGCCAGACGACTACGCAACAAGGTCGAAGAGCAGAAATACAGGATCGCCATCTCAAAGAAGATGATCCAGATGATCAGCATGTCGATACCATGCGCGGTGAGCGCCTGGTAGAAGCTGTCGGCGGGGGCAAGATGTACCGCCGGCCAGCGGGTCAATGCCACGACGATGGCGAGCAAACCGCCCACCAGCAGGGCGACCACGCCTGCTACCGCGTTGGCCTTCATCAAAGTTTCGGCAGGCTGATGGAAGAGCAGCCCACTGATTGGGTCAGTACGAAATATCCGGTTGATCGCCATGGATTACCCCTTCTTATCGACGACGTAGATTTTGCCGAGCATGGTATGGTGACCGATGCCGCAATATTCGTTACACACAATGGTGTACTCCCCGGCCTTATCCGGTGTGAGGGTCACCACCATCTCGTAACCGGGTACCACCTGAAAATTGACATTGATGGGTTGCAGCGAGAAACCGTGCTGATAATCCATGGAAGACAGATGGAGGCGATAGGTTTTATCCTTTTCCAATTCCAGTAGTGGCTCCCACGCCCACAGCCGAGCAACCAAATAAATATCGGAGCCGACCGGCGGATGTACGACCGGAATTTTTTGCTCGGTCTCGGTACGTACCGTGTATTTATCCACCATTTCCTTCGACTTGGCCGCATAAGCCGTGGGTGAGATTCGATAAGATTCGTTGGTCAGATTCTGCCGGCCGTAGATGTGCCACAGCGGCATCATGAAGAACATAAACAGGCACCACGCCAATGCAACGAGGACCCAGGTAATCTCGATGCGGTCTACCGGCTGGTTCCACCACACCCGTTGGGCGGGAGGCAAAATTGAACTCATGGCGATTCTCCGCTGGCAGTCACTTGGCGAGGGGGATGGCGACGATCTCCATCACCCCCCAAAGGATGTAGAACACCGTGGGAAACACCACCCCTAAAAACAGGAGGATGAACGGGTTATCCAGTACTCGCTGCATAATGGGGATAGGGGTTGGGGGGTTGTCGCTACGGTCGTTGTCGGTGTCATGCATGTGAAGCCTCCTCGATAAAGTAGTTGTAACTGATTGTTGTGAATGGTTGTTATGGACTCGGCGCAGGAGAAGTGATTAGGGCTGTGGCCTGCCTCGCGGCAGGACCGCGACGACATTATTAATAGCGCGTTTTAGTAGAGCATTAACTTGATCTAGGTCATGTCCTACCAAAATGTTAGGAAAATAATTCCCAAAGTGGTATGAGCGCGAGTGCCGCCGAAATCCTGTTCCAAGACACCCCGGTACGGACTTGCCCAGTGTTGTCAAATAAGACTACATTAGCGGAACAAGGTGGACGCATGACGATAACGACAAGACAGATTTCATGGATCAAGGCGGCACGGAAGGATTTTGAGGAATTCCCCGCGCCGGTGCGGACGGAGGCGATCCGTGCGCTGACCATCGCGGCGGAAGGGCGCATGGCCGACCAGGTGAAGCCGTTGAAGAGCTTTGACGGCGGGGTTATGGAAATCGTCCTGCGCCACCGTGGGGATGCTTTCCGCGTCGTTTATGCCGTCCAGATCGGTGAAGACGTGTGGGTGATCCATGCCTTCCAGAAGAAATCGACGCAAGGCATCAAGACACCCAAGCATGAGATAGATCTGGTACATGAGCGCCTGAAACGATTGAAGGAGATGTTGCGATGAATAACGAGCCTTTCGAGATTGTCCGGGGCAGCGGCAACGCCTTTGCCGATTTTGGCTACCCCAACGCAGCGGTTGAGCAATTGAAGGCGTTGCTGGCCGCCAAGATCATCGGCGTCTTAGACGACCGGGTGCTGACGGTGCGCAAGGCCGGCGAAATCACCGGCATCGCCGCCGCCGACTTTTCCCGCATCCGCAAGACCAAGCTCGACCGCTTCACCATCGACCGGCTGATGACGATCCTAGACCGCCTCGACCAAGAGGTTGACGTGCGCGTCACCGTCCGGCCCTACCACGAAGGCGCGGTCAGGGAGACTGGTTCAGTCTGATTCTAGCCTAACTGGTTGATTATCTTTGTAGGAATCGACCCATCAGGCGCTACCTAATACCTAAGTTAACGTTACACCTCAAGCTTCAATCCCACGAAAAACTCCTCGATCTTGGGCATGGCGTAGACCCGATAGCCGGTGGCCGTTTCAATAGCGGCGAGGACGCTGGTCACCTGTTCGGGGCGTTCGGTGGCGACCACGAACCACAAGTTAAAGGTATGGTCACGGGCGTAATTGTGGGCTACTTCGGGGAAGGCGTTGACCTGCTCGGAAATCTCCTCAAGTTTTTCTACCGGGACCACCATCGCTGCCAAGGTCAGGCCGCCCCCCAAACGTTCGGCTTGATACATAGGACCGAAGCGAGAGAGGACACCATCCGCGAGTAACCGTTCCAGGCGCGCCACCACCTCCTCCTCAGGGATCGCCAACGAGGCCGCGCATTCCGCAAAGGGTCGGTCACATACCGGGATACCGTCCTGAAAGCGATTGATCAGGGCACGATCCAAGCTATCCAAGCTTGGAGTAGCCGGTACGCCGTTCATGCCAGGCCCTCCGCTACCCGTCGTGGGTCCCGTCGCCGGTAGTCGGCACCGCGTTGCTTGAAGCGTTGGGTGCTGAACAGTACCTCGCGCATTACACCTTCTAGTCCACACCCCACCGTCAATACTTCCAGGTGGGCCAATACTGCCTCCCGATCGCTGCCGTGGATCATGCAATAGAGGTTATAGGGCCACTGCGGCAGATGACGGGCACGGCGATAACACAAGGTGACACAGGAGTAGCGGGCCAATGCCACCCCCACCGCCGCCACTTCCGCATCCGGGATATCCCACACCACCATGGCATTGGCCCGATAACCCAATTCCTGATGGCGGACCACCACCCCGAGGCGGCGGATGATCCCACTCTCCAGTAGATTGCGAATACGGGCAATCACCTCCCCTTCGGTCAGACCTAGGCGCGATCCCACAGAAGCATAGGGACGAGGAGAAAGGGGCAGACCGCCCTGAATAGCCTCCACCAGGCGCCGATCTACGCCATCCAACCCGGCGGGGTCGAGGGGAAGGGAGAGTACGGCACTCATGGCATCACCTCGCGTGGCGCAAAAGGCAAATCAAAAACATTAAAAAGATTTTTCTTTTGAGCTTAAAAGAAAAATCTTTTATGTTTTGATGTTATCCTTTTGATTTTGATTTTGATTTTTGATTCTAAAGAGGAAACCCCAAATCGATGTGGTAGTCCTCGCGCATGGGCAGCGATATCAGAGATAAACCGCAGCGTCGTTCGATCTCACCCAATACCAGCGCCAAATGATCGGCATCGGCGGCGGTGACCACGAACCAGAGGTTGTAATGGTGTTCCCGCTGGTAGTTGTGGTTGACCTCGGGATAGCTGCTGACCAATGCCGCCACGGTCTCGATCTGCTCGGATGGTACGGCCATAGCGGCAAGGGTGCTGCACCCCACCCGGTTGGGACGCAGTACCGGTCCCACCCGACTCACCGCGCCACGCTCGGTCAGTCGCTGGAGGCCCGTCAACACCTCGATCTCGCTCACCCCGAGATGTGATGCCAGCTCGGCATAAGGGCGTGGCGAGAGCGGAAAGCCGCGCTGGAATTCGTCCAACAGCCGCCATTCCAGGGGGGTATAGGTTGTTCGTGGAGGGCTAGCGGTTGCGGGATAGGGATGGGTCATCGGAAATTCCTCAGAATCCGATACGCCCGGCGCGTACCGTGAAAAAGATGCCGCTCGGTTTGTCCGCCGGCAGAGTGGCGAGACGTGCGAAGGTCGCGGTGTCGTAGACCTCTACCCGGTCTTCGTCGCGTACCGATACCCAGACCTGTTCACCCTTGGGGGTGAATTCCAGGTGCAACACGGCCTTGCCTGGGGTAAAGGTGTGGGCCACAGTAAGAGTATCGACGTCAATAACTTGGACCGTATCATTAACAGGGTGGGCGAAGTTGACCCAAACCTGGCGCCCGTCGGGGCGGGCCATGACGAAGACCGGTTGACCATGGACCGCGATGCGTGTGGTTTCCTTCCAAGTTCGGGTATCGACCACCAGTACCTCGTGACGGCCTATCGCCGGTAGAAAGCCATAACCGCCCGCCAGCGCCCAACCTCGCAGATGAGGCATCTTATAGACCGGCAAGGGTTCCTCGCCGTGGCCGTAGTGGTCCAAGATGCGCCGGACCCCGACCTCGGGGTGCCACAGGTCAAGCAGGGCCACACCATCTTCACCAAACAATCCGGCCAAGTAATAGCGCCCATCGGGAGTAACAAAGGCATCGTAGGGTTGGCGACCGATGCTGGGATAGCGGGTGATGGCAGGTTTGGCGAGGTCAGTGAGGTCCACTACCCAGATCTCGCCGGCCTCAAACAGGCTAAAGACAAAACGGTTGCCCGGAACGTCGGCAATACCTACGACCTTGGAACGCCGCCCGTCGGACTCGGCGGGGATATCGGTGAGGAGGTCGAGGGTAGCGGCGTTGAAGATCTTGACCCCACCGGGTTCATAGTTGGCGACAGCGATAAGCCGCCCATCTTGCGAAATAGCCCCGCCGATGCTGTTGCCGGCCTGGAGGACGCGACGCTCGATACGTGCCGTCAGCAGATCAACCTTGGTCAGTCCCCCATCACGCCCGAAAACGTAGGCATAACGGGCGTCCCGTGAGTAGACCACGGAGGCGTGCGACAGATCGCCCAACCCCTCTACCGTAGTAAGCCGGGTATGGCCGGTGGTCTCCACGATCTGGATCTTGCCGGTGGCACGTTCCACCACCACGCCCAAGTCGCCGGTACCGCGTAGCTCACCCGCGGTAGCGGTATGCACACACAAGGTCAGACTGAGTACCCACCCCAGAAATCTAGCGGCCATCGTTTACCCCCGCACGTAGTTGGTCTACCAACCAAGCCACCTCGTCTTCCGTCAGTAATCCCCGCCAGGGCGGCATAGCGGTTCCTCGGCGACCTTCCATGATGGTGAAACGCAAAGTTTCCGCGGGCAGCGCGGCCATCCGTTCCACCGTCAGCGCCGGTCCCAATCCTCCCCGTAAGGTCATGCCGTGACAGGCACCACAATCGTGGCGCAGCAGGTGCAGCAATTCCCCCTGACGGGCGGTATCGGGCAACGCATGGACGGGTGCGGCCAGGAGGATGAAGAGAGGAAAAATCGTAAATTTCATAAGAGCAAAACCATCACCGCAGTGTTCGCCGCTTGATCAGAACGCCCTTGTCAATCAAATAGCTGGTATACGGCAAATCGGTCTGAACAATATGTTTGTACAACCAGTCTTTAAGGAAATACATCACCGGCGTCGATAACTCAGTTTTTCCGCCGTTAAAATTACTAACGACCTCAGTCATCTGTTTGGCGAGATCGTGATGTTCTTTTTTGTGTGCGGCATAGCCGGGATAGGCATTCTGCTCCATATGAATTTCTTCGTCGGAGAAATGTAAGGCAGTACCTTCCATGAGTTTTTTGAGCAATTCTCCAACAACCTTTTTGCTTTTTTCTCTCAACATGGCATCGTGGAGCTTGTTGATGATATCAAAAAGCTGTTGGTGCTGCTCGTCGAGCGGGTTGATACCGAGACGGTATTTTTCTTCCCAACGCACGAATGCCATTGCTGCCTCCAATTTTCGGTTTGGTTTAAAAAAACGGCAGGGAGGAAAGCCCTTCCCTGCCGCAAGCACAACGCCCCATACTCTATTCGAGAAGAAAATCGTCTCAATCGTATGCAGTTCTGGGTAGCGAGCTAATAAATATCGTACTGGGTATTGTGGACGTTGAACTTCCCAGTCGGCGTAATGATCCGGTCGTCTTTAAGCACCTGCTTGAGCTTGCGGGTCTTGTCATCCACAATGACAATCGCTGATTTCTGGCTCTTGCCGTTCCACACCGAGAACCAGACCTCATCCCCAGCTTGGTTGAACTCCGGCTGCACCACGCGCTTGGGTCCTTCGCCCAGATCCGCCCAATCGGCAATGGGCAGAACCTCGTACTTCTTGCCCAGGTTATTGATGTCAAATACAGCTACCGATTGATAGACCTTAGCCTCGGGATTCAGCGTGGTATCCACATAGAGATTGGTAGACTTGGGATGAGTTTTGATGAATAGCGACCCACCACCTTGTCCTTCCAGGGTACGTACCACCTTCCAGGCATTCTTTGGGTGCTTTGCCGGGTCGGTACCAATCACCGCAATCTTGCCATCCCCCAGGTCACTGGTGGCCCATACTGGACCAAATTCGGGATCGATAAAATTGGCCCCACGGCCAGGATGCGGAATCATGCCGACATCGACCAGGGCGGCAAGTTTGTCCTCCTTGGAATCGATCACGGCAATCTTGTTGGATTTATTGGCAGCGGTCATAAAGTAACGGTGGGTGGAATCCCAACCGCCGTCGTGGAGGAAACGCGCGGCACCGATGCTGGTAATCTTTAGGTTGTTGATGTCTTGATAGTTGACCAATTGGACAATACCCGTCTCCTTAATGTTGACGATGAACTCGGGCTGCTCGTGGGAGGCAACGATAGCCGCCACGCGTGGCTCCGGGTGGTACTCCTGGGTATCTACGGTCATGCCGCGGGTCGAGGTAATCTTGAGCGGTTCTAGGGTATCCCCCGTCATGATTACGTGCTGAGGCGGCCAGTAGGTACCGGCAATGGCGTATTTATCCTCGTAGCCTTTATACTTGGAAGTTTCTACAGAACGCGCCTCAAGACCCACCTTGATCTCGGCAACATTGTCCGGCTTCTCCATCCAGAGATCGATCAAATTGATCTTAGCATCCCGACCGATAACGTAGAGATAGCGCCCAGATTCGGAGAGCCGGGAGATATGGACCGCGTAACCGGTATTGACAATGTTGACAATCTGCTTGGTATCACCATCAATCAGGGCAATCTGGCCGGCATCGCGCAACGTCACCGAGAACAGATTATCGAGGTTGACCTTATTCATCTTTTTGGTCGGCCGTTTTTCCGGCGCCACTAAAACCTTCCAATTTTCCTTCATTTCCTTCATACCCCATTCCGGAGGCACCGGCGGCTCCTGTTGAAGGAAACGGGCCATAAGGTCCACCTGGCGGTCATCCAGTTGGCCGGAGGTGCCCCAATTGGGCATACCGGCGGGGGAGCCATAGGCAATGAAGACCTTGAGGTAATCGGTGCCGCGTACCCGGGTGATATCGGGGGTGAGAGGTTTACCGGTGGCACCCTTACGTAGTACCCCGTGACAGCCGGCGCAACGCTCGAAGAAGATCTTCTTCCCCTCCTCCAATTCTGCAGCAGTCATGGTCGGTGCAGGCGGCAATTCCGGGGTGGCGACCGTCGGAGGCATGGCAACGGGCGATCCCTGATAGCGCATTTCACCCTTTCCGGTATTCGGGTGACCGGAAGAATCCGCTTTGGGCACCTCGGCCAAAGCGGTGCCAATGGCGAGAGATAGGGTACTCACTGCCGCAAGACCAACCGCGCGGCGTAAAGACAGTAAGGTCATTATAAATACTCCTCTTTTGGTAATGATGAAAAACGGAAAGTAAGGAGTGAAGTTAAGGAGTAGATAATTTCCGACTATTTCGCAACGTTAACCTTGATATCCGTCAAGACCTGCTTTTTTCCGCCACGCGCCCGTTTTGCCTGCCGCTCCACCAAGGGTGGACAATGCTCCGTGCTCCAATAGGTGACCTGGCAGTCCAGGCAATAAAGACATTCGTTGGCGATGATTTCTCCAGTTGGTTTGATGGCCTGCATCCGGCATTCTCGGGCGCAGAGTTGGCAGGGCCGGCCGCAATCGCGGCGGCGGCGCAACCAATCGAACAGCCGCAGGCGCGTCGGGATGGCGAGCGCCGCCCCCAGTGGACAGAGGTAGTTGCAGTAGAGCTTGGCGTAAAAGAACGCAATTACCACCAAGATGGCGGCATAGAGCGTGTAGCCCCAGGGACGGAGAAAGTGCAGGACAAAGACGGTTTTGAAGGGCTCTATTTCGAGATAACGCTCCACCCCGGTTGCGGGGTCCAGGGATAGGCCGAGCAACCCCAGAAAGAGGACGTACTTGAGTGCCCATAGGCGCTCATGGATAGCCGCCGGCAACGACCATTGGGGCAGCCTTAGATACTGCCCAAGGTGCTGGAGCAACGTCTGGAGGGCGCCGAAGGGGCACAGCCAACCGCAGTACACCCCACGCCCCCACAACAGCAGTACCACCGCCACGAAACACCACAGGATAAAGAGGATAGGGTCAAGCAGAAAGGTATCCCAATGGAAGTCATGGGTCACCGCCTGGAGAAAGGTCAACACGTGAATGACCGACAATTGCCCCTGAGCGAACCACCCGACGAAGAACAGGGTATAGAGCAGGAAACCGTGACGCACCCAGTTGTATAGCCGCGGACGGCGGGTGAGGGAATCCATAAACAGCATGATTAGGATGAGGCAGGAAATCCCGACCCCGAGGAGGACGATTTCGGCGCGGCGTGCCTTCCATACTGCTTTCCAGGGTGACGGCTCCTCTCCGTGGGTAGTCGCTACCGATACCGCAGTCGAAACCAGCACCCCTCGGGACTGCGCCACCTGGGCGACAGAACGCATCACCGAGGTATTAAGCACGCTGGCGGTAATCGTGGCCCCACTGATGGCATCCAAGTTGAGCCATCCCGCGCGGGGTTCAGCACTAAGTTGGACGCGGTCGGTTACCGCGTGCCCAGGGTATTGGCCGACGAAGGCCGCTAGGCGTTCCTCTGAAACCCCCGCCGCCAGGATCGGCTCATGGTGGGCCACCAGGCGTACCCCCCGGATACGCCCAGACTGATCGAACCCCACCAACAGACGCAAGGGATGGCCCGAATAGGCCGGGATACGCACGACCTCGTCACTGAAATAGAGATAACCGACCAAGGCATCGTGATGATCTCTAACCTCGGCGGCAGGCGGTGCGCCTATGGGTTCGCCGTAACGGTCGGCCTCGGGAAACCAGGTCCGCACCTCGGGATAGTCGGAGACAAGGGCGGCGACGGCCGGAAAGGTAGCGAGGATAAGGAGGATGAAGGGGATGAAAAATGCCGAGAATCGTCGTGGCCAGGAACGGATGTGCATCACGGCCTCCGATTTTCTCAAGAGGTTAAGAGACTCTCAATCGGCGTGGGAACCGTGGTCGGTCTGCGAGTTCCCTTCGATCTGAAATTGGTACGCAGCGTGACAGGCCACACACCTACCCAGCAGTTCCCCCAATCGAACCAGAGTCATATTGCTGGTCCCCTCGTCTTTCGCAGCCTGGGCCAAGGTATCGAAGGCGCGATGGGTGCCAAACCCCAGTTCCTTGAACTCCAAAGGCAGTTTAAACAGCAACGCCGGCGAGACATCCACGGCCGCACCCATCCCACTAAGACTGGCGACCCGCGCTACTTCGGCCTTATCGTTGGCAACGTGGGCAATCAAGATCCCTTGCACGGAAGACAACATCCCGCGCATTTCCCGAAAGATCATCGAGCGTTCTCCTGCACTCACTAAAACCGTCCGTCGGCCATCCGTGCTTTCTTTCGTATGGCCGCGAACCAAGAGGGTGCCTACTCCAATGGCAGTGACGGCCCATAATCCAATGGCAAAGTAAGCGATCTTTTTGGAGTTCATCAGTAATCCCCCATGGCTCAATTCACAATAACGACTTCAGTGTTCACTGGGACCGCGCGGGAGGCGCGGAGGGAGACCAGCCAAGCGGTTTCCCTGCTTTTGTGGCCCACCTTGTGGAAAGAGGGTATGCAGATACAGATTATTTCCCTGGTCAGGACCCCAGCGTTGGGTGAAATATTTGGTCATCGTCCGAACTTGGGGTTGTGCCTGGTATTCTTGGTAATAACCGCGCAGGAAACGAATCAGCTCCCAATGTTGGTCGCTCAGTACCATCCCTTCTCGGTCGGCCAAGGCCTGGGCGACACCTTCCGACCAGTCTTCCTGGTGGATGAGATAACCCTCGCTATCGATAGAGATATCCTTCCCCTGTACGGATAGCATTTCCGTGGTCAAGAGGGTAAGGGGATGGGGAGGAATGTCGGCAAAACAGGGAATTAGCGACATGGCGGCGGGCCTTTCTGTTCCAGGGAGACCAACCCGGTCAACCCAGGCCCATAGTAGGTAACGAGAGCCGCTCGCCCCTTGATGTTGATCAAATCACTCTGACTTTAGAGAACGAAGCAGAAAATCCTTTCTGCTCTGTTGGATAGGTCTGGTATCGGCTTCAGGAACGACGAGGCATGATCGGTTGGTACAAGAGGACGAACTGATTTGTCCGCATCACACCTTATGGACTGATGATACCTTATGAAGATGGCTGCAATTCCTGAAAGGTATACCATGAAACTGCGCGCCAAGATGTGGCTAATTCTGGGGACGGTAATGCTGGCCGTATTGGCGCTCGATATGAGCGTAAATTACCAACGTATTGTTGAGGAACAGCGGCAGGAACAGATTACCGAAGCGCATATTATCCGCTCTATTCTGATGTCGATACGGCGAATTTATCATCAGCAATTCCTCGCCAGCGGCCTACCAGTGAACGACAATACGGTTGGATTTTTGCCCGCTCATGCCTTGTCTCGTATTTCGCGCGATTTCGCCAATTGGAATAAAAGCGGAATTTTTTTCAACAACGTCTCCGATCGACCGCGTAATCCGGCAAACCAAGCCGATCGTTTCGAACTGGAGGCAATGACCTGGTTTCGTACCAACCCTAAGATCGAAGAACGCATGCTGCCGATCCAGGACGACCAGGGCGTCGGTTGGTTTCATTACACCGCGCCAATCTGGATGGAAACCTATTGCCTCAAATGTCATGGCAATGCGGAGGAGGCGCCGGAAAGCATCCGTAAGCTCTACAATACCGCCTACGATTATCACGTCGGAGAGCTGCGCGGCCTAATGAGTATCAAAATTCCGCTGGCGAGCTATGAAACGGAGCTATTGCAACATTTAAGCAACAATCTGATTTTTAGATTATTTACCTATGCGCTGATCTTCTTCGTGCTGGGATTCTTCTTGGAACGGCTGGTGCTGTGCCGGCTGGAACAGTTACGGGTGGGCGCGCGGCAGATAGCCGCAGGTAATCTGGGGGTGCGGGTTACAGAAAGTGGTACCGACGAATTGACCGAACTGGCGCGCGACTTTAATCACATGGCTGACGAAGTCGGTTCGCGTACGCAGGCGCTAGCGGATAGTAATGTGGAACTGAAAAAATATGGCGACAACCTTGACCATCTCGTGGTGTCGCGCACGGCAGAGTTGGAAGAGGCCAAAAAGGCGGCCGAAACGGCCAACCGCGCCAAAAGCATCTTTCTCGCCAATATGAGCCATGAGTTGAGAACACCACTCAACGCTATCCTCGGCTTTGCCCAGGTCATGGAACACGACCGAATCATTTCCGAGAAGGTGCGCCGGGATCTCGAAATTATCAACCGTAGCGGCCGCTATCTGCTCTCGCTCATCAACGACATCCTCGAAATCTCCCGCATTGAGGCCGGCCGCACCACCATACAGAATAATGCCTTCGACCTCGACAGTACCCTCACCACCATTGAAGGGATGATCCGCATCCGCGCCGAAGCAAAGAATCTCACCCTCCGCGTCGAACATCATGGCAAGCTTCCCACTTTCGTGGTTGGCGACGCCCATCGTCTCCATCAGATACTGATTAATCTGCTCGGTAACGCGGTTAGATACACCGACCACGGCCAAGTCTCGCTGGATATCACGCCGATGCCCGACGAATACATCCGTTTCGAGGTCAGCGATACCGGCCCCGGCATCGCCGCAAACGATCAGGAACGTATCTTCCACGCCTTCTACCAGACCGCGATCGGCATTGCCAAAGGCGAAGGCACCGGCCTCGGGCTCACCATCAGTCGAGAATCCGTCCGACTCATGGGTGGCGAACTTCGGGTCGAAAGCACATCCGACAAGGGTTCGACCTTCCACTTCTCCATTCCGTTACCGCCAACGGCCACCCCTGCCAACCGCATCCAGCGCGGCCGAGTCATCGGCCTAGAACCTAGCCAACCGCCCTATCGCATCCTCGTGGCCGAGGATCATCCCGACAGTCGTGCACTCATTACCCGCCTGTTAGGAGATTTTTTCGAGGTGCGCATGGCGGAGAACGGCCGGCAGGCCATCGAGCTATTCGAAGCCTGGCATCCGCACTTCATCTGGATGGACATGCGCATGCCGGTGATGGATGGCTACGAGGCTACTCGGTGGATTCGCACCCTACCCGGCGGTGCTGAGGTAAAGATTGCCGCATTGACCGCCAGCGCGTTTGAGGAGGATCGCGCCGCCATCCTGGCGGCTGGTTGCGAAGAAATGGTACGTAAGCCGATCGAGGAAGATCATCTGTTCGAGGTGATGGCCCGCCTGCTGAGATTGCGTTTCCGCTACGAGGAAGTTTCATCGGAATCGAAGTCCGCCGCCGCTGCGGACTTTTCCATCCTACCGGACGAGCTACGTAACACACTGATCCAGACTGCGGAGCAACTGGACCAGAAGGCTATTTTGGATCTGATTGAGCCGTTGCGCGCCACTCACCCCACCGAGGTCCAGATCATCGCCAGTCTGATCCAGGAATTTCGTTTCGATCGAATATTAGAGTTGTGTGAAAGTGGGAAGCCACTGATGAAAGGCAATAGTGCTTCATAATGCTGAATTGTGCGACGTACTGATCCGATGCATCGCGCAAGCCAATATGACTATGCAGGGGTCATTCAATTCCTTGAGGCAGCCAAGCCGTTAGCCATAAAACTTTTCCCACCTCCGGTTCGTGTAAGGAAATTCTGACGCTCAGTCATCCTTCCCCTACAAATAGTTCCCTTCTCCCTACATCAATTTCGGGATCGCCTGATACCACCGGACACGATCCTGACTCATCATTAAGGTATTTCCATGAAGATTATGCCTTTTTATGGCGAGGAAAACCTTCAGGCTAAATTTGTATGTATCTTTGCATCATACTGACAATTAATAATATTTTTTCGAATCAAACCCAACCAGATACCCTACCTAGCTTGATTGCGAATTTGCTATCTGTTTCGCCATCTTTTATGCTATCCCTACATCAACAGAACACTAACCCAATAGCAACTACATACTAACCCTACCTATACCCCGCATAATATATAAAGTATTTAAAGTATTTTTAGAAACAATAGATTACCATAAGTATCTAATGCACATGTAGTTTTCATTCGGTGGCTACAGGCAAAAATCCCCAACCGATCCCCCTCCCCCAACAACCGACCAACACTATTTTATTAATAGCGTTATTAGCCTCGTCTGGCGACTTCATATGTTACGGATACGGGAAAGTTTTCCGCTCATATCTGGAGAAAGATGAAACGGCGGCATCCTCAGCCTGATAGATGTATTCGCTTATCTTCCCCGATGATGCTGGGCATGAGCGGTTATGAGGTCTGCACCCACCTTAAGCAGGCCCCAGAGCACTCCTACTCTGCTCGGATGGGCTGACTGAAGCAGAAAATGTTTCCGGTGAGCCATTCGGTGAAAAGCCACTTGAAACCATACTCCGAACCTCACCCCTAGATAAACTTCTTGACAATATTCTTTTCGCACTTGAAACCCATCTTGGAGGAAACGTTGCCCATGATGATTTGTCCATAATACTTGTGAAACATAATAGTTAGCTAACAGGTGCTACGAATTGGATACTCTCCGCCGACTGCCGACTCAATACCAAATTACGGTCCCAGTCCGCCGTAACAGAAGCAGCCACTCCAGCTAAAAGCGTCTTCCTCGCCAAGATGAACCATGAGATCCGGCCCGGATGAAATCGAGCCAGTGATGGTCGAGCTGGGAAGGCGATTACCATCCGACCGCCTCATGCCGCTTTATACGACCATCAAAAACTACGATTTCCGCGGTGGTGAGGCTGCCACCCATGTACTAGCCAGGGAACTCGGAATTTCACTAGAGAAATAATCATGTCTCATGGTCCGATTCTCATTGTCGATGATGAACCAAACAACCTTGCCGCAATGCGTCAGATCCTGTCTGGCGACTATCGGCTTGTCTTTGCCCGCAATGGCACCGAGGCTCTTGCTGCTGCCTTCAAGCATGCGCCGTCATTGATTCTGCTGGATGTTCAGATGCCGGATATGGATGGCTATATCGTCTGCCGTGCCCTGAAAGCAGATGCTCGCACTGAGGCCATCCCAGTAATCTTCGTGACCGGTTTATCGAAGGTCGGCGACGAAGCCACCGGTTTTGCGGTGGGGGCGGTTGATTACATTGTCAAACCAGTCTCCCCACCGCTCGTTTTAGCCCGCGTGCGTACCCATCTTTCACTGGTACGCGCGACTCAGTTGGAACAGAGCTACCTTGATGCGATTTACATGTTGGGCATGGCGGGCCGTTACAACGACAACGACACGGACACCCATGTTTGGCGTATAGCAACCTACGCAACCGCGCTAGCGGTTGCCTGTGGTTGGAACGCCGAGGATTGTCATTTGATCAAGCTTGCCGCGCCTATGCACGATATCGGTAAGCTGGGCATCCCCGAAGCAATTCTGCGCAAGCCGGGTAAGTTGGATGCCGCGGAGCGAAAAATCATAGAAACCCACTGCCGGATCGGCGACGAGATCCTTGCCAAAAGTGAGGCACCGGTATTTAGGATGGCAGCGAAGATCGCACTCCGCCATCACGAGAAGTGGGATGGTAGCGGCTACCCAGACGGATTAGTTGGTGAATCAATTCCCGAATCGGCACGGATCGTCGCGCTAGTCGATGTCTTCGACGCCCTAGTGATGAAACGTCCCTACAAGGAAGCCTGGCCAATCGAGCGGGTGTTAGCAACCCTGCAAGAAAGCAGTGGTAGTCATTTCGAACCGCGTTTAGTAAGCATCTTTCTCTCCATTCTGCCACAAATCCTTGAAATCAAGGAAAGGGATACCAAAGAATTCTCACCGGAGTCAATCTTATGAAAAACCGATCGCGCGTACTAGTGGTTGAAGACGAGGAAATCGTCGCCGGGTTAATTAATATCATCCTATCGGAAGATGACTATCAAGTCACTACCGTTGGGGATGGTGAATCCGCGTGGCAGACGTTGAAAAGCGATGGTAGTTTCGATGCCATTCTGCTCGATCGTCGCTTACCCGATATAGATGGCATGGCATTGCTTCAACGCATCAAGGCAGATATCGAACTGTGTCATATTCCGGTAGTGATCGAAACGGGACTCGATGACATCAATAGTGTTCGCGAAGGGTTAGCCGCTGGTGCCTATTACTATCTGACGAAACCGTTACAACCTCTGTTATTGTTAGCAGTGATCCATGCCGCAATCGGGCAGCATCGGGAATTTTCGGAAATACAGATATCGGTACGTAAAGTCGAGCGAACCTTGCATTTTCTTGAGCAGGGCACCTTTCGCTGTCGAACACTTGCCGAGTCTCGTGAGTTGGCCCAGGGCCTTGCCCACGCTTGCCCCAATCCCAGTCTAGCAGTATTGGGTTTACAGGAATTGTTGGTAAATGCCGTCGAACACGGCAACCTCGGCATTACGTACGCCGAAAAGACAAAATTGATGATTGAATATCGTTGGCTTGACGAGGTCGAACGTCGGGAAGCCGATCCAACCTATCGTACACGGCAAGTGACCGTATCTCTGACACGTAGCCCGAAAGAACTCAGATTAATAATTCAGGACGAAGGAAACGGTTTTGTCTGGGAAAAGTATTTGGAACTTTCGCCCGAACGCGCCTTTGATCCGCATGGCAGAGGCATTGCGATAGCGCGCATGACCAGTTTCGACACCATTGAGTACTCGGGTAACGGCAATACGGTAACAGTGACGATTGCCATCCCAGCCATTACGTAAGGACAGAAATATTCAGCAATCCACCAAACCACTAAATGAATAGCTGGCAACTTGAGTAGGCATCATCTTGGAACTATGAACTATATACTAGATTGTGAGTTCCCCTGTAAGCCGGTGGGCCAGATTAAATCACGACTTATGGCGATCCATACATGTTACTACTCGATCTCCTGAGCATTGTCACATCTCCACCCGACAGCAATCTCCTCTACACGGGGCATTATGATCCGCTGTTGGTGACATTCTCGATTGGTATCGCGATTCTTGCTTCCTATGCCGCCCTTCAGGTGTCGTTGCGGGTTGCCGCCGTTAGCAATCACATCATCGCACGGCGTCTTTGGACCATGGTAGGCGGGGCATGCATGGGTGCCGGTATTTGGTCAATGCATTTCGTCGGGATGCTGGCCTTCAGTCTGCCTTGTGTCACAACTTATGATCCACTGATCACATTACTTTCGATTATTCCCGGGATCTTGGCCTGCACCTTGGCGATGGCAATCATCCGGCGTCAGCATATTTCCCGTAGTCAGTTATTTAGTGGAGGAATTCTACTCGGCGCGGGTATCGGCACTATGCATTTTTCCGGCATGGCGGCACTACACCTAGACGGCTTCATTCGCTACGACCTGAAGCTGTTCTTATTGTCAATCCTGGTAGCCATTGTCCTTGCCACGCTGGCGCTTTGGATTAAATTCCATTTAAAAACCACACAGACATGGAGTAACACTCAGACAATCCCCTTAGCATCCAGCATCATGGGGTTGGCAATTTCCGGGATGCATTATATCGCGATGGTTTCCGCCTATTTCGTATATGACCCTTATATCAAGCAGGAAGCCAGCCAGGTCAAACCCTTCTTTCTAGCATCCTTGGTATTGGCCATTACCAGCGCGATAATCATCATCACCCTGGTGGTAACCTTCCTGGAACGTTCTACGAATATTCAATTCGGCCGTGCTTACAAAAAAATAGCAGTCTTGGTGCTGATCTGGGGTGGTTTCAGTTGGGTCATGGCCGATTATTATAGTACCAGCCTCGCGATAAGTTCATACCAAAACGAGCAACGTTTATTACAACAGCAAGCTGATACCGCATTCAATAACATCAAGAACTCACTCAATGTTCTGCAGGGAATACCTGCGGCCTTTTCTGGCGACAAGTGGATCCGCGATCTACTAATGCGTAAGGATTTGGTACTGAACCCGTCATCATTGGAACCTAAAGAACGCAAGCTTCTTTGGTCCACTGACCCACCCCTTAGCGAGTTGAATCAATTTCTGCACAACTTGACGAATAATCTTGATGCAGATGTCATTTTTATATTGAATACGATGGGAGACTGTATCGCAGCAAGCAATGCCGACACACCAGAAAGTTTCATTGGGACAAACTTTGGCGATCGAAAGTATTTTCGTCTGGCCAGCAATGGACAGCCAGGACAACAATATGCAATGGGTCGCAAGACCAGTATCCCTGGTTTGTTCTATTCCTACCCCCTCTATAATAAAGAGCAATTTCTTGGTGTAGTTGTTGTTAAACGCAACATCACCAGGCTCATGCAATGGCTCCGCAACGAATCAGCCTTCATCACGGATGATAATGGCGTAATTGTGTTGGCCGAAGAGAAAATATTCGAATATCGCACATTGCCAGATACCACCATTTCACGATTGTCCATTGAGGAGCGAGGATTACGATACAATCAGGAAGTTTTCATTCCGTTGGATATCCGCTCATGGGGCTACGCTGAAATCCCGGATGCGATTCGTATCGACCTCGGTCCCTATCCAATGTTGCTGACTTCCCGTCCTTTGCACGAGGCGGGCATTACCGTACATCTCATACGTCCTCTAACCGAAGTGGTACGTCATTATTCTGAACGGCTCGTCCTGTTTTTTGTGGCGGCCATAGCCGGCGGAACCATGATTGTTGCAATTGCCACGGTCATCCTATTTCTACGCGCCTCTCGGCAAGCCAAGGAAGAGGTCGAGATGGCGAATCTGTTACTCGATTTGATTATCGAGCACATCCCAAATATGATTTTCCTAAAACGGGCATCGGATCTCCGGTTTGCCAGAATCAACAAGATGGGTGAGCAATTGCTGGGGATCGACCGGACCACTTTGCTCGGGAAGAATGACTATGATTTTTTCCCAAGAGAGCAGGCAGATCTGTTTACCGAAAAGGATCGCGAGGTGTTGGACACGGACGCCATTCTGGATATTCCAGAAGAAACCATTGACACTCGTCATGGTCAACGCATCTTACATACTAAGAAATTGGCTCTGCGTGATAGTCATGGCGAGGCTAACTATCTCCTCGGCATTTCAGAAGATATTACCGACCGCAAACAGAGAGAACAGGAGCTAATTCAGGCAAAGCTCGACGCTGAGAACGCCAGCACGGCACAGAAGTACGCTCAAGAAATGAAAACCGCCAAGGAAGCCGCCGAAGTCGCCAATGTGGCAAAAAGCGCCTTTCTCGCCAACATGTCGCACGAGATTCGCACACCGCTCAACGCCATCACCGGCATGGCCCACCTCATCCGCCGCAGCGGACTCTCCCCCGAACAGATGGATTACATCACTAAATTGGAAGGCGCCGGTGAACATCTGCTTGAGATCATTAACAACATTCTCGATCTCTCTAAAATCGAAGCCGGCAAATTCGTCCTTGAAGAAGTGCCGATGCAGATCAAAGCCATCGTTAGCAATGTTGCCTCGATGGTAGGAGAGCGAGCCAAGGCCAAGAACCTAAAACTTTTGATCGAAGTCCAACCCATACCGGTTTACTTACTCGGCGACAAGACTCGGATTCAGCAGGCGCTGCTGAACTATGCGACTAACGCCGTCAAATTCACACAGACCGGGTCCGTGACCTTGCAGACCAGGATAGTCGAGGAGAGATCAGAGAGCCTGCTGTTGCATTTCGAAGTTCACGACACAGGTACCGGCATCGCCCCAGAAGTTATTCCCCGGCTATTCAATTCCTTTGAGCAGGCCGACAACCGCATTACCCGAAAGTACGGCGGTACCGGACTAGGACTAGCCATTACCCGCAAGATTATCGAACTTATGGGAGGGGAAACCGGCGTAACGAGTGAACTGGACAAAGGTAGCACATTTTGGTTCACCATTCGCCTCCGAAAAGATGAGGGACACCTCAATTCTTGCGACATCCTATCGGTAACCGATGCCGAAATAAGTCTGAAACGAGACTACGCTGGCATCCGTATCCTGCTGGTCGATGACGAACCAATCAACCGTGAGCTAGCGGTATTTATGCTGAAAGACGTTGATCTGGTTGTCGAAGAGGCAGAAGAGGGCGAGGCCGCCGTGAAATTGGTTAGCAAAAACGATTACTCCCTGATCCTGATGGATATGCAAATGCCCAATATGGACGGCCTAGAAGCAACTCGCCGGATCCGACAGCTCACCAACCGAAAGCGCGTACCTATCCTCGCCATGACAGCTAATGTCTTTGCCGAAGACAAAGCCAAGTGCTTTGAGGCCGGCATGGATGACTTCATTGCCAAACCGGTAATCCCGGAGGTACTTTACGTCACCTTGTTGCGGTGGCTGAAGCAAGAAAACCGGCAAGCCGAGCGCGTGAGCCTGACTAATGGGACACATTTCCAACCCCGCGAGGGAGAGGCCAACCGAAACGTTCCAGGCTCCGAGCAGGATCTTCCCGGCCTTGCGGTAAAGCGTGGCCTTTCGACCTGGAGGAATGCCGAGGCTTATCGGCAATACCTGCGCAAATTCGCGCATGATTACCGCGACACTGTCCGCGAGATGGCGCGGGTGGAGCATACCAAGGCAGCGGCGATGGCGCACAAACTGAAAGGGGCCGCCAGCAGTCTGGCTCTCGAAGAGGTTGCCAAGGTAGTAGGCGAAATGGAGCAGGTACTGCAAATAAACGGAAATACCACTGACCTCTTCATGAAGTTGCAGATGGCGCTAGACACCGCGTTGGAATCCATCGCGCGTTACGTACCCGTTGCGGCTCCTCTCATCCCATCCAATCAATTGGACCGAAAGCAGATAGCGTCGCTCATTGTCCGTACACTCGCGGCATTCGATACCGACAACCCTGGTGAAATCGAGTTGGCGCTAGCTGAATTAAGTAAGCAATTATCCGCCATCCGCCTCGCTCCACTTTACCAGGCAGTGGAACAGTTCGATTTTCGGGGCGGCGAGACTGCCACCCGCATCCTTGCCAAGGAATTGGGTGTTTCCCTGGAGACCTGATCATGCACCCTGGTCTGCTTTTCATCTTTGATGACAAATCGGGACACGGTAAAAAATCCTATCCGAAGACTACCGGTTCGTCCTGGCTAACACTATCATCAACTTGGTGACATTCATGCCTTCTGTCACGAATCTATTCCAACCCTACATGGATGTGGTGTTCTTGATCTATGGCTTGGCCTTCTTAGTAATGGGGCTGGTTATCCTTATCCGCCACAACCAGAAAAGCAATCTGCAACTGGCTAATAATCTTAGGCTGCTAGCCGGATTTGGATTTATCCATGGTTTCCTGGAATGGATGGATCTTTGGCGCGTGGTACACGGGGATATTGCTTGGCTGGCGACGATGAGACCAATCATTTTGCTGGTTTCCTACCTGTTTTTATTCGAGTTTGGCCGTCGCCTGGTATACATCTCCCTATCTCCTGAAGCCCTTACAAAATCCGCTATCCTGCTGAATGCCTGGATCTACGCTCCCCTCTTGCTGGTAATCCTGGCTGCGGTCATGATCTCGCACCAACCGATGCTGGCATTGAACATTTGGTCGCGCTATCTAATTGGATTCATCGGCTCATCCATTTCTGGTATAGGATTTATCCTTTATTACCATAAGCATCTAATGTTGGAAATTACCGAAACCGAATCTTCTACGATCCGATTAGCCAGTCATTTTGCCGGTACTGCCTTTCTTGCTTATGGTGTTTTCGGTGGTCTTGTGGTGCCGCTGTCGGATTGGTTTCCGAGTTCAATCATCAACCAGGAAAGCTTCCTGGTTACCTTTCACATTCCGGTACAATTACTGAGAGCACTCTGCGCGGTATGGATAACCGTTTCCGTTTGCATCCTACTTGGCGTCTTTCATTTAGAAGAACAGCAACATCTACGCAATGCGTTCCAAAGGATGCAACAAACGCTTGCTGACCTACACAGACTGAACCATCAAAACGAATTAATCCTCAGCTCTGCCGTTGAGGGGATTTTCGGTATAGATACCGAGGGCCGGACGGTATTCGTGAATAAGGCGGCGTTGCATATGCTAGGTTATCAGCAGGAGGAATTGATCGGAAAATCCATCCACGCACTGACACATCACACCACACTGCAGGGGGATTTTTATCCTGTTGAGGATTGTCCAATCCATCAAACCATGAAGACTCACACTATTCACCACATTAACAGTGACGTATTCTGGCGGAAGGATGGATCGAGCTTTTCCGTGGAATATCAGTCCGCCCCCATTTGGAATGAAGAGCAGATGTTCGGAGCCGTTGTCGCGTTTCAGGATATTACTGAACGTAAACAACAGCAGGCGATAGAAGCCTTTATGCGCGAGGGTGCAGAAATGAATCCTGCTGGCCAAGAACAGTACCAAAGCCCGAAAGGCCGTGGCCCCACTACGAAAGGCGCTAGCCGGTTGCAATCTCGATTCCCACCTGAATGCGCTCATGGCCCATCTCGACCGATTTGATTTTCGCGGCGCGGAAAACATTCTAGCCACGCTCACGGCTGGTTTGCCATCACAGAAATCAAACTCATGACTGCAACCAATGGCCAGCTATTAAAGGAATTATCAATACTGCGTGAAATTCAGCGTCCGCCCAACAATTCAGCGGAGATTTTATTGGCGCCGCCCAAGACGGCAATGGTGATTTACGTATCGCAGGAAACCTCTTGCTGATTAATGCTCCAACAAATACACTAATACTACCTACCGGAAGATAATACTATGCGCATCTTATTTTTTATTCTCACACAATTATTCTGTATTTGTGCAGCATTTGCTTGGGATCCAACAGGACCGTATCCTTTCGGGATACTAACCCACCGTTCTGTTACGCTGACCGCGGAATACTGGAATCCCATCTTGACCTATGTTGGCAAAAAAGCCAATGTACAATTGAACCTGCGTTTTGCCAGAACCGCGAATGAATCCACGGATATGGCCACGACAGGCCAGATTGCCTTCGCCTATACTAACCATCTTTTTACACCCGAACGCGATAAACTGGGTTTTACTGTCATCGCGAGGCCAAATGATGATGGTATACGCGGCCAGATTGTGGTCACCATGAATTCCCCCATTCAGTCCCTGCATGAATTGGACGGACAGCAGGTAGCGTTTGCTAATCCATACGGTTTTACCGGTTATTATGTCCCCTACGATGCCTTGCTGCACTTGGGTATTAATCCCAAACCCGTGTTTGCTGGAACACAGGAAGCGGCAATCGGTCAGCTTATTCATAATCAAGTTGTAGCCGCCGGGGTAAACAGCCAAGTGATGGCTGATTTCGCCAAACGCGAACAGCTTTCCTACCGCATATTATATAGCTCCAACCTCTACAACGACCTCTGTATCATGGTTCATCCAAAAGTTCCACCTACCATTGTTCAGACAGTGAGAAAAGCCTTTATCGAGATGAAGGATGATCCGGAGGGGCGTGCGGTCCTAGAGGAATCCGCGCGCCTCATCGGTTCAAGGGCGAGTGGTTTTATTTCCGCGAATGACAAGGACTACGAAAATTACCGCAATTTTTTCCGTACGACATTGGTACCGGTAAAGTGAAATAGCCATTAATAGAAAGGTTCCAATTCAATCGTGCCCCACAAAAAAATCTTCCAGGTAGCCTCTGACCTGACGTTAAGGGGAAGACTGCTACTCGCCATTGTAACCGCGATTACCAGTTTGACGCTATTATTGGTCTTCATTATTACGCATGACCTAATCAGCGGAATACGGGCGAGCGTCTTAAAAAATACCCTCGACGACTCTCGAACCTTGGCACTCAGCATCGTCGAGCCCGCTGCTTTATATGACTATCCAACCATCAAACAAATACTGTCGAAGCGGGCCGCAGAAGGAGATGTGCGGGTAGTTCGGTACCAATTCCAGAAAATTCGAATCGTCAACCAGCCTGTACCTGTCAAAGCGGTTCGTCCCGAATGGTTTTCCCGGCTTCTTGCGATTCAGGCACCTATACATGTTGAAGAATTAAAATTGGGCGGCGTCAGTTACGGACAACTCGAATTCAGTAGCGACACCAGTAGCATGGAAGATGCCATCTGGACGGATACAAATATTATCTTGCTGATTGTCGTGCTATGGTTAACCATTCTGATGGCAATAGTTAATAAACTATTGGAATCTAACTTGCGAGTGTTGTCATCCATACAAAAAAGTAGCACCGCCATCCTCCAAGGAGATTATAAAACCCCGGTCGAATTATCTCGCTATGCACCGCCAGAATTGCAGGCCACCACCGCCGCACTCAATGAAATGCGACAAAGGCTGGAGGCTACGATGTCTGAGCTCAGCTTATCCGAAGAGCGCTGGAAGTTCGCCTTACAGGGGGCTGGCGATGGTGTGTGGGATTGTAACTTGGTTACCGGAAAAATAACTTTTTCAAAGCGCTGGTATGAAATTCAAGGGTTCGATGAAGGCACAATAAGTCCGGATGTGGAAAGTTGGAAGGACTTGATTCATCCTAATGATCTTCCTCTTGTGGAAACCGCACTGGCTGCCCACTTTAATGGGATAATTCCGAATTTTAGTTGTGAGCATCGCATGCGTTGCATGAATGGCGAATATAAATGGATATTGGGACGTGGCATGGTGGTCAGTCGCGATATTGAAGGACGTCCTTTGCGTATAATAGGGACGCATTCTGATATTACCGACCGTAAACAGAGAGAACAGGAGCTAATTCAGGCAAAGCTCGACGCCGAGAACGCCAGCACGGCACAGAAGTACGCTCAGGAAATGAAAATCGCCAAGGAAGCCGCCGAAGTCGCCAATGTGGCAAAAAGCGCCTTTCTCGCCAAC
>CAUYUB010000220.1:0-3116 GCA_963575685.1 Gammaproteobacteria bacterium | reverse complement strand
CGCTAAGAGCGGTGAGGCGGTCGGTAAAACGGTCGCGGCAATGAAAACCATTGCCCAAAAGATCACCATCATCCAGGAGATTGCCCGCCAGACCGATCTGCTTGCCCTCAATGCGGCAATTGAAGCCGCACGCGCCGGAGAACACGGTAAGGGATTCGCGGTCGTGGCCAGCGAAGTCCGTAAGCTCGCCGAACGGAGTCAGACCGCCGCTACCGAGATCAGCACGCTCTCGACCCAGACCGTAGCCGTTTCGGAAGAGGCCGGGCAATGTTGGCCAGGTGGTGCCCGATATCCAGCGCACCGCGGGTTTGGTCACCGAAATCAGTTCGGCCTCCCGTGAGCAAAATTCCGGAGCCGAACAGATTAATACGGCCATCCAGCAACTTGATCAAGTGACCCAACAAAATGCCAGCGCCGCTGAGGAGATGTCATCTACCTCCGAGGAATTATCGGCACAGGCACAGCAACTCCAGGGGACAATTGCATTCTTCACCCTAGCGAAGGTCGCTCATGCCCGAACGATGGTAATGGAACCCGCTCCCGCTCCTACTCCCCGCTCCTACCGGTCAGCGGCAAGACCCGCTACGGCTAAATCATCGTTCGTCTCCGCCAAACGCCCGCTCGGAGCTAGGCCAGAACACACTAAGAATCCCGCCTCCCAGCCCCAGCCGCACCAAAATGGTAAAGGATTTTCTCTAAAACTTGACGATCACCAGTACCCGCAGCAGGGGGATAGCGACGATGCCGGTTTCGAACGTTACTGAAATTGATGGAGTCAGTCGTGAAGCAATTCAGGTTCTAACCCTGGGTCTGGCCGGGGAGATCTTTGCGATTGAGACCGAGCGGGTCTATGAAGTACTCGACCGGGTGCCGATCACCCGTATTCCTAATAGCCGCCCCTTTATCAAGGGCCTGATCAACGTACGTGGTAAAGTGATCTCGGTCACCGATCTGCGCGTTAAGTTTGGGATGACTCCGATTGTACCTACCGCCGATACCCGAATCGTGGTAATTGAGGTACGAATTGAGGGAGAGCCAACCCTGGTTGGTGCGCTTGCCGATAAGGTCTACGAGGTAACCGAATTACCTGGGCCTCAATGGAAGACGCACCTCGGTTGGCATGTGCTGGCGGCAGAACTCATCCGTGCGATTGGTAAGCGCGGCGACGAGTTCATCATCATTGCCGATATTGATCAGGTATTTGCCTCGAAGATGCGGCCGTAACCGCCGCCGTTCGGTGGCAACCTGACCACCAGCGAGCAACCATGTCCCACCAACCTGCGACACAACGACGCCCCGAACGCAAGGTACTGGATGAGTCCGTTCAATACTACCTTGTGGCGTCGGCGACAGACCTTCGCCCTCAATGTCGTTCAGGTGCGTGAGGTGCTCGATATCTGCCCGTTCAGCAAAGTACCCAATATGCCGCCGTTCGTGCGCGGCATGATCGATGTACGCGGCCAAGCCGTGCCGGTGATCGACCTCCGGGTTAAATTCGGTATGCCGCCGACCGAACCTACCGACAGTACCCGGATCATGGTACTTGAGGTCGTCATCGGGACACGGTCACTGGTAATTGGCGCGCTCACCGACCGCGTTTTTGAAGTGACTGCTCTCGATTCCAGCGATGTTGCCCCTCCCCCTGAGATCGGCACCCGCTGGCGTTCGGAAATCATCCGCGGCATTGGTCGACGCCACGGCCGATTCGTCATTGTGCTCAACCTCAATAAGGTATTTACCATGGAAGACCTGATCATTGGACCACCGGGCGGGTTCCACCCTCTATCCTGATTTTCTGCTTACGACCTGGGTATTAACGGTTATCATCTATCCAACTCATGCGTACGCATGAAATTCTGGAGAGCAATACCATGCGTTTCACTATCAGAGCCCGACTGATCGTCGCTTTCTCGACGATTCTAGTTTTCACCGCGATTTCTGCCTATCTGGGGGTTAGCAACCTCCATTTCCTTAATGACACCCAAGATGGGGTAATCGATGGACCTGTTGCCAAAACCAGATTGGTTCTGGCGCTCGATAATGAACTCACCAATCTGGATAGTCTCGAAAAAGATGCGATTATCGAAACCGATATGGGAAAGCTTAAACAGACCGCCACCGATATAAAAAATCAACGGACTCAGATCAAGGCGATTATCGAAGAGTGGCGTGAGATAGCGAGCCTCGAAGAAAAGAAAAAAATTGATGGCTTTACCTCCATTCTCGATGAACTAAGTAAATCCCAAGAAGAGTCACTCCGACTCGCTCTGTTGAATTCGATGGCAACCGCCACGGCGCTTAGTTTTGGAAAGGGCAACGAAGCGTTTGAAACGGCCATGAGGGTGGTTACTGATATTGACCGTGCCGTGACTACCGGTAATACCGCTGCTGCGGGTAATGAAGCGCGCGTAACGACTATTCTCGGGCGCCTTACCACAGAAATGATGCATACCCAGCGCGATGAAGTTGCGTTGATTTTGTTCGATGACATCCCCAAGATGCGCGAATTTTTAAAAGGCGTCGATGCTCGTCTCCAGAATATCCAGATGCTGATCTCTTCCTTACGTGAGCGCATTCCTTCCGGCCAGCAAGCGGATCTCCAACGGCTGGCGACCGCTTGGGATGCCTACCTTACCTTCCATCACAAAGTTCGAGAGGTAGCGCTTGATAACGGTGCAGCCTTATCTACCGCTTTGACCCTGGGCAAGAATCATGAATTAATGGAAAAATTAAATACAATGGTGGCAGACGTGGTAGCGCAGAACAAGGATGCAATGACCGTAGCAACGAAATCGGCCGATAATATTTATGATAACGCCCGTGCGGAGTTGATTATTATTGCGTTGTTTTCAATTAGTATCAGTATCGGTGTAGCGCTTTGGATCTCGTTTACCATTCAACGCGGACTGCGCCAAGCCGGTGGACTCGCCCAAGCGGTAGCGGAAGGGGATTTAAGTCAGACCATTGAATATAAGGGCCGTGAAGAGATTGGTGATCTGATCACGGCAATGAACCGTATGTGTGCCAATCTGCGTGCCACCGCCGGAGTTGCGGAGGAAATTGCCAAGGGGGATCTGGCGGTTCAGGTTAAGCGGTTATCCGAAAAAGATGTATTG
>CAUYUB010000219.1:0-3117 GCA_963575685.1 Gammaproteobacteria bacterium | reverse complement strand
GGTCGCGCGTCGGCCAATTCGTCGAGCAGCGAGCTGGCCGCGGCGTCGATGGTGTGAGCGTCCTCGGCCTGGGCATTCATAAGCCGGCGCAGCTCGGCCATTACCCGGGCCTTGGCATCGTCGCTGCTGCTAATGGTCCGGACCTCTTTTCTATCCACGTACAAACCCACCTCGCTAATGGTGCCGGCTACCTTGGCCGCTTGGACCAGGACGGCCGGCGGCGTGTCCTCATCGATGATCACTCCGACCAGGCTTTTGATTATGAGAGCACGCAACGCGGCCGGTGTTCTATGTTTCTCACTCTCTATTGCCGCCTGGTAAGCTTCTATTTCAGCGGCGATTGATGGGCGCCGCTTGAGCCTGGCCGCTTCGTCGCCCTGGGTTTTGGGTTTAGCCTTGGTTTTGTATGCTGCGCGATAGGCTGCGGCGCCGGTTGAGCCCTTCGCAACTTCCAGGGCAAAGCTTCGCTGCTTAGGGGTGAGCTGCTTTGACGCGGTCCGGCCTAGCAGCTGCTCGACCGGTATTTGTTCCAGGCCTTCGCGGATTTGCTTGCGGGTTAATTTGGTTTGTGTCATGCGGCGCAATATACAGGAACAAAAGGCTTACTGTCAATAAACCCAGGGAAACGGGGTTTTATGGCAGCCTGGGAACATGTGGCAGCGCTTAGGTCCTTATCTAATCCCCTTGCACAATTGCAGCACCTGGGCCACTCGCTAGCGCTCGGAATACCCGCGGCAATCCCCGGCGCCATGGTGCCACCCTGATCAGCTGGCCACCGGCCCCAGGTCAAAACCCACCGACCAGGCACCGCATAAAAACCCCATCGCTTGACCAGGGCGCCACCAGCTGCAGCACCAGGACCGGCCACCAAACCACCGGCCCCAGGCAAAAAAGCTGCTACCAGGTAACGCACCAGGACCACCGACCCGGCCACCAGGGCACGCATGCATACCCTACCCTGTACACTAAAAAACCGCCTTTTTTGGTGTCGCGAATGTGACTGACAAGGGGCTTGACAACCAACTACATTATTCCTCAATGCACCAGCCAGGTTGCAGACAACAAACCAACACGAAGGGAAACGCACAGATGTACACAGCACAAACCGACACCCACGGAAACTGTATCGTATGCAAGGGCAGCGAGCAGCGCCGGGGTTATCGCATCGCATTCACCGGCACCTATAACGAGTGCCTTATGTTCAAAGCATTAAGGGGCCAGGCATGAGCACACATGAAACCATCATGCGCCAGGCCCGCCGGGAACTTGACGCCGTGCGCCCGGTTAACTATCAACTAACCCCCGCGGAATACAAACGCCGCCTATACCTTATCAACGACGAAAAGAACCAGCTGCGCGCAGCCCTGGGCCTGGCACCAATCACCACCCAACAAACGACCGGAGATTTATTCCAATGAAACCCCTCTACCTAATCGCATGCAGCGCCGCCAAGCTGGACCGCACCGCACCGGCCGCCGACCTTTACCAGGGCCAGGCATTCAAGCTGGCAATGCGCGCCGCTGATCGGGCCGGCGCCGACGTCGTTATTCTCAGCGCCTTGCATGGCGCCGTTGACCCAGCGGCCAACCTGGCACCCTATAACAAAACGCTGGCCGGCATGAGCAAGCACCAACGCGCAGTTTGGGCCGGCATGACCGAGCAGCAGCTGCAGCAGCACAAAGGCCGCCCGGTGGTGGTCCTAGCTGGCAAGCACTACGCCGCCGCCGTTGAAGGCTGGCCCAACGTTTCCCGCCCCCTGGCCGGCCAAGGAATCGGCCAGCAGCTGCACACCCTCAAACACTTAAACGCTTAAAAGGTCCAACATGCCAACACTCGCCCAACTCATCGATTCCCTCACCCTGGAGCAATCGCACCAGTACCAGGCACAAACCGACCGCCTAATTTGGATTGAAACCGAGCTGCTAGACCCGGCCGGAATCAGCCGCCGCCATGCCGAAAAGGTCGAGGCAAAACTACTGGATTTGCTCCAGGCTTACAACCTAACCATCAATCGCGAGGGTTATTGGCAATCAATGCAAGCACTTAGCGCAGCAAAAAAAACCGGGGTTTTGTATAGCGATTGGCACCCTGTTTTTGGCATTTTGTAAATTAACCCACCAACTGAAAGGCACACCATGGAAAAGCTAGAACTACACCAACGCAACACGCACACCTACGCCGACGGATGGGCCGACCTGGACGAATGGCAGCACCTGGGCACCGCCAAAATGCTGCGCTGGAATGCCACCGCCGAGCCCCTGGGCTTTGACGACGCCGGCACCTATACGACCAAGGTTATAGGACCGCGCCAGCTGCGCGCCGTTGACCTGGGCCGGGCAATCGCAGCCACCCTGGGCGGCAGCAGCTGCACACACGAATATGATTGCTGCGGATGCCCTACCACCAGCGCCAGCGTTAAACGCACCAGCGCCCGGGAATACTTTGTTCACCTTCACATCACACGCAACTACTGAAAGGCACCTAATGACCATACTCGACACCCCCGACCAAATAGCCCGCTTCCGGCTGCTAACACTACGCGCAGCGCTTAAGCTGGAAATTGCCGGTATGAAACGCAGCCGCGGCCCCAGCGCTTATGCAATCCTTAAAAAAGAAGGATTCACCGGCACCCGCGCCGACATCCTGGAGCAAATCAACAAACAATTGGAGAACTAATCATGGGAAACCGCGCAGTAATCACTTTCAGCACCTACACCAACGCGCCCGCAATTTACCTTCATTGGAACGGCGGCCGGGCCAGCGTAGAAGGCTTTTTATCCGCAGCGCGCCAGCTGGGCCTACGCCATGCCCGCACGCCCCAAGCACAAACCGAAGCGCTGGACCAGCTCGCCGAAATGTTGGCCCGCTATTATTTCCGCTGCAATGTGGGAATGACAGTCTACAGGCTGCACTATGCCGGCAGCGACCGCGACAACGGCGACAACGGAACCTACTTGCTGGGCCAAGATTTAACCATTTTGGCCCGGCTGCATCACAACCGCGGCGAAGAAATCAACCGCGAAAAAACCGCCGCAATTATCGAGCAACTCACGGCCACCGCGCCACTTTTCAATTAAGGAGAATGAACCATGGGCTGGACCTCATACGCAATCAACA
>CAUYUB010000218.1:0-3138 GCA_963575685.1 Gammaproteobacteria bacterium | reverse complement strand
TCACCGGCTAAACCGCGTTCCGTATCGTTGACAGCTTGCTCCAACACCAGGAGCAGCTCTCCCGTAGTTAATGGTTTCAGTACATATACCCGTGCTCGCGACAATAATGCATTATTCACCTCGAAAGAGGGATTTTCCGTCGTAGCCCCGATAAACCAGAAGGTGCCGTCTTCTACGTGGGGAAGAAATGCATCTTGCTGAGACTTATTGAAGCGATGTACCTCATCCACGAACAGAATGGTGCGACGATTTCTTCTCAGCCGATTGGTCTTCGCCTGCATCACCGCTTCACGAATCTCCTTGACACTGGACAACACTGCGGAGAGAGTTAAGAATTCGGCGTCGGCATGGGCGGCAACCAGACGTGCCAATGTGGTTTTTCCGGTACCCGGCGGTCCCCACAAAATCATCGAGTGCAAACGACCAGCTTTGATGGCCTGATATAATGCTTTACCCGGTGCCAATAGATGTTTCTGGCCGATGAATTCTTCAAGTCGGCGCGGACGCAACCGGTCGGCGAGTGGATTATTTAGGTTGTCAATATCTGATTCCTATTTTTCTGAACGCAAATGAATATTAGAGCGCCACAAGCCGCGACTATTTCTCTGATGTAAGGGAAAGTAGCGCCTTGACCCGATCCAGATCGGCGGGAGTATCCACCCCTGGACCGGAGGGGGCGATCGCTTCGTCTACATAGATGCGTTTGCCATGGTAGAGAACGCGTAACTGCTCCAAGGATTCGAGTTGCTCTAGAGGCGAAGGCGAAAGTGTCGGATATTCGCGGATAAAACCCGCACGGTAGGCGTAAAGACCGATATGGCGATAGTGTGTCCCCTTTAGTTCGGGCTCTCTTGCTCTCCCATGGGAATGAGAAGGATGAGGGGCAATCAGTCCCGCTTCGGATATCCGATTCATGAAGCTGTCCCGATCCCACGGGATAGGCGCGCGACTAAAGTACAGGGCATAACCTTGCGCATCACGTACTACCTTGACTACGTGAGGATCGAAAAGGTCTGCCAGATCTCCCAAAGGGCTGCATAGGGTCGCTACTGCCGCCGGATGTTGGTGCAATGCCGTCGCCACTTGGCGGACCAAGGATGCCGGCATAAGCGGCTCATCTCCTTGGAGGTTCACAACCACGGCCGTGTCCGGAAGTTGCAGATAATCGACCACCTCAGCCAGACGTTCGGTACCGGAACGGTGGTGGGTACCCGTCATCACCACCTCGGCCCCAAAACTTGCGGCGACATGGTGAATCCGCTCATCGTCAGTAGCCACTATCACCCGTCCGGCCCCACTTTCCACAGCGCGCTCATGGACGTGGCGCACCATGGGTTTACCCTCGATTTTCAGCAGCGGCTTACCCGGCAAGCGGGTAGAAGCGTAGCGGGCGGGAATGACGACTACGAAATCCACGTTATGCCTCCTCATCTTCCTCTAAGTGACGCGCTTCGTTTTCCAACATCACCGGGATGTCGTCGCGAATTGGGTAGGCCAAGCGATCAGCCTTGCAGACTAATTCTCGAGCCTCTCGGCGATAGCGGAGAGGGCCTTTGCAGATGGGACAGACGAGGATATCAAGTAAACGTTTATCCATAGATTTCTTCTCAAGTGATATTGGATAAAGTAGGTTTCTCATCCAGGAGTTCCAACAGGCATATCCCGAATTCGGGGGCAAGCTGTGCCGCTACTGGTACGTACCATTGTCCTACACTGGCAAAAGTTGCACATTTGACTGCGTCCTTTTCCGTCATCAATACCGGTAGGCCATCGCCGAAGACCAGTTCGGCGGGCCGAAAGGAATGATGATCAGGAAAAGGGTGGGCGATGACGGTGAGTCCTGCCGCTCGCAGGGTAGCAAAAAATCGCGGCGGATGGCCGATACCAGCTACGGCGTGGACTGGGGTATCACGAAAGGTAGCCAACGGTCGAGAGGTTATCCCATCGATAAGGGCTACCGCATCGCCGGGGTTCAGGGTCATGGTGTGCTCACCGGGTTCGGGTGGCCCGTGTGCAACCCGTAGAGCTACCTGCGCAAGCCGTCCGATGGGTTCGCGGAGTGGTCCGGCCGGTAGGCAACGGCCGTTGCCCAAGCCTCGGGTACGATCAGTTACGGCAATCTCTACATCTCGGGCGAGCGCATAGTGCTGTAAGCCGTCATCGGCGACGAGGCAGTCGCAACCATGACGGGTATGCAACAACTCGCCTGCCCTTGCCCGCCACCTGCACACCGCGACCGGTACCCCTGCCCGACGGGCAAGCAGAAGTGGCTCATCGCCCACCTCGCTAGGGTCATCGTTTGCTCCCACTTCTCTTGGGAGATCCCCTACCCGTCCCCCATACCCACGGCTGATGATACCCGGCCGCCGACCCTGGGCGACAAGGAATCGGATAACCCATAAGACCAACGGTGTCTTGCCGGCTCCCCCGACGGTAAGGTTGCCCACGACGATTACTGGTACCGGTAAGCGTGTGGCTGAGAACCATCCACGCCGATATCCCTGGTGCCGTATGGTAGCCACTACGCAGTAAAGCATCCCGATTGGACGCAAAATCCATCCCAAAGGATGCCCGCCATACCAAACCGCCTGCACCAGTGATTCTACCAAGGACATATTTTTCGCCGAATCCTATCGAGAGTAAGAAATCAGTTTTGATTTTGTTTCGCCAGCAAGGCCTTTAGGCGGATAATTTCGGCCTCAGCGGAACGACGTGCTTCTGCTTCGGTTTCAGCACGTCGTGCTTCCATTTCCGCCCGTTGCACCTCCCTTTCCGCTCGTCGTGCTTGAACTTCTTCTTTAGTGGGTACTAACTGACCCATGGGGTCAAAAAAGCGTGGAGTGTTGACTGGTCCAGCGCCATCATCAAAATCGTAGGGAACCACACCCAACCACAATCCCAACTCCTCACACCAGAGCAGCCCCTGTTCATTGGGTACGATTGGCTCATAGCGACCATTTTTTAAACGCCAGCCAAGAAATTGACCGGTTTCTGGATTGTAAATCACATATTCTGGAGTTTGTAACTGTTGTTCATAAATACTTTTCTTCCCATTCAAATCAAATTGTGCTGTACTTGATGAGGCTAATTCTAAAATAAAATCGGGGACCAAACCTCCTTCTTCCCAAGTGGTCCACG
>CAUYUB010000217.1:0-3157 GCA_963575685.1 Gammaproteobacteria bacterium | reverse complement strand
TCTGCTACCGAGGCAATCAATTGGGCCAGCAATCGGTCCAGAATCTGCTCGTCCACGGGGGGGCGGATAAACTCGAAGACCACGAAATTGTCGCCGAATCGATTGAGAATCTCGGGACGGTCCAAGACCACATTGAAATGGTGACGGATCGCTGCGAGAATGCGGCTGCGTAATTCGGTGTAGGGTTGTTCGGCGGAAACCAAGACCTCACGGCGGCCGTCGGGGGTGGTGGTAACGGTGCCGAGATTGCTGGTAAAGATAATTACCGACTCGGAAAAATAGACGGTCTCGCCGCGACCGTCGGTGATTCGGCCATCGTCGAGGACCTGGAGAAATTTGTCGAAAATGCTCGCGTGGGCCTTTTCCACCTCATCGAAGAGCAGCACCGAGAAGGGTTGTTCCTTGATGGCATTGGTGAGTTTCCCACCTTCCTCGTAGCCGACATAGCCGGGAGGCGCGCCGAGTAGGCGTGCCTCGGCGTGGGGGGCGGCATATTCGCTCATGTCGAAACGCACCAGGCGCTCCTCGCGTCCGAACAGCAATTCCGCCAGGGCCTTGGCCAATTCGGTCTTGCCTACTCCGGTCGGGCCAGCGAAAAACAGCACCCCGCGCGGACGCTGACTTGCCCCACTGCTCCCCGCAGCCAAACCGAGTCGTGCCCGTTTGACGACCTCCAGTACCCGACGCAAAGCAGGCTCCTGGCCTTTCACGCGACTGCGCACCAGATCTTCGGCACCGGCTAGGCGGGTGCGGTCGAGTCGTTCCCATTCGCTTTCGGTGACGCCATATTTGTAGCGGTCGGTGAGGGCGCGAGCCTGGGCGATGGGAATGCCTTCGCGCAGCGACAGCCCGATGAGGGCGCGCAGTTCATAGTAGGAAAGCCCCTCGGTGAGGGCGGCGAATAGTGCCGTCAGTTCCGTCGAGGGGGGTTGGCCGGGGACGGCGCCGTAGAAGCTCGCATAACTTCCGCGCAGAAAACGGGCGCGGTCGGTGGAATTGGGTGGCTCCAGGCGGACCGTGCGCGCGCGCGGGTTGTCTACGTAGAGGAAAGCGGGTAGGTCGTTGGGGCGCTCGCAGACCAGAATCAGGCAGTTGTTCCAGCGCCGTTCCCCGCGTACCACCTCGCGCGCCTCCAGCGATGCCTTGAGCAGGCGGGTAAACAGGGTGTGCTCGGCGCGGGTCAGGCGGTCCGGGGCGACCGCCAGACGCGAGGCGAGGTGCAACACAAAGGCACAGGGCACATCACGGTTAGTGAGGGTGCGGGCGATGCCCCGCACTGCGGTTTCGAGGTCGGTAGCGGTCGGCGGCGGCCGTGGGGCGGTTTCTGTGTCCGTTGGGGGTGGGGAAGGAGGCGGCGTGTGATTTGCCGGCGCTGTACCCGCAGCAGCGGGCGTGCTCGTCGCCCCTGCCGCAAGACGTTCAAAGGTCCGTTCCATTCCCGTCGTGACAAAGGCCAGCCCCTCCACTGGGTCGAATTCACCCACCAATTCATATTCTAGTCCCGTCAGATAACGCCGGAAGAAAGTACGCAGGTCGGTTTCGGTCCAATAATTTCGATCACCGGCACGCACCGGATAGGAAGCAAGGTCCAAAATATTGCCATAAACAATCAGCAGGCTATGGAGATGGACGAAACGGTCCAATTCGCGTAACCAGCGTGGGGTGGTGGTGTCGATGACGATCATTTGGACGGTGCCAGCAAAAAGGGGGACAAGAAAAGATTCTTTAGAATCTTACGTGGCTTTCAATTAATTAAACATTATCCGAAACCCCTTCGGCCTCCACGACATATTGGGCAATGTTTGGGAATGGACTCAGGATTGCTGGCACGACAGCTATGCCAATGCCCCCAATGATGGTGCGGCTTGGGAGGTGGAAAAAGGTGTGAATTGCACCCGGCGCGTGGTTCGCGGCGGGAGCTGGATCTTCCCTCAGGCGTATCTTCGGTCGGCCTTCCGCACCAATAGCTATTCTGATACAGCGGCCGACAGCATCGGTTTTCGTCTCGCCAGGACTTTTTGATCTTTGCGCTTTGGCCTTTGAATCTTTGCCGTTTTCCGCTGTTTCCGCTGTTTCCGCTGTTAGAGCATTTTCATTTTGACTATACGGAACCCCCGGTTGCAGGGATTACAGACTGAGGAACCCTGCCTGCTGGGTGCTGCTGAGTATGCCCGCAACAAACGGTGTGGTGGTGAAAATAACGGTAGCGCGTAATCTATTCAGAGATTCTTCGTCGGTTACGAAAAAACGTCTGAAGCAGCGTCGCGCATTCTTCCCGCAAGAGGCCGACTTCCCATGCTACATGATGATTGAGGGCAGCAGACTGGAGAAGATCGAATTGGCTAACGGCGGCACCGCTACGGGGATCGTAAGTACCGAAAACCAATCGCGCGACACGGGCGTGGACCATCGCACCGGCACACATTGTGCAGGGTTCCAAGGTGGAATAGAGCGTAACGCCGGGGAGACGATAGTTCCCTGCCGCTTGGGCAGCCGCACGCAACGCTTGGATCTCGGCATGAGCGGTGGGGTCGCACAGGCCAATGGGACGATTCCAGCCCTCGCCCAACACTATGCCGTCTCGAACCACTACAGCCCCCACTGGGACTTCGCCTTCCGTAGCAGCCCGGTGGGCTAATTCCAACGCACGGGCCATCCAGGTTTCATCCTCCGCGTTCATTTATCATTCCCATTTAATTATTTTATATGTGTCAGAAATAGTGCATAAACTGTTGGTTGAGCAACATGTCTGGAAGACATACACTGTCAGTTACGACACGTTAGGGAGACTACCCATGGCCACAATCACTTTCGACACCTTGAAGTTCTCACAAAAACTGGAGGCTGCCGGCTTTACTTCACAGCAGGCCCATGCCGTAGCTGATGCCTTCAAGGAGGCGCAATCTGAGGCATTACCCATCACCAAAGATTACCTTGATGCTCGCTTGCTGGAACTGGAAAATCGGCTGGTCAAATGGGGTATTGGTTTGGCACTTGGCCAAGTTGCACTAATCTCCGCCTTGGTAAAATTGCTTTAAGCCCCTCTAAAACACTTTTGATCCCAGCCGTCTCCCTTTATTCCTTATTCCCACTCAATCGTCGCCGGAGGCTTTCCGGAAATATCGTAAACCACCCGAGAAATACGTGGGACCTCGTT
>CAUYUB010000216.1:0-3193 GCA_963575685.1 Gammaproteobacteria bacterium | reverse complement strand
CCGCCCGTGGCCGTCACCGTTCCCGTGCCTCCCACGATCACATTGGGCGCGGCGCCGAAGCTGATGGTTTGATTCGCCTTCCCGACCGTGATGGTCTGGGTGACCTGCGGCGCGGCGTTGTAGAAAGCGTTGCCCGTTTGGTTGGCGGCTATCGTGCAGGTCCCGGCGGTGACGCCAGTTACGGTGCTACCGTTCACAGTGCAAACGGCGGAGGTGGTGGAGCTGAATGTCACCAGATTGCCCGACGCTCCGCCCGTGGCCGTCACCGTTCCCGTGCCTCCCACTACCACTGCGGGTGCCGTACCGAAAGTGATAGTCTGACTTGCCTTGAGTGGCGTGGCGCTGACCTCATTCGATAGCCCGCCGGTACCAATTGGGTTGACCGTGGCCATCTTGAAGTAGTACGTCGTGTTGTTGGTCAGGCCAGTGATGACCACGCTCGTCCCGGTGACGCCGGTCCTGACCGGGGTCGCGGCTTCCCCACCACTCGTGGTCCCTTGGTACACGTTGTAATTGGTGGCACCGCTGACCGCCGTCCAGTTCAGTGTGGCCTGGGCGTTGCCCGCGACCGCGCTGGTCATTACCGGCGCGGGGGGGAGGGCCGTGAAGGTGGCGGTCGCGGTCTTGGAGGCATCCATGGCCAGGGTGCAGCCGCCGCTCCCCGAGCAGTTCCCAGACCAGCGCGTGAACACCGAGCCCACCGCCGGGGTCGCGGTCAGCGTAACACTGGTGCCCGGCGTGTAATTCTCCGAACAATCCGTGCCGCAGTTAATCCCCGCCGGCGTGCTCGTTACGGTCCCGCTGCCCGTGCCATCCTTGGTGGCGACGAGCGAGGGGTAGGTGGTAAAGGTTGCCGTCACCGTTTGGTTCGTGTTCAGCGTCACCGTGCAGGTACCCGTCCCCGAGCACCCACCGCCGCTCCAGCCCGTGAAAGTAGAACCTGTGGCTGGTGTCGCGGTCAGTATGACACTGGTGCCCGGTGTATAACTTTCCGAACAATCCGAACCGCAATTAATTCCAGTAGGTGTACTCGTTACGGTCCCAGTGCCTGTACCGGCTTTGGCAACAACCAGGGAAGGATAGGTGGTAAAGGTTGCCGTTACTGCTTGGTCCGTTGTGGTTATCGTTACCGCGCAGATCCCCGTCCCAGAACATCCGCCACCACTCCAGCCCGTGAAGGTAGAGCCCGCATCCGGTGTAGCGGTCAATGTAATGGTGGTGCCGTAGGCGTAGCTCTTGCCGCAATCCGTGCCACAACTGATCCCTGACGGGCTGCTCGTTACCGTTCCGCTTCCCGTACCAGTTTTATTTACGGCTAGGGATTTGGCGGGATTTGCCTCTTGTTGGTAAATCTGTTGGACTTCCGCATCAGTGAAAGCGCGGTTGTAAATATGGATATCATCAATCTTTCCACCAAATGGATAATGATTAGAATCCCTCCATCCACTAATACGTATATCAGTGGATACAGTTCTAGCAGTAGGAGAGTTGGAAAGTTGTACTAATGTTTGTTTTTCACCATCAATGTAAAGAGAATTTAGGGTAGCATCACCATTATTAAATACTGCAACAACGGAGACCCAGCGATTTAATAATAGATTGCTGCCCCCAACCCCAAACACATAGCCTCCACCAGTATTAAATCCAAAATTACCGTTAACCAGCCATAAATCATAAACATTGAACGAGAAAGGCATTGCTCCATTACCATAATTATCGTTTCCATTCCAATCCATCCAGAAACTTACCGTTACCTGAGCGCCAGGAGTTGTATTGATGCTGGGAACTGTTATGTCGATATAGTCATTAATTGAGCCATCAAAGTTATATGCGCTATCCACATTACCGAACCTGTCGATCGTTAATGTGGTTCCATATACCACCCCATTATTCCCATTTCCGGTTTCATCATTCGCATTCCCATTGAACGGATAGTAGGCAATTAAACCGGCGTGCAATTGGTCCGCAGCCACATAGATATTCTGAGTGACTTGAGGCGCGGCGTTGTAACTGACATTACCCGCTTGATTGGCGGCTACGGTGCAGGTCCCAGCGGTAATGCCGGTCACAGTAGTGCCGCTTACGGTGCAAATACTGGGCGTGGTCGAGGCGAATGTCACCGGATTGCCCGACGCTCCGCCCGTGGCCGCGACAGTTGCCGTACCTCCTACCCATAGAACGGGCGCTGGGCCGAGGGTGATGGTTTGATTGTCTTTAGCGATGGATATGCTGACTTCATTCGATAGCGCGCTCACCCCAACCGAATTGACCGCCGCCATCTTGAAGAAATAATCCATTCCCTTGGTCAAACCAGTAATGAGCGTGGTCGTTCCGGTGACGCCGGTCAGGATTGGGGTCGCGGATTCTCCGCCGGCCGTGGTTCCTTGGTAGACGTTGTAACTGGTGGCGCCGGTGACCGTGGCCCAATTCAGCGTGACCTGGGTATCGCCAGCGACGGCACTAATCGTAGGCGCAGCCGGTGGTACCGTGGGGGTGAGAACGGTAACCCGAACGTTGTCCAGGCCCCAGCCTTCATCACATGGAGACTGATCCTCCATTCCGGTAAATGCGAGGGCGAGACTAGGTGTTGTGTGCAAAAATGTATAGGACAAATGATTTGAAATACGACCCCCTGAAGTCCATGTGGCGACATTTAAGGTGCCAAGCATGGGATCAAGAATACTTACCAGACTGTCCCCATCGACAGTGAATTTCCAACGGTCCCCACCATCCCAGGTATTTATAATGTACAGATCGAAATCCACTTCTACTTCGTTATGAGAGGGAAGATTGTTTAGGGTCAAAGTATCGGAGCCGGGACCAAAACCACAGGCACTCGTGCCAAGGAACCATTCACCATTAGATGTAGCAATTGTCGGGTCGGACCATTCGAAGCCTGCGCCGACACTGAAATCATTCTGGTACACGACGGCTTGGGCCGGAGCGGTTGCACTCGGCGTGGCGCTGGCCTCGTTCGAGAGCGTGCCGCTACCAATTGCGTTAATTGCGGCCACTTTAAAGAAATAGGTCGTATCGTTGGTCAGGCCGGTGATGGCGATACTGGTTGCGCTGGTATTGATTGGAGTCGCGGATTCCCCACCGGACGTGGTTCCCTGATAAACGTTGTAGCGGGTGGCGTCGGGGAGCGCGGTCCAATTCAGCGTGACCTGAGCGTTGCCCGCGACGGCGCTGG
>CAUYUB010000215.1:0-3213 GCA_963575685.1 Gammaproteobacteria bacterium | reverse complement strand
CTGCCGCCCTTTCAGGGCGGCAGAAAATTTTCGATATCAAAACCCAGGGCGTTGCCCTGGGCTGGCATACCACCACGCCGTTGGCGTGGTTATACAAAATAATCAATTGGTTGTAAGCCACACAAGATCCCACAAGATCCCAAAGAGCCATTTTACTTTTATGTCAATGTCAGAAAACTAATGAAACTCTCTTGGTTAGGACACTTTCGCCCGGTGTCCATCCGCGATAAGTTGCGCCGTATTGTACTGTTGACCACCGCCGTAGCTCTGGGGGTAGCCTTCCTCGCGACCCTTGGCTTCAATATTGTTTCCTTTCACCACAGCCTGGTCGGCCAACTTTCCGTCTTGGCCCGGGTAATCGCTACCACCACCGCCCCGTCCCTAGCCTCCGGCGACCGCGATACTGCGGTGCAGTTGCTGGGGGCGTTGGAAGCCCAAGCGGAGGTGGATGCCGGTTATCTGCTCGCTACTGACGGGCGTCCCTTTGCGAGTTATCACCGCAACGAGACTGACACGACGCAAGACCCCAGCCAAGATTCCTGGGTACGTAGCTCTCCCTCGACGGAAGTAGACAAGTTGCATTACCGCCGCCGGGGAGGTCGGTTGGACCTGGTGGTGCCCGTGGTGTTTGACCACAAGACCATCGGCTACCTCTACCTCCGCGCCCATCTGCGTCAGATTTACGCCAATCTGACCTGGAGCGCCCTGGTAGCGTTGGTCGTCATGGGCGTCGCAGTCTTCCTTGCCCTATTCCTCACTGGACGCCTGCAACGGCGCATCTCCGATCCGATCCTGCGTTTGGTTCAAACCATGGTTCGCGTCTCCAAGGAACAGAACTACAGCCTGCGGGTTACCACCGAAGATCCGGACGAGATCGGTCGTCTCATTGAGGGCTTCAATCAGATGCTCTCCCAGGTGGAAGACCGGGATCGACACCTTGCTCGCTATCGTCTCTACTTGAAAAAGGAAGTTGCGGCACGTACCACCGATCTCTCACGCACCAACGATGAACTACGCAGGGTGGTGGTCGAGGCGGAGCGTGCCCGTCGTGAGGCCGAGGAGGCGCGCGCCGTTGCCGAGCACGCCAGTTCCGCCAAGTCTCAGTTCCTGGCCAATATGAGTCATGAGATCCGCACCCCCATGAACGGGGTGTTGGGCATGACCGCACTGCTGCTCGATACCCCACTCACCCCCGAGCAACGCCAATTTGCCGATGCGGCCCTACAATCGGGGCAAGCGTTGCTCACCCTCCTCGACGATGTATTGGATCTCGCCAAGATCGAGGCAGGCAAATTGATGCTGGATCCGCAAGACTTCAACCTCCGCGCCTGTATCGAAGGGGTCTGCCGCATTTTTGCGGAACAGGCCCATCACAAGGGGCTGACGTTGTACTGCAACGTGGACGAGACCGTGCCGGTCAACGTCCATGGCGATCCTCACCGACTGCGCCAGGTGTTGACTAACTTGGTGGCCAATGCCGTCAAGTTCACCCAGGAAGGGAAGGTGACGATAATCGTGAGTCCCGGCCCCGCCAACACTACCCACTTCGAGATTAACGATACCGGCATCGGTATACCCGAAGAAAAGCAGACCTTGATCTTCGATACCTTCGCCCAGGCCGACGGCTCCACCACTCGGGATTACGGCGGCAGCGGATTGGGACTTGCCATTACCTGCCAGCTCGTCGAATTGATGGAGGGCGCCATCGATTTACACAGTACCGTGGGTCAGGGGTCTACCTTTTGGGTCAATATTCCACTCCCCGCTGTGTTGGAAACAGGTTCAACCACAGATACTACAGATACCTTACCCCCCCCACCTTCTTCTGTTCTGGATCGGCTGGGTCTACGGGTGTTGGTGGCGGAAGATAATCCCGTCAACCAGCAACTGCTCATCGCCATGCTCCGACGCCTCGGTTGTCACGCCACGGTGATATCCAACGGCAGTGCGGTATTGGAAGCGGTCGCTGGTGGAGAATTCGACATCATCCTGATGGACTGCCAGATGCCGGTGATGGATGGCTATGAGGCTACCCGTCGCCTCCGCGCCGCCGCAACGGAGGGGACGACTCCACGGTTGCCAATCGTGGCCCTCAGTGCTTATGCCATGACGGGGGATCGCGAAAAATGTCTGCTCGCAGGGATGGATGACTACCTGCCAAAACCCTTTACGATAGAAGCGTTGGCAGCCACCCTGCGGCGCTGGACAGCTACCGTCCCTTTACCTGCCGCTACCGCCCTCCCCTCCCCTCCCCTTTCTCCTCCGGTTGCCTTGGACCCTGCCGCCTTGGAACAGATCCGTGCCCTGGGAGAATCCGAGACGGACGACCTGTTGAGTGCCATGGTTGATGCGTACCTGGATAATGCTACGCATCTGGTGGAGGCGTTGCGAACGGCAGAGGCGCAAGGAGATACCCAGGCATTCCTGTATGCCATCCACAGTCTCAAATCCAGCAGCAACAGCCTCGGCGCGCGCCGGTTGGCCGCCCTGTGCGCCACTGCCGAGGACGATGCCCGTCAAGGAAAAAGCATCTCGCTGACGGCGGTGGTAATGGCCATCGAGACGGCATGGGCCGAAGTCCGTCCTGCCTTGGTGGCCATTCGGCGCGAGCCGGCAGCCCGTCCACTTCCTCCCCTTCCCTCCCCGCCAGTCTCGGCCCCATCGAATCAGCCCGCCTTGATTTTGATCGTGGATGACGATCCCGATATGCGTCTGCTGACGCGGCGTGTCCTGGCCCGAAATGGGCTGCGGGTCGCCGAGGCCGAAGATGGTTACGCCGCACTGGCGGCCTTCGCCGAACTGCACCCTGATCTGGTGATCCTGGATGTCATGATGCCGGGGCTGGATGGCTTCCAGACCTGTACCGCCCTGCGCCGGCTGCCCGACGGCGCGCATGTTCCAGTCTTGATGATGACCGGGTTCAACGATGCGACGGCGGTAGAACGGGCCTATCAGGCGGGGGCAACCGACTTCCTGCCCAAGCATGACCACTGGACGCTGCTGGAACACCGGGTGCGCTATCTCCTGCGAGGTGGACAGACGCTTTATGCGCTGCACCACAGCGAGTCCCGGTTGCGTACCTTGTCCCTAGCCATGGAGCAGAGCCCGACCTCGATCCTGATCACCGACGCCGAAGGCAACATCGAGTACGTCAATCCCCGCTTCTGCGAGATGACCGGCTATGGCCAGGCCGAGGTCCTCGGCAAAAATATG
>CAUYUB010000214.1:0-3252 GCA_963575685.1 Gammaproteobacteria bacterium | reverse complement strand
AAAGGCGTAACATAAATCAACCTATATATATTTATTATTAGATGGAATTACACAGTTTACGTAGCGAGAAGAGAGCGTTATGAACGAAGCGGTTGATAATTCAGATAGCATCGTCATTGTGGACGATAACCCCAATAATTTGCATGTATTGAGCGGCATGTTGCAGCAACATGGGTATCGGGTACGTCCGGCGCTGGATGGTGAGGTTGCCATTCGTTCAATTCTTTCTTTCCCACCAAATCTGGTATTACTGGATGTTCGTATGCCCGGTATCGATGGTTATGAAGTTTGCCGGCGCCTGAAGAGCAATGCCCTGGTGAAAGATATCCCCATCATTTTCATCAGTGCCCTACAAGATATGGCAGATAAAGTAGCCGCATTCCAGGCCGGTGGTGTCGATTACATTACTAAACCATTCCAGTTGGAAGAGGTTCTGGCCAGGGTACATACACACCTGAACCTTTATCGCTTGCAACGCAACCTGGAAGATATGGTGGACACCCGTACACGCGAACTCCAGCAGGCGATGCTATCCCTGTCAGAAAGTCAGAAGAAGTATGCCGATGTCCTGGAACAAACGATCCAGACCATCGTTTTAACTATGGAAAAACGCGATGCTTATACCGCTGGCCATCAAGCACGCGTATCGCGCCTGGTGGTGGCGATTGCACAAGAGCTTGGCATTGATGCTGAACGCATCAACGGCCTGCGTTTGGCGAGTATGGTGCATGACATCGGTAAGATCCACATCCCTGCCGAAATCCTTAACCGCCCCGGCCGTATTTCTGATATCGAATTTTCCTTGATCAAAACCCACGCCCAAGCCGGTTACGACATCACTCGGCAAGTAAGTTTCCCCTGGCCGGTAGCGGATATCATCTGGCAGCACCATGAACGCATGGATGGAAGCGGTTATCCACGCGGATTGAAAGGTGAGGAGATTCTGCTGGAATCTCGTCTCCTCACCGTAGCGGATGTGGTGGAAGCCATGGCTTCGCATCGCCCCTATCGTCCAGCATTGGGACTCGACAAAGCCCTGGAAGAAATAAAATGTGGCGCAGGTAGGTTATACGATCAAGCCGCAGTCAGTGCCTGTTTGCGCCTATTTGGGGAAAGAAATTATTCACTGCCTCAATAGACGCAACTTCTCTACAATTTCCCATGCCCACGGATTAATCTCTCCATAACGCTTCACAAGCTCGCCATTGGTAGTACGAAAGAGTAACCGTGCCTGTACGCCATCGACAGAATTGTCATAAACGTATGCCCGATCGGCCAGTTGTGCAGAAATCGAGCAGTTAGCCAGCGACTTCGTGTAACGGCTGATAATCTTCAGAATCGGTACATCATGACCACCTTCCATCACACGCATTGCCACACGTTTGGCATTAATGGATGGATCGTCTGTACCCACAAAAAACAGGCGAACGAAAAAACCTGCTGCCTTGGCGCGTCGAATAAATTCTACCTTGTCCGGCGCGGAAAGAACTGTTTCAAAAGCAAGACTCATTCCTTCCTTAATACATTGTTCACGAATCTCGGTTGCCCGTCTTGCCGCCTTCATCACTGCATCAAGCGAATTCCAGTTACCAAATTCGTCGCGTGCAATGTTGTCTGGATTCACATAGACGCATCCAACTATCCAAGTATGCCTCAACAACTGCTCGGTGATAGAGGTCTTGCCGGAACCATTTGGTCCGGCAACCACTATTAGGCGCGGCTTCTGTGACAACATCACTCCCATCTCTTACATATGTGCCAACAACTGCTGGGCATGGGCGATGTCTTCGCGCAAACGAATCATAAGTTTCTCCCGAGCGATTTCCGCCCGCCTGCGGGCTTCTATAATAACTTCTTCCATCAAGGCATCGAGTTGTTCATCGGAGGGCTCGTGTTCAATATCGTTCAAATCAAAAGGTATGTTCTTCATGGTATCGACTCCTGTCGAATTAGACCAAAAGCAACTTTAAACGGGCAGCCTTTCCTATCCACTGTTTCATCAGTCTCTCAGTGCCGCGATGGTTCCACCGCTGCCGATGGCGTACAACACCGCGCCTTGGATGAGCGGAGCGGCAAGCACAGGTTTTCCTTCCAGCGAAAAGCGACCGAGAATACGACCGTCGTCCCGATTCAGGGCATGGAGATAGCCTTCCAGATCGCCGACCAATACCGCGCTACCGTAGGGAGTCGGGGCGGTCAAGGCCCGATTACGCAGAACTTCCTGCCGCCACAGGGCGGACCCTGACGAGCGATCCAGACCCCATACCACGCTGTCTTCATCGGTCACATAGACACGGTCACGATCTACGCCAATACCCGCAACGCTGGAGATCTCGCGTGACCAGTACAACTGACCACTTTCGGCGTTCACCGCTACCACCCGTCCCTGAAAGGCAGCTACATACAGAGTATCCTCGAACAGCACCGGATCGGCATCGATGTCCACCATCCGCTCCAGTTCGGAACGCCCTTTGGGCACGGCTACGACGGCCTCCCACACCCCATGTCCGTCGTGCAGCCCCAAAGCCACAAGGTGCCCACTATCCAGACCCACAAAGACCCGCCCTCCCACAATTAGAGGGGCGCCGGTACCACGTAGGCTAAGGATTGGAACGGTACGACTGAAGACCCACAAGCGACTACCGTCGGTAGCGGAAAGTCCGACGACCCGTCCATCAATGGTACGTACGACCACGATCCCGTCCGAGGCTGCGGGAGGGGCGAGGACCTCGCTGGAGAGCGAGGTATGCCAACGTTCCTTACCATCCTTGAGGTTCAGGGCCACGATTTCCCCCTTAGCACCGCCCACCACCACCAAATCATCCCCTCCCCCGGTTCCGCCAGAAAGGGCAACATTGGTCTCGGTTCGCCATAACAGCCCACCACCGGAGGTATCGTAAGCAGCTACCGCTCCATCGGCGTTGGACACCACCACCCGTCCTTCCATCACAATCGGACGCAGGCGCAAAAACTGTTTGTCGGTACCTACCCCACCCGAGGCGGTCCACAAAGGCCGCAATACCTCTTTCTCGGTCGAGAGTGGAGGCAGGGGGGCAGGGGGTTCGGCGGTATCGGAGGCAAACCACTCGCTGATAGTGGAACAACCTGATAGCCATGTCGCTACGGCCAGAACTGCGGCCAGTCGTTTTGCGTTCATACTTCACCCAAATCATCAAGCTTCAGACGTAGATCGGCAGCCACCCCGGAGCCGGCAGGAAGCTTGGTAAGTGCCGACTGATAGGCGCTGTGTGC
>CAUYUB010000213.1:0-3272 GCA_963575685.1 Gammaproteobacteria bacterium | reverse complement strand
AACGCGATACCTTGCGGCGCTTTGCCGTTATCGATGGATTGACCGGGATCACCAATCGTCGAGGTTTCGAAGAGGCCTTTGACCGCGAATGGCGACGCTCCCGACGTAATCGTTCGCAGCTCTCACTGATTGTCGCCGACATCGACCACTTTAAGGCCTACAATGACCATTATGGCCATGTCGCCGGTGACGAATGTCTGCGTGCCGTCACTGGTGTCTTCCGCGGTCGGATGAACCATCCTGGGGATTTGGTTGCGCGCTACGGCGGCGAGGAATTGGTCTGTCTGCTTCCCGATACTGATTCTGCCACTGCTCGCCAAGTTGCCCAGAGCATCCTGACCGACTTGGTCACATTGGCGGTTCGCCATGAGGCATCGCCGGTCGCACCGGTGGTTACCGTCAGCGCGGGGATTGCAACCGCGGTTGCCGATGCGGCGACCGATCGCAATGATTTATTGGCCTTGGCCGATTGCCGCCTCTATGAGGCAAAGAATTCCGGAAGAAACCGAGTTTGCGCGGGAATTCTTCCGAGTGGTTGAGTATTCTTTGACGGTCTTCCGATGATCACAACAAACAATCGCCCCTATTTTGAAGAGGGTGAAACCAAGCGTGTGTTGCCGGTAAGCACCGGCATCCTCTCGATGGATGGTCGCTATCTTCGGCTGGCGGGTTGCATTGATGGTTTTTGTGGCGACCCCGAAGACTACGTTACTTCACCGACACAGATTGTGGAAAATTTTGGGAGGTTGCTCACCGAGGCCGCAGAATATTTTTCTTACGAAGAAAGAATTATGCGCAACATTGGGTTGCCGAGTTACGAGCATCATAAACAGTCCCATAAACGCATCCTTCGTGACCTGGAAGAATATTATAAGACGCTACCCAATCACCCTCACCAGGGGACAATTAGCGAAATTCATAATTATCTGAGTCAAGGCCTGTGTCGTCCGCTGGAGATAGAAAATCGAATGATTCGCAATCACCTCCATCGGGAACTGTTACCTGCTGAAGGAATTATCGCCGCATGTGCAGAAAAGGCCGTAGTACGCCCGACCATCCTGATCGCCGACGATGAGCCAATTGATCTTCAGGTGATAGGGGATATTCTGAAACGTGATTATCGTATCCTGCTTGCCCTCTCCGGGGCGGATACGCTACGGATGGCCGAAACCCAGGAGCCAGATCTCATTTTACTCGATATCGTAATGGCGGATGTAGATGGTTTTACGGTGTGTCGCAGACTCAAGGAGAATCCTCTTATCAAGGATATTCCGGTCATCTTTGTTACCGCAATGAATGAGGTGGACGATGAGGCCAAGGGACTGGAAATGGGAGCCATCGACTATATTACGAAGCCGATTCAGCCGATCATTGTCCGCAACCGGGTGCGTAATCATCTGGAGCTTAAGGCGCAACGTGATACCTTGCGCAGCCTCTCCGTCATTGATGGCCTGACGGGGATTACCAATCGCCGTGGTTTTGATGATGCCCTAAAACGTGAATGGCGCCGGGCGATGCAAAATAAATCAACGATTTCATTGGCAATTGCCGACATCGACCATTTCAAGGCCTACAATGACTGTTATGGCCACCTGGCCGGTGATGATTGTCTACGTACCGTGAGCGGGGCTTTCCACCGTCAGATGAGGCGTCCCACTGATTTGGCCGCACGATATGGCGGAGAGGAGCTGATCTGCCTACTTCCCGATACCGATGCGGCTGGTGCCCACTTGGTGGTCCGACGCATTTTGGCGGAGTTGACCGCGCTGGCCATTCGCCATGAGGCCTCACCGGTTGCTTCCGTAGTTACCGTCAGCGTGGGAATCGCCACAGCACCTGCCGGTACCGCAGGGACTCAACAGGAGTTGTTGGCCTTGGCCGATCATTATCTCTATGAGGCAAAAAATTCCGGCAGGAACCAGATGAAAGCGGGCCTGCTCGGGGGCAGTCGTTCGGACCTCCTATAAAATACGCCAATGACGCCCTTCCAGCTCCAGCAGGCGATGCAAGTCCGCCGTTTCCGGATTCGTCATGTTACGTCATATCATTACGACCAACCGATTGGGCGAAGCATCCATCGGTTGCATCTGCAACCGTTCCATGATTGGAAGCAGCGGGTAATCGACTACCGATTGCAACTGACGCCCGAAAGCACTGGCGTGGAATATGAAGATGCCTTCGGTAACTGGACCATGCGTTATGAAACTGATCAGCCGTATTCGGAGATGATGATTACCGCGGAATCGATTGTCGAGTTGCTCGATATTGATCCTTTCGCCTTTACAAACCTCCCGATCCGTCCCAAATTCCCGTTGTCGTGGATGCCGTGGGACTATACGATGTTGTCGCCCTATCTTACCCCCATCGAACTACCCGAAACACAACTTACGGAAATCTACCGCTACGCGTTGTCGTTTGTTGAACGTAATCGGAGCGATCTCGTCGAGACCTTGTTTGATATCAATCTTACGTTATTTCGAGAATTCAGCTACGCGCCCGGTTCAACGAATATAGACACTACTCCCTATGAAGTACTGACCAATAGGCGAGGGGTTTGTCAAGATTTTGCCAATCTGTTCATTTGCATGGCGCGTCTGCTTGGGCTGCCGTCGCGGTATGTGTGTGGTTATGTCTACACCAGCGATCATCGTCACGAGTGGGCACAGAACATGGCGGGAGCTACCCACGCCTGGGTCCAACTCTATATTCCCAACGTCGGTTGGAAAGGTTTTGATCCGACCAACGGTATCCTTCCCTCCACCGAACATGTGCGCCTCTCCGTTGGTCGGCATTATCGAGACACGGCTCCGGTGACAGGCACACTCTACACGATGGCCCAAGAAAATATGGTAACGTCAGTCGAGATGGTCGATATCACCGTAAAGTCAAAAGATAAGGGTGGTTTGTCTATCTCGTGAATACATCATAAGAGAAATGCTAGCAAACTCATCAGAACCGAGGTTGCCGATATTTCATTTTGTGTGGTCAGGCTGACCTCTGCCTTCTTCAGAGAATATATCTCGTACGAAACAAACCCACCCAAGACAATTATCAATAAAACATTTTCAATAATAAACAGCTCTTTCCAGGTAATTTGCCGCTTGATCTTGATCTTTGAAGAAGATTTCCGCTTGAATTTATTATATAGTTTCTTGAAGGGAGTAAGCATTTGTTGACCTATGATGGGTTGTTGCCATAAGCGCAAGTGAGCAATTCTCCGGTTACCAATACCTTGGCGCTCAGAGGATCTGAGCGCCTGCTCCGCACTGTAG